>CANPZU010000017.1 GCA_947588825.1 uncultured Clostridia bacterium
TGTCATAAATAAACCCCCATAGCGTAGTCTTGAAAATTTTTGTTTTTTCATGTGTCTACTCTATGGGGATTATATCACACAGTCCCATTTTTTATTTTTAAGCTCTTATCAGCGGCGCGGAATTTTATAGTATTCCGACATTTCGACACTTATATTTCTCACCCGTATGGAGCGACCGGTTTTCCCGAAAACTTTTACGCTGAAATTAACAAGTCCATGCCTTTTTTTAGCCGTTGTGCCGTAAGATGACACGGATTCTATCATGCGGTTTCGTATCAGCGCGCTTTTGCTGTAAAATCCCCCGTTTGAAATGTAGGTTATTTCAGATGAGTATTCCATTTTTGAATTTTTGTAAAGCAAAAGCGCGTTAAGCAGCATAACCGCTTCAAAAAGAAGAGCGACAATCAGCCATCCTATCCCGAAAAAGATCGAAAGGACAAGAAGCGGAAGCGGCAAAAGCATCGTCCAGTGAATGATAAAGTATTTAAGCTTTCTATCGCGTCTTTTTTTCGTTTCAAGGGAAAACTCGGGCAGCAGGAAGGATATTGCCTTATCTTTTTTTGAATTAGTCAGGAAGGGAAGAATGGTGTCGCTTTTCATAAAAAAGGCGTTGTAACCCACGGCGTAAATGCGCAGCTCCCCGCATCCGAATAGCTGCATAAGCGGAGACTGCGAGTATTCGGCGATAGCGATTCGGTCTATCGGAATATATATCTTGTGCTGGACCATCATTCCGTACTCAAAGCATATTGCGTCTTTGGTTCTTGTGGCGGTGTATTTATAGTATTTTATGAACTGCGCAAGCACTCCTCCTGTTATCGCCCACAGCCAAATGATTGCCTGCGGCAGCGCAAAGGACATGACAAGGGCGCTGAAAAGAACGATTCTTTTAAATGCGTATTCTCTTATTTTATCTGCGGTCTCCGGCGTGATGTATTTGTTCCCGAAGAGTATTACCGCCGCCCAAATAATCGCAAGGAGAACGAAATACCAAATGAGTCTTGTTCTCAGCAAGGATTTTTTGATAAGATCCTTGTTGGTTACGCGTATCTTTCTTTGCCTGTCTCCGCTGTTTGTAAAGCGTTCGCACAGCTTTTCGGCAAAAGAGCGGGGAATTCCGAGAAGGGTAAATGCGTTGCTTGAGGATATTACGGTGAGATTGCACCTTCCAAAAATGTTCAGTATTATATTAGAGTTGATCGAAGCGCATTCTATTCGCTTTGTGCTGACGCTCATGCACTTTTCGAAAAAGAAATTGCGTATTATTTCGATCCTGTCGTCAAAAAAACGGTATTTCCATATTAAAAAGCAAGTTTGAGTCATATTAAAGTTATCCCTGTCGGCCGTCAGATCAAATTGCTTTTTCAGATCCACGGAGTAATTTGCTGTTTTATTTCAGCTCTACCACAGTTACGCCGCCATCCCCTTCTCCGAAGGCCCCTATTCTGAAAGATGCTATTCTTTTATCGGAGCGAAAGAGCTCCCAAAGGCGTTTTTTCAGAGCGCCCGTTCCTTTGCCGTGAATGACGCGTACCGAATGTACTCCAGCGAGAACGGCGTTATCAAAATATCTGTCAAGCTCATTCCACGCGTCATCGCCGTTTTTTCCTCTCAGGTCTATCTCGGGCGAAAAGTATTTAACGCTTCCGGCGGCTGAGGCGTTTACCGCATCCGCGCCCGCCTTTTTTGTCTTACCTTCTTTTTTGGTCGTCTCAGACCTTATATCGCAAGCGAGCATGAGATTGGAAAGGTTTGTTTTCATACGTATATTTCCCGTTCTGACCGTCACAAAGCCGTCTTTGTCGGGATCGGTTACAACGCTCGCACTCTTGTTTATATTTATTATACGCACGTCGTCCCCTTTTACTATAGCTCGAGAGGGCGTGTAATTTGACGGCTCTTTTTCGCTTACCGGATCGATTTCATCATAGCCTTCGCTTAAAGCGCGCCGTATATTTCTGCGCGCCTCCTCAAGCTCCTGTGCGTAGTTCTCGCTGTCCTTCGCCTTTTTGGCTTTTTCAAGTTCGTTTAAAACGAAGTCGCTTGTTGCCCTTGCGCTTTCAATGATGCGCCTTGCCTGCTCAATCGCCTTTTCCCGTTCCTTTTGCGCCTTTTCAGCGTCCGCTTTGTAGCTTACTATCGCCTTTTTGTAAAGTTCCTCCTGCTTTTTTTGCAGTTCGCTCACTTCACGCAGCTTCTTTTCGGAGTCCTGTCTTTGCTTTTCAAGAGCTTCAATTACTTCTTCAAAGCGCTTGCTGTCGGGGGATATCAGTTCCGATGCACGGTCGATGACAGAGGACGGCAGACCGAGACGTTTTGATATGGCAAAGGCGTTAGATTTACCCGGCGCGCCGATTATAAGTCGGTATGTCGGAGAGAGAGTTTCGATGTCGAATTCGCAGGCGGCGTTTGACACTCCCTTTGTGTCAAGAGCGTACATTTTTACCTCTGCGTAATGGGTCGTAGCGGCGCACAGCGCTCCTTTTGCTCTCGTGCTCTCTATTATTGCAACGGCGAGCGCCGCCCCTTCCACGGGGTCGGTGCCTGCGCCAAGCTCGTCGTAAAGGACAAGCGAATTTTGATCGGCGTCGTTTAATATTTTTACGATGTTCGTCATGTGCGCCGAAAAGGTGGAAAGAGATTGTTCTATAGACTGTTCGTCACCGATGTCGGGAAGTATCTTTTCAAATATTTTGAGTTTCGAGCCGTCTGCGGCGGGGATGTGCAGGCCGGACTGCGCCATGAGCGCGAAAAGTCCGAGCGTTTTAAGGGCGACGGTCTTGCCTCCCGTGTTCGGTCCGGTGATTATAAGGGTGTCAAAATCGCCTCCGAGGCGTATGTTGACAGGGACCACCTTATCGCTGTCAAGAAGAGGGTGTCTTGCCGCTTTGATATCTATAGGTCCGTCGGTTGTGACGATCGGCTCGACGCCCTTCATTTTCCATGAAAGCTCGGATCTTGCAAATATATACGCAAGCAGTGTGAGGTTGCGGTAATTCAGAATCAGAGCGGAAGAAGAGCGGGCGACGCTGTCGGAAAGGGTATACAGTATGCGCTCGATTTCCTTTTTCTCCGATATCTCCAGCTCGCGCAGCTCGTTATTTGCTTCGACTATCGCCATAGGTTCGATAAACATTGTGGAGCCGGTGGAAGAAGTGTCGTGTATAAGACCCTTTATATCGTTTTTGTGCTCCGCTTTGACGGGAATGACATATCTGCCTTCTCTTATCGTTACTATGTTTTCCTGAAGGTATTTGGAATACTGATCGGATGTGATATATTTTTGAAGCGTTTCTCTGATTTTATTGTTGGTAAGCCTTATGGCGCGCCGAAGCTGAGAAAGCTTGGGACTCGCGTCGTCCGAGATAATGTCCTCGGCGATTATAATCCGTCTTATCTCGTAAGAGAGAAGCTTATCGGGCATGAGTCTTGAAAATATTTCCTCAAGAGAGCCAAGATTTGTGTTCCTTCCCGACGAGTAATCACAAAGCGCAACTACTCCTTCGAGCAGCGATGCAATTTCAAGCAGTTCTTTGGGGCTGAGCATCGCGCCCTTTACGGCTCTGTCCACAGCGGGAGTTATGTCCTTTATATTTTTGAAATAAGGAGCGCCTTTTTCGGCAGACAGACGCTTTGCATCAGTGGTCTGGGAAAGCTTTTTTCTTATGTGTTCCGGCTCCTCTTCGGGACGGGAGGCAAGGGCCATTTCCTTTGCTCCCTGAGTTGCTGCACACTCGGCAAGCATCTTTAGTATTTTTGTGTATTCAAGTGTTTGTATTGCTTTATCAAAATTTGGCATAATGTTTTACCGTTTTTACTTTGCGCCGTAATTTAAAGGCGTTTTTTGTTTTTTTGTTTTAATTAATTACAAACCGAGAGAGCGGTAGAATTTAAGAGTGTCAAAAGTGTCTTTTTCAAGATGAGTAAGAAGATACCGTTCGCAAAGGTCAAAAAACTTGACGTCCTCGTCAGAACCAAGGTTAAATGAGAATACCCTCTTTGGAGGCGCGCTTATAACGTAACGCACGGCTAAAAACAGCGCCGCGCTGAGATCTGCATATTTCCACGCGTCAAAGTCCGATATTTCGGACATGCAGTCCTTACATATGATATTGCCTCCCTCTATATCAAGAAAGAAGGGGGGCGGCGTCTTGCGCGCGCATACCGAGCATTCTGAAAGGTCGGGCATAAAGCCGAGAATACTTGCAATACGCAGTTCAAAGCACGCCTTTATGTGCTTTAGCCCTTTGTTTGAGGAGGAGATCATGTACAGAGTGTTAAGGACCAAAGAGAGGACCGAGTTGTCATATTCTCCCTCGATGCTCACTTCTTCGGTCACCTGAAGGACATATTGAGCGAGAGCGAGCTTTTCGATGTCTTCACGGATGCTGTAAAAATTCTCGATAAGCGCCGCTTCTTTAAGATAATACTTTTCGTCCTTTTCGGTCAGCGTGAATTCGTCATAGCAAAACAGCTGTGTGGAGGAGAGCCGGTGACTTTTTATGTTTCTTACTCCCTTACATGAGATCAGCAGCTTTCCCATGTCCTTTGCAAGGACCGTAATGAGCTTATCAGATTCTCCCATCGGTATCTCGCGCAGCACCAGTGCCTTTATTGTCAATTCCTTTGTCATGTCCGAACGGCCCTCTTAATGTGTTTTTACTCCTGCTCCTCGTCTTTTATTCCGAAATCGTTTATTATAAAGTCGCTCTCCCGCCAGTTTTCCTTGACCTTGACCCACAGGTCAAGAAAAATTTTGACGCCGAAGAAGCTTTCCATGTCGGATCTCGCATAAGAACCGATTTTTTTGAGCATATCTCCGTTTTTTCCTATTATGATGCGCTTGTGGGAAGCCTTCTCACAAAATATTTCTGCCCTGATGCGCAGCAGCTTTCCTTCTTCTTTAAATTCTTCTATTACCACAGCGCAGCCGTGGGGAATTTCGTTGTCAAGCAAGCGCAGAAGCTTTTCTCTGATTATTTCAGAGGCTATTTTTCTTTCGGGCTGGTCGGTTAGCTCGTCCGGGGCAAATATCCACTCACCCTCGTAAAGCAGCTTTGCAGCCTCGTCAAGCAGAGTATCTATCCCCTCGTTTTTTATGGCGCAGGTAGGCACCACGGCCGCATATTCCGAAAGAGCGGCGTACTCGCTCACGGTTTTGGCAACTCCGGCGAAGTTTGTGTTGTCGGTCTTGTTGAGCGCGAGTATAAGCGGCATCTTATTTTCATTGAAGCGCTCGATAAAATTCTTTTCGATCTGACCGGGAGGATATGAAGCGTCGGCGACGAGGATTGCGGCGTCCACTTGAGAGATTGCGGAGCTTATCGACTTTATCATGCGGCGTCCAAGCTTTGTGCGGGGATTGTGCATTCCGGGCGTGTCAAGAAATACAAATTGGTTTTCGCCTTTTGTAAGTATACCCGTTATCTTTGTCCTTGTGGTTTGAGGCTTATTAGATACGATCGCCACTTTTTCTCCGAGCAGACGGTTAAGTATTGTGGACTTTCCCGCGTTGGGACGTCCCACTATCGCTATAAATCCTGTTTTTTTCATTTGTTTTTGTTCGATCCTCAGTTATTATTAGGCATTTGGCGCAAAAGACCGATGGAGTTTAAAATCATCTCTTGCTTTTCAAACATTTCTCTCTCGTTTTCCTGACCATGTTCATGGTCGTATCCCAAAAGGTGGAGCATTGAATGCACGCATAAAAAGGCGACTTCTCTTTCAAATGAATGGCCGTATTCATTTGCTTGACTTTGCGCCTTTTCAAGGGATATCACAATGTCGCCGAGTACGCACGGCTCGCCGTCTTTAAATTCTTCGTCGAAAATGGGAAATGAAAGCACATCGGTCGGCATGTCGACGCCTCTGTAATTCAAATTGAGAGCGCGTATCTTTTGATTATCGATCAAAGTGACGGAAATTTCCGCGTCACGCTCGTATTTCTCGTAGTTGAGGCTCGCGTTCACCGCTTTCTTTATAAGAGAGCAAAGAGCTTTATCGGTTTTTATTTTGTCTTGATCGTTCGTAATGTAAATTTTATTTTTCATGGCGTCTCACTGCTTGAATTTATATGTCCTTTTTCTGTTTTCCTCTTTGCCGGACTTTTCTCGGTCGTGTTTTTCATAGGCGAGTATTATCTGTTGGACCAGTCTGTGGCGTACGACGTCTTTATCGGTGAAGCGGTGGATCTTTATGTCGTCGATGCCTTCAAGTATGCTTACCGCCTGCGCAAGACCGCTTTTTTGCCCTCTCGGAAGGTCGGTTTGCGTAAGGTCGCCCGTTATTATCGCCTTTGATGACAGTCCGAGTCGTGTTAAAAACATTTTCATTTGTTCGGGCGTAGTGTTTTGCGCTTCGTCGAGTATTATAAAGCTGTTGTCAAGCGTTCTGCCTCTCATGTAAGCAAGAGGGGCTATTTCGATGACACCCTTTTCCACATTGCGCGCGTACGCCTCGTTGCCCATTGTCTCGTACAGGGCGTCGTAAAGAGGACGCAGATAAGGGTCTATCTTGCTTTGCAGATCTCCGGGAAGATATCCGAGCCGCTCTCCTGCCTCTACGGCGGGACGGGTCAGAATTATCCTGCTTACCTCTCTTTTGCGCAGCGCGGATACCGCCATGGCGACCGCCAAAAAAGTCTTTCCCGTTCCGGCTGGGCCTATTCCGAACACGATCGTGTTGTTTTTTATATCTTCCGCGTATTTCTTTTGCCCTACTGTCTTGGCTTTTATGGGCTTGCCTTTTGCCGTTATGCAAAGACAACTGTCATCAAGCACAGAGAGCTCGCTCTCCATACCGTCTACGCACATGTTGATGGCGTAAAGGGTTATTTGTTCGTTTACGCCGTCTCCCGAGAGGGCGCATTTTTTCAGGTAGTTTATCGCCTTGGAGGCAAGAGAGATATTATGCTCGTCGCCGCTTATAACTATCGAGTTACCGTCCTCGCTGCGGTTGTAGATGCGGACCTCGAAGCGGTCTTCTATTAATTTCACGTTTGAGTCATAGCTTCCGAATATTTCGGATACTATGGCGGAGCTTTCAACGGCAATTATATTTTCAGCCATATATGACCATTCCTTTCGGCAAATAAGCCAGGTTTTGTTTTACTCTTTCTGCGGATTGTGATTGTAATTGTAATCTTCTTTTACTATCTTTCGTTCCTGTGCTATATTTTCAATGCAGTACACGGTGACTTCAAGTCGGTATTTTGTGTCGTCGCATTCGTCTTTCATTGATATTGACAGAATATCCGCACTTGAAAATTCAGAATCTATTTTTGAAGCCAGTTCCTCTCTTGCAAGGGAGGCCGCCTTTTCTTTACTTATCTTTATCTGCTTTTCCTCGCTTTTATAAAAGGTCCTTGTCACAACTCCCACGGGCAGGGTGATATTTCCGGGAAGCGTAAGGTACTTGGTGGTGTCTCTTGCCAGCAGGCCGTCCTCCGAAACGTTCTTTCCGGGAAGGTCAAACTGTTTTGCAAAGAACAAAATGGAGCTTTTACCGTTTTTGTATTCCTTTTCGCTTGTCAGGACCTGTTCAAGAGGAATGTCGATTGAAAAGCTGTGAGAGGTTTTGGCGTATACATCTGCTTGCGATCGTACGAGTCGGAATGTTCCGTCTTCCTTTCCGACGACTCCGCTGACTATCGTTTCTCCCTTTCTGATCGTAGATCCCGCGTTTTTTACTATCTCGCCATTTTTCAGTACGATGCGTTCAATAAAGCCGTCGCATGAGGCGATTATCGAAGAGGGCGTGTTGTCCTCTGCGTCCTTATCGCCGTGCCCGAGGCTCTCTCTTACCCTGATATCGACGCAGTTGCCGATTATATTTATACTCATCCATGAGAGATCGTCGTTTTGCAGCAGATACTCATTGCACAGCAGCTTAACATTCACCGAGGGGATAAACGAGCCGACTCCAAAGCCGAGTTCTTTGAGGTCGCTTGTTATGCGGCTGTCTTCCACGCTTTCGTTGCCGATAACGTTTATCTGCCATACGAAGGAGGAAGAGAGGTAAATTATCGCAAAAAGCGAAAGAACTCCAGCGACAAGTCCCCACCTTTTCCTGTATCTTAAAATGTAGCTCGGAAGTCCGATAAGCTTTCCTTCGGGAAAAGGGAGAAGGTACTGTTTAAAAAGCTTTTTAAGTCTTCTGAGGCTGAACGAAGGAATCTCAAAAACAAGAGCGTCCCCCTCTTTATGCATGCCGTAAGTATTGATATTCTCACGCACAAGCACATTAAGTGTGTTTGTGGTATACTGATTTACGCGAAATCGAAAGGAACCTATAATGAAGAGAAAGAGTCGGTAAATCATTTGCGGTCCTCCAAGTTCACTGAAGAAATGCGACCGCTGATGCAAAGCTCGTGACTTGAATATGATTTCAGGACAAGCTCGCTTCCGTTAACGATCAGATTACGTCTGCTCAGTTTTATTGCCACCTTGTCCCTTTCATAGACGAGTATCGCAAGGCACCCGTCGACCCAAACGTTTCTGTCGTTTTCAAGAGTTACGGTGAAATTTTCATATGTGATCCTGTGTCGTCTTATGCGCGGCATGAATAATCCTCCGAAAAAATCAATACATTTGTACGGAATTATTTTATTCGAAGGTTTGGTGATTCATTCGTGAAGAAAAGAGGGCGTATAAGAATTATAAGTTCAACGGGAACGTGGATCATTTTGATATGCTGCATACTGCTTCTTATAAAAAATCCCGCCCTGTCAGCCTCTTTTGTGAAAAAGGGCTTTGAGATATGCGTACGGTCGGTGATACCCGCGATATTCCCCTTTGCCGTGATCAGCTCGCTGCTTTGCGTATTGGAGACGCCGCGAGCATTTGCAAAGCTTATCTCCCTTTTGTTCGGAGTGAGCAAGGAGGGCGCCGGAGCGGTAGTTTCGGGGCTTCTTTCGGGTTTTCCCATTGGAGGAATGTGTACTTTTGAGCTGTACGGGGCAAAGCGGATAAGCAAAGCCGAGGCGGAAAGGCTCCTATGCTTTACCAACAATCCTTCGGCGGCATTTGTTATCGGGTATGTCGGGCTTGGAGTGCTGGGGAGCGCACGGCTCGGGGTTATGCTGTACCTGACGCTTGTCGCGACGTCGATTGTTACAGCGTTCATTTTGCGTCCTCGAGGACAGGAGCCCTTTGTCCCGCTTCTGTCTGCCGAAAGAGGAAGCGTGGGAATATCTGAAACGGTAAAAGCAATAAAGAACACGGCGACGACGATGCTTGCCGTTTCGTCCTTTATCATAGCTTTTTCAGTGATAGGAGGGTATATAGATCTTGCCTGTGCGTTCCTTCCCGAAAATATACGGTGCGCCGTCAACGGCGTTATTGAGATAAGCGGGGGAATAAACAGTATAGCCGAAAGCTCTGTTTCAAGCAGAAGCGCCTTTATACTCGCGGGCGCGATATGCTCCTTTTCGGGAATATCGGTTCATATGCAAATAGCGTCGCTTAATATATATCCCGAGCTCAGCATGAAAAAATACTGTATATCAAAAATTGTTTCCGCGCCGCTTACAGCGTCTGTCTGCGCGCTTCTCTCATTGGCGCTTTAGCCTGCGGTTAAAGTTTGCGTTCGTTTTTTATTTTGTTCGCAAAATCTGCCAGCTTTTCCACGGCGCTTGATATGTGTTTAACGGAGTAGGCGTACGATATCCTTGCAAAGCCTTCTCCGCAAGAACCGAACGCGGTGCCGGGAACGATCGCCACTTTGTTTTCGTATAAAAGCCTGGAACAAAAGCTTTCGCTATCAAGACCGTATTTGGATATGTTGGGAAACACATAGAAGGCTCCCAGCGGTTCGTAGCATTCAAATCCTGCGCTCCTCAGGCAGTTTACGATGTACAGCCTTCTGCGGTCGTACTCAGCCTTCATGTACTCTATGTCCTCGTCTCCCGCGCAAAGCGCCTCGATGCCGGCGTACTGACTGGCCGTGGGAGCGCACATTATGGCGTACTGGTGTATCTTCAGCATTTGCACGCTTATTTCCCTTGGAGCAAGGGTGTATCCAAGACGCCATCCCGTCATGGCGTACGCCTTTGAAAAGCCGCTTGCGATTATTGTCCTTTCACGCATGCCGTCAAGTGAGGCGATAGACACGTGCCGTCCTTTATATGTCAGCTCCGCGTATATTTCATCCGAGAGCACAAAAATGTCCTTTTTTTCTATGATATCGGCAATCTTTTCAAGCTCGGGCAGTCTCATTACGGATCCCGTGGGATTATTGGGAAATGGAAGTACCAAAAGCTTTGTTTTGGGAGTTATCGCCCTTTCGAGCTTTTCGGGAGTAAGGGTAAAGCCGTCTTTTTCATCAAGGTCGACATAAACGGGAACTCCTCCGGCAAGGCGGGCAATCGGCCCGTAACAGACAAATGACGGCACCGGTATTATAACCTCGTCTCCGGGGTCGATAAGCGCGCGCATGGCAAGATCGATCGCCTCGCTTCCGCCTACTGTTGTGATTATTTCATCCTTGCCGTAGTCAAGGGAAAAACGCCTTTTTACGTATTTTGAAATTTCCTCCCTCAAAGGAGTAAGTCCCGCGTTTGACGTGTAGTATGTCTTTCCCGCGCTCAAGGCGTCGATGGCAGCTTCCCTTATATGCCATGGGGTGGCAAAGTCAGGCTGGCCGACCGTTAAGGAAGTGACATCGTCCATATCATCGAGAATGTCAAAAAACTTTCTTATACCTGAGGGACTTATGCTTTGCGCTGTCTTTGACAGCTTCTTTGAATAGTCTGTCATATTGAGTTTATACGCTCGTCTTTCTCGGGAACTTTAAACACGCAGCCGTTGTCCTTGTATTTTTTAAGAACAAAATGCGTGGCTGTGGATATGACTCCGTCTATTGGGGCGAGTTTGCTCGCAACGAACTGAGCTACCTCTCGCAGAGTTTTTCCCTCAAGTATAACCTGAAAGTCGTATGCGCCCGACATAAGATACAGGCTTTTGACCTCCGGATAGTTGTATATTTTTTCGGCGATCTTTTCAAATCCGCGGTCTCTTTGAGGAGTTACCTTAAGCTCGATTATCGCGCTGATATATTCTCTTTCCGTCTTGTCCCAATTGACAAGCGCCTTGTATCCCAGTATGACGCCCCGGCTTTCATAAGAATCTATTGCCGCCTTTATGTCTCCTTCGTCCTTTTGTGTCATGATTGCGATCTGCTCGGGGGTGAGTCTTGCGTCCTTTTCGAGCATTTCGAGTAATATATCCATAATATTTCCTTTCTTAAAATCCTTTAAATTCAAATGTTTAAATGCTTTCTGTGTAAATTTCCTTGTTTTTTGCAAAGCAGACCTTGTCAAAGCCGTATTTTTTAAGGTATTGGCGGGTCTTATCAAAGCATGCTCCGATATTTTCGAGCGAGTGAGCGTCCGACCCGACGCAAATCAGCCTTCCGCCGCATTCTTTGTAAATTGTCAGGATATGCCCGTCGGGAAGCGGCGTATCCATTCCCTGACGAAAGCCCGAAGCGTTTACCTCAAGCAGCATGTCGTTTTTTATGACCTTAGTAAGTATCCTTTCGATGATTCGGTCGGAAAATGAGATGTCATAGCGCACTTTGGCAAGATGCGCATATCTGAGAGGATATGTCAGATGCGCTAAAATATCCGATCTTCCGAAATCCACCGTGTCCTCGATATCGGCAAGGTATTTAAGCCACATATCTTCAAAGCCGGCTTTATCAAGGCTTTTCATGTCCCAAAAGCAAAAATCGTCATGCCCTCTCATGTAATGGACGGAAGCAACGACCGTTTCAAAATTATACTTATTTAAAAACTCGATCGCTTTTTCGGGATACTGCACTGCCGATCCGAGCTCCACTCCAAACGACAGGGTGAGCAAACTTTTATATTTGTCCTCGGCGCGCTTGATTTGGGCCTTAAGCGCGTAAAAGTCCGGGGAAGGGTAAATTCCCTCTTCCACCGCGTTTATGTCGTAGTGATCGGTGATTGCAAGGTGCGTTATACCTTTTGAAACGGCGGCAAGACACATATCCTCTATCGTGTATTTGTCTTCACAATCAAAGGAATAGGCTGAGTGAGTGTGTGAATCATATGTTATCATATGCGTTTTCCCTCTCTTTGCCCGTTTGCCGAATATTTAAATCATTATATCATACAATCGCAATATTTTCAATAAATTTTCTTGATATTTCCGACCTTTTGTGATAATATCAATATAAAATATACCGTAATACGTAAAACGGAAGGTTTGTATGAGCAAAATATATGTTTCAAGCGGTACGATCGTCGGAAGGATAAACGGTTTTAATCACAAGTTGTTCATAGAAAGCGCTCCTTATCTTGAGTGCGACGGCTTTGAATTTATGATTTTTCCCACCTTCTTTGAAAAATGCAAAAGCGTAATGGGCGATCTTGAAAGGGCGGGACTGAGCATTCCTATAACGCACGCCGACAAGGACATCGGGAAATATCTCTCCTGCTCAGAAGAAGGCTACAGGGAAAGAGCAATATGTGAATTCAATAAGAACTGCGAGGTTGCAAAGCTTCTCGGCAGCAAAAAAATTGTGCTGCATTTGTGGGGCGACCTTGTCAGCGACCGTTTTATTGAAAACAATTTCTCCTGTCTTTATGAGCTTGCCGACGCCGCAAATAAGCATTCTGTTAAGCTCCTTATTGAAAATGTGCCGTGCGCAGTGAAAAATCCTTACTTTCACCTGTGCCGAGCGGCAAATGAATATCCAAATATCAAATTTGTTTTTGACTCGCGTTTTTCCGCCTTTCACATGCAGCACGCCCTCTTTTTAGAATCAGGTTGGTTTGAAAACGGCAGGATAGATCATGTTCATATAAGCGATTATATCGGACCGTCCGGCGATTTTGCCTCCCTTCGTCCGATACCTCACCTTGGAGAGGGAATTGCGGAGCTTGATTGGTTGCTGAATAAAATTAAAAATATATATGACGGAACATACACCCTTGAATCGCCCGAAATGCACGCCGATTTTACCTGTATTGATAAGATAAACAAGGATTTGGAGTTTATAAAGAGCAGGGTCGGGAAAAAATAGCGCGCTTGATAAAAAAGCAACGGCGGCCTTATCCCCTTTTGGGGCTTTGCAAAGGCTGCCGTTTTTAAATTATCGGTCATTGTCGTTTTAAATTTAATCTATTTGAACTCGGATTATGAAATTTTATATCCGAATCCGCGTATTGTTTCTATAATGTCCCCCGCATGTCCGAGCTTTTGCCGCAGAGTTCTTATGTGAACGTCGACCGTGCGGCTCTCCCCGTCAAAGGCGTATCCCCATACGCTGCTGAGAAGCTGATCTCTTGTGAGCACTATGTTTCTGTTTTCAAGGAGTATGCGCAGCAGCTCAAACTCCTTGAGAGTAAGCGTTACAGCGTTGTCGTCGACTTTTACGATATGAGAGGCGGTATTTACGTAAAGGGAACCGATGAGATATTCGCTCGAGACCGTGATAGAAGAGTCCCCGGCGCGTCTGAGCAGAGCCTTGACCCTTGCCACAAGCTCCATCATTCCAAACGGTTTTGGAATGTAATCGTCGGCTCCAAGATCAAATCCCTTTACCTTGTCGTACTCGTCCGCCTTTGCCGTGAGCATTATAATGGGAATCTTAGCCGTTTCGGGCGAGATGCGGAGTCTTTTGAGAATATGAAGACCGTCCTCCTCGGGCAGCATTATGTCAAGCAGCACAAGAGAGGGCTTTTCACGCTCCGTTTCCTTCCAAAATAAAGAAGGCAGAGAAAACCCGCGGGCAAAGAGCCCGACGCTGTTAAGGGTGTACAGAACCAGCTCGCGAATGTTTGTGTCGTCTTCTACAAGGTAAATCATAGGATATCCTTTATATTGTTTTAAAAAGCCTTTAAAAAGCCGCCGACGGTAACATGAGCCTTTGGCGGCTTTTTCTTTGTGTTTTTATCTCACTTTTACTTAATATCAATAAGAGAGCTATCCCACATTTCGGGGGCCTCATATCCCAAAAGATTGACTGTGGTCGCGGCGACGTTTGAAAGACCGAAGGCGCCGTTATTTTCTTTTACCGTGTAATGCTCGGCACAATAATTGTCATAAATTATGCAGGGCACGGGGTTTAGGGTGTGGCTCGTCTTTGCTTTCGGCTTGCCGTTTTTGTTGTAAACGATGTTGCCCTTTTTGTCAAGCTCGAACATTTCATCGGCGTTTCCATGGTCGGCGGTGATAATTGCCGCGCCCTTTGCCGCATCTATTACGGGAAGAAGTCTTGCAAGCTGAAGGTCAAGCGCCTCAATTGAGATTTTTGTAGCCGCAAGGTTGCCCGTGTGACCCACCATGTCTCCGTTGGGGTAGTTTACCCGAATGTATTTGTACTTTCCGCTTGAAATGAGTTCAATAAGCTTGTCTGTGATTTCGGCACATTGCATCCAAGGGCGCTGCTCAAAAGGAACCTTGTCGGAGGGCTTTTCAATATATACTTCGAGCTCTTCCGAGAACTTTCCGGAGCGGTTGCCGTTCCAAAAGTAGGTCACATGCCCGTATTTCTGAGTTTCGGATATGGCAGCAATCTTTATACCGGTGTCTGTCATATACTCGCTCATAGTATTGGTTATTTCCGGGGGATCAACAAGGTATTTTGCAGGGATGTGAAGGTCGCCGTCGTACTCAAGCATTCCCGCGTATACCACCTTTGGGGAGCGCACTTTGTCGAATTTGTCAAATTCAATGCCGCTGTCAAAGGCTCTTGATATCTCAATGGCGCGGTCTCCGCGGAAGTTGTAAAAGATAACGCTGTCGTTATCCTCTATAGTTCCCACAGGCTTACCGTTTTCGGCTATGACAAAGGGGTCAAGATCCTGATCTATCGCTCCCGTTTCGGCGCGCAGGGTCTCGTAGGCTTCTTTTGCGCTGTTGAAGTATCTTCCTTCTCCCAGTACGTGAGTTTTCCAGCCGAGTTCGACCATGCCCCAGTTTGCCTCGTATCTGTCCATGGTAATCTTCATTCGTCCGCCGCCCGAGGCAATTCGCACGTCAAATTCGGGCGAGCGCAGACCGTCAAGAAAAGCTTCAAAGGGAACTATATAATCAAGTCCCGACGTCTCTCCGACGTCGCGTCCGTCAAGGAGAATGTGAATGCGCACTCTTGCGACCTTGTCGGCCTTCGCCTGCTGTATCATCGCTTTGAGGTGATCAATATGCGAGTGTACGTTGCCGTCAGAGAAAAGTCCTATAAAATGAAGAGTTGAGCTGTTTTCAAGCGCGTTTGACACAAGAAGCTTCCAAGTGTCCTTTTCAAACATTTTCCCGCTTTCAATAGAATTTGAAACAAGCTTTGCGCCTTGCGCAAAGACCTGGCCGGCTCCGAGCGCGTTGTGTCCCACCTCGGAGTTTCCCATATCGTCATCCGACGGAAGTCCCACGGCCGTGCCGTGAGCGCGCAGACTTACCCACGGGTATTTTGACATGAGCATATCAAGGGTAGGTGTGCTTGCAAGATATACCGCGTTGCCTTCTCCGGGTTTTGCAAGTCCCACTCCGTCCATTACTATTGTGACAAGGGGACCGCTTACTCCGCTGAAACCGTTTAGTTTCTCAAGTTTTTTCATATTCGCCGCTCCTTAATGCGCCGTCACGGCGCGATTAATTTCAAAATAGGTCAAAATCAATACAATTATAAACCATAATTGTGAACAAAGAATGTAGAAAAAGCGCCGAGCGCATAAAAATATCGCAATAAATCAGCGTTTGCCGCGCCGATTTATTGCGAGTTGAAATTCAGTGATTCTTTAAAATTTTATCTTCCCTCGAGCCCTTTTATTATGGCCTTCATTTCAGCGCTGCTTTGAACCGCGTACGCTCTGATGATTATCTGTTGCTGTTCCTTTTCGCTGAGTCTTGAAAACGCGTTTAATGCTTCGGGGTGTTCCGCAAATGCCATAGTGAGTCCGATGGGAAGCTCATTGTACATATAACCGTCCGTAATATCACCTCCGTACAAATTAAGTTTTGTTTGCAAGGGCGTAAATTATACGGCGAAAAAGGGGCGAAAACAAAAAATACGTATTGAATAAAATCAAAGGGTGTGATATAATCACAAATGTAAAAGATTTACTTTTGCTCAAACTTAAAAAGGAGGAAAGCAAGATGAGAAAAAATTTTGGCGCACAGGCTGCGGTGTATCCCATGCCGGTATTTATTATAGGCAGCTATGATGAAAATTATATTCCCGACGCCATGAACGCGGCTTGGGGAGGAATAAGCAACGACACGGAAATATCGCTCTGCATCAGCGCAAATCACAAGACCACAAAAAACATTTTGAACCGGGGCGCTTTCACTGTAAGCATAGCCGATATCAAAAATGTGATTCCGGCCGACTATGTCGGGATAGTTTCCGGAAACGACGAGGGACAAAAAATTCAAAAAGCAGGCTGGCACGCACAAAAAAGCGACTTTGTGGACGCGCCGCTTTTCGAAGAGCTGCCCATGGCGTTAGAGTGCCGCCTTATAAGCTACGATGAGAGCTCCTGCCGCCTTGTTGGGGAGATAGTGAACGTGTGCGCCGACGAGAGTATTCTCGGCGAGGATAAAAAGATCGACCTTTGCAAATTCACACCCATTACCTATGATCCCGTACACCATAAGTATATCGCTCTCGGAAGGGAAGTTGGCGCCGCCTTTGCAGAAGGGAAAAAGATCAAGTAGAATCCTATTTCCAAACGATACAAATAAAGCAGCTGAGCAATACCGATAAACAATCAAAATACCGCGACTTACAAAATATAAACACGCCCTGCCATTTTATGAATGTGTCAGAGCGTGTTTTGCTTTTAACCTTCATCTATCAAATACTCCCTGCCGTTTATAAGCAGAGTGTATTCATCCTTCCATTTTATGTTTATTGTTTGGCTTTCAATATAATCGCCTCTGTAAATTTGGCGCGGCATATCATCAAATCTCACGATCAGAAGATTTAACGTCTTTTCGGGCCGATAGACCTCAACAAAGGTGCTGCCGCCAAGAGCCCCCTCATCGCTTGACACCACCTGCGCCGCATAAGTTCGCTCGGGCGATTCGACGGTGCTTAGAACGCTTGTTTTCCCAACGAGGAGATTGCCTATGAGCACCGAAGGCAGCAGCGCCAGCGCTGAAATCAGCGCGATCAAGGTCATTAGGCAAAATATCCATGAAAGACGGGAGGTACCTGCAAAACGTGCGAATATTACAATCGACGCCGCAAAGCATAACCCCGAACCGAAAAGAGGCATTATCTCTCTCTTTAATATAAGGCAGCACAGAAGGTTTAGCAGACATGTAAAGCACAGTGCGCCGACCATATGTGACGACGCTTTGACAAAAGTTTTGTCGGTTTTGCAAAGCAGAAAGAGCGCGGCCGAGATCATAAGAAACAGGGCGTACGTCAATATATCATAAAAAAAGGATACAATTAGGCGCAAATCGAAAATCAAGGCGGCGATAAAGCTTATCGGCAGTAAAGAAGAAATAATGAGCGCCGATGCGATAAGGCTTGTTGCCGCACGTTTCTTGAATATAACGCTTTGCATTTGCATTTTACTTTAACCTCTAAAATTAAATAAAGAAATAAAGGCTGCCGCAAATAAGCATAGCTCTTTTATGGCAGCCGGCTTTATGCTGCTTTATGCTGTTTTATCGACTTATTCCTCAGTGTTCGCAGTAGAAGCGTTTTCGGCGTTTTGTGAGGTCGCGTCATTTTCTTCACCGTTTATCGGTGCCTCGCCGCCCTCATCGCTCTTTACCGATGCCTCGTCGACATCCCCGGCGTTTGCGGAATTATCCGCCTCGCCTTCGCTTACGTCTTCCTCGGCATTTTCAGTTTCGTCATTTGCCGGAGCAAGGAGCGCGCGAACCGAAAGGCTGACCTTCTTCTTTTCGTAGTCGATAGAGGTGATCTTGGCGTTAACGACGTCTCCGACATGAAGCACCTCATTGGGAGAGCCAAGCTTTCTGTCTGCTATCTGAGAAATATGTATCAGACCGTCGACCTCAGGCTCGATTTCGGCAAAGGCTCCGAAAGGAGTGATATTGACAACAGTCACGCTGACGACGTCGCCTTCGCTGTGCGCCGCGGTAAACAAATTCCAAGGATTGGTCTCTTCGGTTTTGTATCCGAGAGAGATCTTTTTCTTTTCGGGATCAAATGATTTTACGTATACGTCGATAACGTCTCCGACCGATACGACCTCTGCGGGTGTTTTGATATGTTTCCAAGAAAGCTCTCCGATATGCACGAGTCCGTCGACGCCGCCGATATCAACGAAAGCGCCAAAGCTTGCGATGGATTTGACTGTACCTTTGAATTTCTGTCCGACCTCAAGAGTTTCCCAAAGCCTTGCGGCAGCCTCCTTGCGCTCTTTGCGGAGAACGCTTTTGATAGACGCGACCGCGCGGTTTCTGTTGCTTTCGACGTCAATGACAATGAATTTGACTGTGTTTCCTGTAAGAGTTGCAAGATCCGTGTCCTTGCCGACCCCTGTCTGTGAAGCCGGAATGAAAATCTTTACGGTTTTGTAAAGGACCATGATTCCGCCCTTTACCGCATCGGTAACCTTACCTTCAAGAATTTCTCCGCTTTCCTTTGCGGCGACTACAGACTGCCAGTCCTCAATGCGCTCAATGCGTTTTCTTGAAAGACCGGCGACGCCTTCGATATCGCTCACTCTTGTAACAAACGCCGTAATTTCTTCTCCGACCTTATATTTATCTTCGACCTTTTCGGATGCGCCGAGAACAATTTCGCTTATCGGCAGAATGCCAGTGACGTTAGCCGAAAGATCTACATGAATTTCAGTTGATGAAATAGATGTAATAACACCCGTTACAATGTCTCCTGTATTTAAAGTCTTGAGAGAGTCCTCAAGCATTTTTTCAAAAGTTTCGTTGTTTGATGAAATGGTTTCGCTCATGGTAGTTTTTACCTCCTCTATAATATCGCCGGGTGTCGAAGCACCGGCGGTAATACCTATTGTTTTTGCTTTTTTTATCAGATTGAAATCGAGCTCGCTTGCGTCTTCTATCATGTGCGAGTTTGGAAGGACGGAACGCGAGACGGCAAGCAGCTTGTTTGTGTTCGAGCTGTCCCTGCTTCCGATTATGTACATGAGGTCGACGCTTGCGGCAAGCTTTCGCGCTTCGTTTTGCCTGTCTTCGGTCATAGAACATATTGTATCAAAAATTTTTGCATTTGTACAGTGCTTTTTAATAAAATCCTGAGATTTTTGCCATTCTGACAGATTTTGGGTCGTTTGAGCGACCATAATAAGCGATTTATTGTGCAGATTGCACAAATCTATATCATCCGCCCCGGAGGCGACCGTCACATCCGAGGCCGCGTAACTCACTATCGAGCCGACCTCGGGATGGCTTATATCCCCTATGACCAAAAGGGCAGAGGAATCAGCGGTTTCTCGTTGTACTATACTGTGTATCTTTTTGACATATCTGCATGTGCAGTCGTAAACAATGAAGTGTTTATTGTTATTTGAATATTTTGTCAGCTTTTCACTTATGTCCTTTGGGATTCCGTGTGCCCTGACCGCAATTATCACTTCATTTTGCTCGCTTGCGCCCTCATAAAGCATGTCTATATCCTTGTCGGAAATGACCCTGACGCCGCATTTTTCAAGCGACTCTGTGACGCGCGAATTGTGTATCAGTTTTCCGAGAGTATAAATGCTTTGGTTTGCCTTGCGGTTTTCCACAAGCTTTTTAACCGTATCCACGGCGTTTTTAACGCCGGGACAAAAGCCGGCGTGTTTTGCGACTGTTATTTCCACGAAGGGAACTCCTTATTATTTTACAATATCCAATACCGTTTGTCAATCCCTAATAAGCTCTTTTATTCGCGAAAAAATTAGCGAGGCCGCCTGTGCGTATTCGGCGGAATTGCCTTTGCTGAAGGAAAATTCGTCATACTCTATTATTTTACCTATGTTTACATAGGTGCGGTGAAAGGGCTTTACCTTCCAGCCCTTTGTTTGGATGCAGACGGGAAGGACTCTGCATTTTGCGTGAAATACCATCATACCCACCCCGGTTTGAAAGGTCGAGTCCCGCGGGTCAGATCCCGGCACACGTCTGCCCTGAGGAAAGATACTGACCACCTCGTTCTGAGAAAGAAGCTCTATGCTTTTTTTGATTGCCGAATAGCTTGAGGAGACCGTGGAACGGTCCACCGGGAAAGCGCCGAGAAGCTTTACTATTGATTTGAGTACAGGAACCTTGAAAAGCGAGTTTTTTGCAAAATAGCGCAGTTGGCTTTTGAGCGCAGCTCCCAGCACCACCACGTCGTGATTTGAGGTGTGATTTGCGCATATTATGAGAGGACCTTTTCCGGGGTCGTTCTCTATACCGCTGATCTTCATACGGTATAAAACTTTTAATAGTCCCGAAAAGGTGGTTTTGAGAAAACCGTAAATTTTCATGCAGTAAGCGTTTGTCCCTTCCTTTTGCAGAAATGCCGGCAAAATGTCTTTATATGTCTTTTATCTTATCATTTACGATGCGGTTAACGGCGTCAAGCGTCTGCTTTATGTCAAGCTCGGAGTTGTCAAGGATAACGGCGTCCCTCGCGGCGATTGCCGGCGCGACGGCTCTTGTGAGGTCGTTGTTGTCTCGCTCGAGAGTCTGTGCAAGGATAATCTCATAATCGACATCCTCACCTTTTTCAGCAAGCTCGAGAAATCGGCGCTTGGCGCGCGCCTCGGCGGAGGAGGTGAGAAAAATTTTCACGGTTGCGTTTGGAAAAATGACCGTTCCTATGTCCCTGCCGTCCATGACTACATTGTTTTCCTTTGCAAAGTCGCGCTGAAGATTCATAAGAAACTCTCTGACCTGAGGTATCGCCGAGACCTTGGAGGCGTACATGGATATTTTTTGTGTCCTTATAAGATCGGTGACGTCTTCTCCGCACAGCAGCATCCTTTGAGTTCCGTCTTTATATTTTATGTCGAGCTTTATGTCCTTAAGACAGTCCGCGACCTTGGATGCGTCGCCCGGGTCTATATCGTGCCTTGCCGCATAAAGTCCTATGGTACGGTACATGGCGCCCGTGTCGACATAAACGCAGGAAAGCTTTGCGGCAAGCGCTTTTGCGATTGTGCTTTTCCCTGCGCCGGAGGGTCCGTCTATTGCGATTTGAAACATGTTTTACCGTCCTTTTTTGGTTTTTGCACTGTGTTTTATGTTTTATATAGTACTTGCGAACGATCTAAAGCGAGGCGGCGGCTTCCGCGGCGGATATGGCGGTGGAAAATGCTATCTGAAGATTGAAGCCTCCCGTATACGCGTCCACGTCGATGACCTCTCCCGTAAAATAAAGTCCGCGTATTTTTTTGCTTTCCATTGTCTTGGGGTCTATTTCTCTGATATCGACCCCGCCCGAGGTTATTATCGCTTCCTCAATCGGCCGGGTTCGCTTTATCGTCAAAGTGAGGTTTTTAAGCAGGTGCAGTATCCTGCCTCTTTCCTCTTTTGTTATTGTGTTGACTTTCTTATCAGGAGGTATCTCGCTCAATAGCACAAAAACGTCGATAAGCTTTGACGGAAGAAGGTCGGAAAGTGCGTTCGAGTAATTTTTGTTGCTGAATTTTGTAAAGTCGGACACGATACGCCGATCAAGCAACGTCTCGTTAAGCGCCGGCTTTAAGTCTATGACAATCAGGTATTTTCCCGGAGTTATGTCCTTTAAATGAGCCGATGCGCTGAGAATTACCGGCCCGGTCAGTCCGAAGTGAGTGAACATCAGCTCTCCGAAATCCTCGTATACGACCTTCAGGCTCAGGCTGTCTTTCACCTTTATCGAAACGTTTTTAAGCGAAAGCCCTTGAAGAGCGGGACACCATTTTTCAAACGTCTCGAGGGGAACAAGAGAAGGGCGAATTTTCGTGACTTCATGTCCGAGTGATCGTGCAAAGCGGTATCCGTCTCCCGTGGAGCCGGTAAGAGGATATGAAGCGCCTCCCGTTGCGATTATGACCCGATCAAATTCATAGCTTGCCCTATTTGTCCGAACGCAGGATACGCGTCCGTTTTTTGCAAGTATGTCCGTGACTCTTTCATTTACTAAACGGCAGCCCGATTTTAGCATATAAGAGCGCAGTGCGTTCACTATGTCGCGCGACCTGTCCGAAACGGGAAACACCCTGTTTCCGCGCTCCACTTTGAGAGCAACACCGAGTTCTTCGAAAAATTTCATCGTGTCTTTCGGAGAAAATTTGCTGAGAGCCGCATATAAAAAGCGGGGGTTTGTAGGGACGTTTTCAATAAACTCCCGAACCTCGCAGCAGTTTGTAACATTGCACCTGCCCTTCCCGGTAAGCAGCAGCTTTTTACCCGGGAAGCCGTTTTTCTCAAACGCCGTAACGCTTGCTCCAAGCTCTGCGGCGCGCCCGGCGGCAAGCATTCCCGCTCCTCCGGCGCCTATGACGGCGATTCTTTGCTTGTCCATTTGCACAGTCCTAAAAGCGTTTTGATATCGATTTGATATCAAGCGGATGTATACCTTTTACAAGTACCCTCTCTGAGTCATTATAAACCAAAACTCAAATAATGTCAATATTTTTTATATGATTATTTGGGGCTGGGTCAAATATAATATTATAATGAGCTTTGACTTTGAGTAAACTAAAACTAATCCATGAATCTGAATTGAATGCAAAATAAATGCAGAGCGAATGCAGAACGCAGTATAACGTAAAAGGAGAGCGCATGAAGGAAGACCGATATAAAAAGCATAAGGCGATATGCTTTTATGCGGCGGTTTTTATTGTTATAACCGTCGCGTCGTTTTACATTATTACAAGACTGATGATGCCTTTTGTGATAGCCTGGATTGTCGCGCTAATGTTTCGGCCCCTTATTGACAGGTGCGTAAGACGCACGGGCATTCCGAGAAAAATAATAAGCACAGTCATGCTTATGATCGTGCTTTCTCTTGTTTTATATTCCGCCGCGGCGCTTATTGACAGAGGGTACGGCGAGCTGAAAAGGCTTGCGGAATACCTTGCAAATAATTCCGAAAGCATAGTCTCGACCTTTACCGGGTTCGGCAAAAAAATAATGAACAAATTTCATGTCGGATCGGATATCGATGTGGACTATATAAATTCAATGGCAAAAAGGGTTCTTGAAAACTCCGTCGCCTCACTGTCGGCAAAACTGACCTCGTGGGTCGCCTCGTTTTTTGTCAAGCTTCCCGAGATAATTTTTGTCACGGTCATATTTATAATGGCGTCCTTTTATATAAGCGCGGATGTTGACAAAGTGAATAAGTACATTTCCTCCCTGTTTCCCGAAAGGCTTGCAAGAAGACTCGGCAGCTTTAAAAATAAAATACTGAACACCGCCGCAAGGTATCTTAGAGCCTATCTTATTCTGCTTTGCATAACCTTTGTCGAACTTCTTATATCTTTTCTTATACTGAAAATCGACTACGCGCTGCTCCTTGCGGCGATTATTGCGCTTCTTGACATTTTGCCCGCGATAGGAGTGGGCACCGTTCTTCTGCCATGGGCGGCGATATTGCTTTTCAGAGGAAACATAAAGCTTGCCATAGCGCTTATTGTGGTATACGTGATAATAACCGTGATAAGACAGGTGGCGGAAAGCTATATAATCGGCACGCAGCTCGGAATATCCGCTCTTGCCACACTTTTTGCGGTATATGTGGGATTCAGGATTGCGGGCATACTCGGAATGGTCGTGGCTCCTCTTGCGGCGCTTCTTATAAAGAACGCCATAAGCCTCTACCTTAACGCCAAAAAGCTTTCAAAGGGCGAGGATATGCCTGACAGCGGATAGAAATGTTGCTGCTTTACTTGTTTGCATAAGCGCCGCCTTTTCTCATTTTGCCTTCCTTTGCGTCTCGTTCCGTCTTAGAAAATTAGGAAATTAGGAAATTATTAAATTAGAAAATTAAGAAATAAGGAAATTTTCATCCATCCATATAAGTCTGTTTGAAAGCCAGGTTTCAAAATACTCTAGCGCCTCCTCATACGGGACGTTAAGAAGCTCGCTGTCAGGGTATAAAGTATGCTGCAGAATCTCGGAACGGGAAATATAGTTTGAGACGTCGCGTATGGAGTTATAAAATTTCTCGATAACTCCGTTGTCTTTTCTGAGCTCGGTCCAGCGCGCGTCGACAAGCTCTTTGAACTTTTCGCAGTTATTTATAAGATAGGCAAACCATGGAGCGTCCTGTATGCGCGAGCTGTCGTAAGCGGCGTCCTGAATACCGTAGCAGGTGTCGTAGTCCCATACCGGCCCCATATAAAGGATGTTGTCCTCGTCAAGAAAGCAGTAGCAGGAGGTGACAAAAGCGCTGTCGAAGTTTCTTGTCAGCTCATTGAGCAGATACCAGTTTACAAAGGAGTCGACGTCTATGTAATTTTCAAGCTCAAGAAGGTCGCCCTCCTGCATAAGCGCCGAGACTGTGTTTATATGCTCCTGCAGAAGAGGCATAAAGTAATTCATCCATTCAAGCTGCGAGGGACTAAGATTCTCAAGATCCCATTTTCCGTATTCAATCATTCGCATGTGAATGCTCTTTGAGCGGTCCGAGGGATCCTCATACAGCACAACACAGTTGTCGCAGGTGTGCCGGTAGACCATCTCGATCTCAAAAAGGGCGCCTTTGTCATCCTTAAGAGCAACTCTGTTTTCGTGAAGCTGTATTTTTTCGGTGAGCACATATGTTCCTGCGTACTTGCCGTTACATACAACGTCGACATATTCGTTGTCGCAGGTGCCGTAAAGTCCCATGTTTTTGGCAAGCTTTTGAGTCATGTAGTTGTGCATCATTGTTTTGTCGCTGTGGACGGTCACGAGCACCCATTTTTTTGCCTTTCCCATGCCTAAAAGGTCGGCTCCCTCGTCAAGCTTTACGGTGTAGGGCTTTTGCGCAAACGACCAAGACCAGTTACCCCGGCCTTTTATCTGCGCGCTTCTTTCGTAAACGCTGTCTATTACGTACTCGTCTGCAAGAGTAATTTTTGCTTTTGAGTAGACCCCGTGCCGAACGCTTGAAAGGTCGCCCCCTTCAAGCTCGATATAGACAGTGGGCAGGTTCGTGAGCTTTGGATATTTTTCTACGGTTTCGGGAGTGACGTACGTCCCGCTTCCCGACATGTAGAAGCCTTCCTCTGAAATCACCTCCTGCTTTTGCCGCTTTACAGGTACGTACTGCGCTTCTTCAACAGTTCTGTCTTTATATGTTTGAGAGACGTCGGACATGCCCTTGTTTTCAGAGCATGACACGAGGATCAGGCATAAAATCGATGTGGCAAGGATAAAGCACAGGCTCCTTTTCATGACGTTTTTCCTTCCTGCTTGTTATTTTGTCTTTACTGCATACAGTTTATCATATATTTTGAAAAATATCAACATTATTAGTTATTTTGCGACGCTTGTACTTGCCGCATTTTGTACAAAGCCTGAACAAAAAGGATGCAGAATTTGATGTAGTTTGCTATTTAATGTAAAAAAACGAATTTACGAAAAAATCAACCAATGAGTTATTGACAACCCATAAAGGCGTATGATATACTTTGTCCGAAAAACCATAAAGCACGCAAAAAATTTATTTTGAAGGAAAGGAGCATTATGAAAATTTGAAAAAAAAGCAAACCGAAAAAAAGCGTGAAAAAAAGCAAAAAGGCTTAAGCATAAAAAGAACGCTGCAAAACAATATATTTGTGCTCGGTATAATTCAAAAAACAGCACCGTTTTACCTTGTCACATATTTTCTGTGGTCGGTATTTGGCGGAGTGTACAATTTCTTTTCAACCACTTATATGATGCGGTTCGGCATAAATTCGTATCAGCAGGGCAAGAGCGTAACGCATGTGCTGTTGTTTGTAGGCGTTTTGATGGCGGTTGCCGCTGTTTACTTTATTGCAGTTACTTTTTTAAGCTCATTTCTCTATCCGCGATACAATAGAAAAATTGTTGCCAAAATTGAAAGAATGCTTTTTAACAAGTCAAAGCAGGTCGAGCTCTCCTGCTATGAAGACCCGGTGTTCTATGACAAATACGTGCGCTCGATGACAGATTGCTACGGCAAGTGCATGAGCACCGTATACACCATAGACGGGCTTGTGTGGCAATTGACAAGTCTGACGGCAAACAGCATACTGCTCTTTTTCATAGACCCGATTCTTGCCGTCTTTGCTCTTATGCCGCTTCTTCTTGGGGCGGTCGAAAAAAAGCGCGACAATGTGGTGCACGATTTCGACTGCAAAAGAAATCCCATTGACAGAAAGATAAGCTATGTACAAAGAACCTTTTATCTTGGCGATTACGCCAAGGAAATGAGGCTGGGTTCGATGTACAAAAACATGTTTGAGCAGCAAAAGCAGGCTTGGTACGCCTATAAAAAGCTTATAGCCGATTACGGCTTTGCCAAGGCGTCGCTCAAATTTATATCGAATTTCGGCCATGACGCGGTTATAGTTCTCGGCGCCATGCTGTACGCAACCTTCCGCACGCTTGTAACAAAGGATATGCTGCTCGGAGACTGTATTGTGGTTCTTACATCTGTAGGTACTGTAGCGTACACTGTAACCAATATTGTGACAAATATCACTGATTTTTACAAAAACGCGCTTTACATAGAGGATATGAGAAGCTTTCTCGATTACGAGCCGAAAATCAGAGGAAAAGGTAAAGAAGTACCAAAAAACGGCACACTCCGCTTTGAAAATGTTGACTTTACATATCTCGGCGCTTCGACCCCCTCGCTTAAGAATGTGAGCTTTGAGATTAAGCACGGCGAAAAGATTGCCCTTGTGGGAAAGAACGGTTCGGGAAAGAGCACTCTTGTAAAGCTCATGCTTCGCCTTTACGACCCGACAAACGGAGCAATCACCTTCGGCGGTATGCCGCTGACCGAGCTTGACCTTGAAAAATACCGCGATAATTTTGCAACCGTATTTCAGGACTACAAGCTTTTTTCAATGTCTGTGGCGGAAAACGTGCTTATGAGACCGCTTGAGTACACAGATGAGGAAAGGGAGCTTGTAAAGAATTCTCTCATAAAAAGCGGCGCTTATGAAAGAGTTTGTAAGATGCCGAAGGGAATTGACACAACCTTAACAAGGGAATTTGACGACGAAGGGGTGAATCTTTCCGGAGGAGAGGGACAGAAGGTGGCATTGGCGAGAATTTTCGCAAAGCCGTCCGAAGCCGTCATAGTCGACGAGCCCTCCTCGGCGCTCGACCCGATTGCAGAATACAACCTGTTTGAAAATCTGCTTTCGGCTTGCCGGGACAAAACCATGATATTCATATCTCACCGTCTCTCCTCGGCGGTTCTTGCCGACAGGGTAATATACCTTGAAGACGGCGCCGTTGCCGAGATGGGAACTCACACCGAGCTTATGAAAAAGGGCGGAGCCTATGCCGACCTCTTTTCAAAGCAGGCGGAGAATTACCTTGACGCCGGGGAAAGAGCGAGACTTGCCGAGCTTATGAGGGAAGGAGGAAACGCATGAATAAGGAAAAGGAAAAAATAAAGCAGAAGCCGGGACAGATCCTGAAAAACATATGGCTGATGATAAAAACGGTTACGCACTATCTTCCGATATATCCCTTTATGATGATTGCGGAGGGACTTGTTTGGGGACTTCTCAACGCCGCTGGAACGCTTTTCACTATTGAGCTTTTCAACCGTCTTGACAAGAGCAATGTTACATTCAAAGAAATTGCCGCTCTTATCGGAATAATGGCGCTTTTCTACTTCATAGGGTATATATTTGACGGCTGGTACTGGGATTATTTCAACACCACTCTTTTTCAAAAGCTCCAGTACAATATGCAAAGGGACATGTACGAAAAGGCGCTTTCGGTCGACCTTGAATGCTACGATGACCCGGAGTTTTACAACGACTATATTTTCGCGATGGATCAGGCGCGTGACAAAGCGTGGGAGGTCACCGAGAATATCGGCAAGGTAATAAACCGTGTAGTGGCGCTCACGACGATTGTCGGCGTTGTAATGAGTATGAGCCCGATAGTAGGCGCAATTATTCTTGCATACTGTGTTTTTGATTTTATATGCAGAAAGATATCGATGAGGATTGGCTACAAAAAGAACGTGGAGCAGAACCCCATGCACAGAAGAGCTTCGTATGTAAACCGCCAGTTTCACCTTGCCGACGGCGCAAAGGAGCTGCGCACAAGCGATGCCTCAAAGAATTTGACCGGAATTTACGACAATGTTACAAAGGAAATCCTTGAAAGCGACATAAAATTCGGAAAAAAGTTTTTCAGCTTAAATGTTTTATGGAATGAACTCGGTATTATTATGTCTTCATCGATTTTTGTCATCACATTTGTCATGCTGATGAACGGCACTATCGAGCTCGGCGGCTTTGCGGCGGCGGTCAACGCCGCCTGGGATGCCGGCTGGTACCTTTCGAATCTGCTTGAGCGGGTGCAGAAATTTTCCGAGCAGTCGCTGTATATCGAAAAGTACCTGAAATTTCTCTCACGCGAGCCGAAAATTGTCGGCGGGAATGTCATTCCGGGAGATTTTGAAAGTCTTGAATTTAAAAATGTCTGCTTTGCATATCCCTTCGGGGAAAAGCACGAGGTGCTGTCAAATGTCAGTCTTAAAGTGACAAAAGGCGAGAAAATCGCGCTGGTGGGCTACAACGGCGCGGGTAAAACCACCTTTACAAAGCTTGTAATGCGGCTTTACGACCCGACAGGCGGGGAAATACTCTACAACGGAGTCAACATAAAAAGGCTTGACCTTGCCGCCTACCGTGAAAAAATCGGCACGGTATTTCAGGATTTCAAAATTTTTGCCGCCTCGGTCGCCGAAAATGTCATGAACGGCCCTTATGACGGCGAAAAGGATTATGATACGGTTATATCGGCACTTAAAAAGGCAACCTTTAAAGACGAGCTTAAAAAGCTCCAGAAGGGAGTCGACACTCAGCTTACCAAGGAATTTACCGAGGACGGCGTAAACCTCTCCGGGGGCGAGGCGCAAAAGGTCGCCATTGCGAGGGTGTTTGTAAGAAATTACGGTCTTATAATCATGGATGAGCCCTCCTCGGCGCTCGATCCGTCCGCCGAATACGAGCTTAACCACAGTATTTTAAGCGGAGCGTCCGGCGATGATAAAACCGTGATATTTATCTCGCACCGCCTCTCCACAACCCGCATGGCGGACAGAATTTATATGTTCGACACGGGCAGGATAATTGAAGAGGGAAGTCACGAGGAGCTTATGCAAAAGGGAGGACTGTATTTTGAGATGTTCACCCTTCAGGCAAAAAAATACCGCGAGCAGTCGCATGACGAATGAAAAAAAGCCTCCCGCCTTTAAAGGGCGGAAAGCAAAAGAAAAAACAACAACAAAATAAAAGATTTTGCGAGTATACGGTTTAAAAGGACGTCCTGCACAGGCGTCCTTTTTCAAATAATTAATGCGCATTTTAAAGCTTTCTGTATACCGTTAGCCACATGGTTATAAAACAGGCAAGCCCTCCGATCGCGTTTGATATCGGTTCGGCGAGGAAAACGCCGTTGACGCCGAGCGAGAAAAACATCGGCAGTAATACTGTCAGCGGCACCACTATAATGACCTTTCTGAATATCGAAAAGAAGACCGCGTATTTCGCTTTTCCCAGCGCCTGAAAGACCGTTTGCCCCGAAAACTGAAACGCCATGAAAAAGAAGCCGAAAAAGTAAATATTCATCATTTTCGCACCGAGGAGGATCATTTGCTCTTCGCTTGTGAATATTCTGATAATGAGCTTAGATGCAATCATTATAAGAAGCCACGCGCAAACGGTATAAGTTACGCCGAGAAATGCGGTAAAGCGAATTCCTTCTTTGACCCTTTTGTTTTCTTTGGCGCCGTAATTGAAGCCTAACACCGGCTGCGCCCCGCTTGTTATTCCCGAGACGGGCATCGACAGTACCTCGCGAACCGAATTGAGAATGGTGAATATCCCAACGTACAAATCTCCGCCGTAAAACTGGAGCTGATTGTTGCACACGATCTGAACAAGACTGTTGGTGCCTTGTACAACAAAACCGGGAATGCCGAGAGTCACTATACGCTTGGTTCTTCTAATATCGATTCTTATTCTTACCGGTCTAAGCTTCAGTATAGCCTTCTTTCCGGTGAGAAACAAGAGCACCCAAATAGCGGATACACCCTGGCTTATAACGGTTGCAAGCGCCGCGCCGGCGACTCCCATGTCAAAAACAAAGATAAATAGCGGGTCAAGCGCGATATTGATAAGCGCGCCTATGACTGTGGTGAGCATCCCCATTCTGGGAAAGCCCTGCGCGTTTATGTATATGTTCATACCTGTTGAAAGCATTGAAAAGGCGGTTCCGAGCAGGTAAATTTTAAGATATTCGTTTGCGTATCTGTACGACTCCTCGCTCGCGCCGAAGAGAAAGAGTATTGGCTTTCTGCAAGTGTAGCAGACGACAAACAAAATCACCGATGAAAGCATGAGAAGGGCAAAGACGTTTCCCATTATACGCTCCGCTTCCTCTTCCTCGTGCTTGCCGCGAGAAATGGAGAACAAGGTCGCTCCGCCGTTTCCGAACAGGCTTGTAAAGGCGGCTATGAGGACGATGAGGGGAAAGGTTATTCCAAGACCGGTCAGGGCCATATCTCCTATGTCTTTGAGGTGACCGATATATATCCTGTCAACTATATTGTAAAGAAGCTGAACGATCTGCGCCATTGTCAGCGGCAACGCCTGAGCTATGATCAGGGCTTTTACCGAGCCCTGTGCAAAATCGTTTTTCAGCGTGTGGGACGCATCCATGTCTTTCCTGCCTTTGCAAATAAAATAAGCGGCCAAGCCTTTCTTTAGGTTTACCGTACTGTTTTTTGTCGCTTGTAAGACAGTATACACCAAAAATCAGAAAAATTCAACACCTGTTTTTTGAGAAGAAGGCGCGTTGAGCAGACCTTTTCCACACTGCTTTGCGCGTATGGAAAACAGCGACGGTAAAACAAAAAACAAGAACGACTTTCCCGTTTAAAAATCGTTCTTGCTTTGGTGCTCCTGCGGAGAGTCGAACTCCGGACCCTTTGATTAAAAGTCAAATGCTCTACCTTCTGAGCTACAGGGGCGCGACGCTGCGGGCACAATTGCCTATGCCTCGCAAAGAGCGCCTAATTATGATAGCACATCGAGCACCAATTGTCAATATATTTTTGCAAATTTATAAAAAAATATCCTTTGCGGCGATTATTGCGGGGACGGGCGATTGCCGGTTATCACAAAATCTTTCGTGTCCTTGTCGTAATCTATCAGTATTATATCGCCTTCACGTATTTTTTCAGAGAGCAGCTCGTCTGATATTTTTCGCTTGATTTTCGAGTTTATAAAGTGTTCAACGGTGCGCGCGCCCTGCTTTTCGCCGTACCCCAACTCACAAACGGCGCTCATGCACTCCTTTGAACACTCTGCACGCAAGCCGAAATTTGCGAGTTCTTTGCAAAGCTTCTCAAGCTGCCTTTCCGATATTTCAAAAATCGCCTCTTTTGATAGAGGGTCGAATATAATCACCTCGTCGACTCGGTTTATAAGCTCGTTTTTGAAATGCTTTCTCAGTTCCGAAAGCGCGTATTCGGAGTTGTTTGAGTCGGGTGAGGACTCAATTTGCGAGAAGCCTGTTATGCGCTCTTTACGCTCAAGGCTGTTTTCGCCTATGTTGGTGGTCATTATTATTATCGTGTTTGTAAAATCCACCGTTCTTGACGAAGAATCGGTAAGCCGTCCCTCGTCAAGTATCTGCAAAAGCAGACTGCAAATGTCAGGGTGCGCCTTTTCTATTTCGTCAAAGAGGACGATGCAGTGAGGACGCTTTCTGACTTTTTCGGTAAGTCTGCCTCCCTCGTCGTAGCCGACGTATCCCGGAGGCGAACCAATAAGCGCGGAAACGCTGTGCTTTTCCATATACTCTGACATATCAAGGGTAATAAGAGCGTTTTTATCACAGTATAAAAGCCTTGAGAGCGCTTTTGCGCTTTCGGTTTTTCCTACTCCCGAGGGACCCGCGAATATAAAGCTCGCCATGGGACGTCGCGCGTCCCGAAGGCCGAGCCTTCCGCGGCGTATGGCTCCGGCAAGTATGTGCATGGCCTTCTTTTGACCCGATATGTTGTTGCACAGCTCTTCTTCAAGAGTTTTCAGTCTGTTTTTTTCGTCATCCTCAAGGCTGCTTACAGGTATACCCGTCCATTCGGTCACAACTTTCGCGATGTCCCTTTCGTTGATCTCGGGAGGGCGCGTGTCAAGACAGGTTTTCCACTCCTGCTTTTCGGCTTCTGTTTTATCCTTTATATTTTCGTACTCCTGTCTCAGCCGAGCGGCGTTTGAAAAGTCCTCAAGTTTTATTGCCTCTTCAAGCTCGGCCGATGTCCTTTGAAGCTCTGCTTCGTGCCGTATTATATATTCGGGATACGTCTGTCTGTTTATTCTGACCTTTGCCGCCGCCTCGTCTATCAGGTCTATAGCCTTGTCGGGCAGAAAACGGCCGTTTATATATCTTGCCGAAAGCTCAGAGGCCGCTTTTATCGCGCCGTCGGTTATTTTGAGACGGTGATGAGCCTCGTACCTGTCTCTGAGTCCGCCCAAGATTACCATCGTCTCGCTTACAGAGGGCTCTTCCACAAGCAGAGACTGAAAACGCCGCTCAAGGGCAGAATCCTTTTCAATTTTTTTGTATTCTCCGACCGTTGTGGCGCCGATTATTTGAAGCTCGCCTCTTGCGAGCAGGGGTTTTAATATGTTCGCTCCGTCGATTGCGCCCTCCGCGGCGCCCGCGCCTATAAGATTGTGAATTTCGTCGATAAACAGGATAATGTTTGCAAAAGAGGTTACCTCCTCTATTACCTGCTTCAGTCTTTCCTCGAATTCTCCGCGGTATTTTGCGCCCGCTATCAGCGAGGCTAAGTCAAGGGCGTAAATTTGCTTTCCGATCAGATTTTCCGGGACCGCCTCCTCGGCGATCTTAATTGCGAGTCCTTCCACTACCGCGGTTTTTCCCACCCCGGGTTCGCCGATCAGCACGGGATTGTTTTTGCTTCTGCGAGAGAGTATTTGAATGATTCTGCGAGTCTCTTTATCGCGCCCTATGACCGGGTCGAGCCGTCCTTTCAGCGCAAGCTCGGTGAGGTTTTTTCCGAACGCCCCGCTCTTTAGTCCCTGCGTTTTTACCTTGCCTTTTTCGGAACCGACCACGGGGGATATTGAACCCGAACAGTAGCTTGTAAGCTCCGCGTTGAGACTTTCGAGAAAGCACCCCTGAGCGACTATTATTTTCGCTCCGACACAGTCCTCCTCTCTCACGAGAGAGAGAAGAAGGTGTTCCGTTGCGGCGAGGCGGCTTTTGTAAAGGGTGGCCAATCTGTAGGAGTTTTCGATAATGCTTTTGGTTTTTGGCGTCATGTCCGAGGCGCAAAGATCGATTTTAACCCCTTTACCCGCGCTTTTGACGATCATATCCTTGCTTTTTTCGAAAGTGACGCCCGCCATGGTGAGAAATTTGCTTGCCGCCGTGTTTGTCTGTGAAAGAAGTCCGAGCAAGATGTGCTCGGAACCGATATAGGTGTGCCCCATATCCGAGGCGTATGTCAGGGCGTTTGTGAGCGCATTGCATGCCGATGCGGTAAATCTGTTCATAAGCGTTATTTTACCTTGAGCCGTGGAAATTATTTTTTCTTTATTTTATTGATTATTGCCGGGCATTCTGATTGTGATTCACCTTGAGACATATTTGTTGTAGGCGGTTGCCAGAGCATTCCAAGTGTCCTTATCCACAGCGCCCGTCGTAGGCAGACCGTATATCTGCTGGAGCGCTTTTATGGCGCTTTCGGTACTTTCGTCAAAAGTGCCGCTCAAGGGTATCTCAACAAAATTGTATGCGGCAAGCTCTTTTAACATTATTTGAATTAGCAGCACAAGATCGCTCGTCTCGCCAAGAAGCACCTTTTCCTCCGCCAGCATTTTCTCAAAAGGGTAAATGGGAAGGCTTTTTTCAAGCTTTTTTGCGCAAAGAGCTGCCATTTCGCTGAGCGCCGTCCAGGTTTCATAGTCGACGATCGCCGTTTCCTCAAGTCCGATGAGCTTTTGAAATTCTTTTACCGCTTCCTTGGTTTCATCTCCGTATACGCCGTCGGGGATGATGCTTTTTGTCAAGAAGCCGTCTCTGTAAAGGGTACGCAGATTTCTCTGTACCTCCATTATGCTCTCTTTTTTGTCGCTTGTATTCATTTTGCCGCAACTGCCGCCGTTTTGATTAGCGGCGGCTCCTTTCATAAGTATTTAAATTAAAATATTTAAACCGACATGTCTTATTGTATGTCATACCCGGGATACTGGCCTTCACTGCGCTCCAGCCCCGCGACTATGTCGTTGTAGACGCTTGCGATCCTGTTCCAAGTGGTGGCTGCGACTATGCCGGTGACGTCAAGGTCGAAATATTCCTGAAACGCTCTTATCGCTTCTGCGGTGTTCTCGTCAAACTGACCGGTCGGGTTTACCGAAGGGAGAAACGGGTATGCCGTGGTTATTACGTTGATATATTCCTGAAGCAGACGCACGTCATCGTTTTCCGAGCCTTGACTGAGCACCGTTCCGGGAAAGGGGATTGCCGTGCCTTCGGAGGTTGAAGCGATTATAGTCCTTACAAATTCGGCGTATCTGTCATGAAGCGCGTCCCATGTCACAAGATCCACATATCCTGTTACAGGCAGCTCGTATGTTTGTTGGAAGGATTTTACCGAGTCCTCGGTTTCCTTACCGAAATATCCGTCTATAAGAGGAGGGGTGACGCTGCTTACAAATTCGGATATAAGCGCAAGAAAATACTGGATGGTCAGTACGTCGGCTCCCGTGCTGCCAAGCTCCACCTGGTCTGTGAACTGCTTTGATATTTCATCGTATCCGAGGCTTTCCGAGTACAGATCGTTAAGTCTTTTTACTCCGTTGTAGTAGTACTGTATTCGATACCACGTGGCGTTTCCGACGATGCCGTCGGTCGTCAAATTGAATATCTCCTGAAATTTTTTGACCGCCCGTTCGGTCTCTTCACCGAAAACGCCGTCCACCGGGTATATCTTCGGTATGGCAGGAAAGTTTTGAGATATTCTGTTCAGTCTTATCTGCAATGTGCGCACCTCGTTGCCTACCGAGCCCAGCGAGAGCAGCACCGGCGGAAGACTGCTTTGGGGTGAGTTTACGGGTACGTTTGTAACCAAGTCTATGTCATCTCCGTAGTAGTTTGTAAGAATGTCGTATGCGCCTAAACCTTCTTCTGCAAGCGAAACGCTTCCCCACTGCGAAAGGCCGTCGCAGGTGGTATTTATTCCGTCGCAGTACACGGCGTAAAGAGGAAGCACGCTGTCACGGCGGCTGATATAGCTGTTGAATATTTCGTCGACTATCTGAGAGATATTTTCAAATACCTCCCGTCCGTACACAAAAGCCTGATCGTAGGCGGTCACGTTGGTTATGTCGAAATCGTACCCCTGAGAGCGGTAGTATTCGGTGTATATCTTGTTGAGCGCAAAGCTTATCTGCGCGTAAATGTTGGCGCGTATGGCACTTTCGGGCCATGTGGGATAGATCTCGCTGGAAGCGACGTTTTTTATGTAGTCGCTGAAGCTGACGGTTACGTTTTGGGCGTTCGATTCGGGAGGCCCCAAATGAACGGTTATAAATTCGGGAATATAAGGAAGAAACGCTTGCTCGTTCATAGATCGCTCGGCTCGCTCTCATAAAAAATAACGTCGTTATCCTGTATGTTTGCCTGCTCGTTTGCAGGTATCAGCACCGCCTGCTGCAAAGTTACAACTCCCGGGAAAATCGGTACGTTAATATACTGATCGCCATAAAACCCCTCTTTGTCCGCCTCGACCACGACCGAGGTGTAAGGCGTGAGGTCGGAGGGAGAAAGGGAAGTGCTTACATTCGGCGTGACTATCGGTATTTTTCCCGTTTTGCCGCTTATGTCGGTACGCACCGTCCTGTACACGGTCGTGTCATCCTCATTTATAATGCTTATTGTTATCAGCGCGTTCTCAACGGGAATAAACCCGTCAGCGGTTACAGCGTTAACAACGATGTAACCGACGCTTAAACCATTGTCGTTCATTCATATGTATTCCTTTCAAAAGTTTTATAACATTATATGAGGCTGCGCCTGCCTTGATACAAAAGGAAAGTACGTGAATGTCATTTAAGGCCTTATCAAGATAAACGCTCGGACTTTGGCAAAATAAAAAATCAGGAGGGGCGTTTGCCCTCCCGATGATTAAGTGGCCGATACACCGCTTGCCTTCAAAAGCGGTGATATAAGTATCCGATATCAATTAATTATCCATATATGTAATGATTCAAATATTCTGTATATTCTGATTCTGTATCGGACCGGACCGGAACCGCGTCAAACAAAACAAAGCCGCCGCATGATTATGCGACGGTTTTGTAAAGAAAGAACATTATACCTAAAAAAGTTACTTGATCTCTGCAAAATACTTGATTGTGCGGACCATTTGGCTTGTGTAGCTGTTCTCGTTGTCGTACCAGGAAACGACCTGAACCTGATATGTGTCATCGTCTATCTTTGCGACCATGGTTTGGGTAGCGTCAAAGAGAGAACCGTATGTCATTCCGATAACGTCGGACGAAACGATCTCGTCGGTGTTGTAGCCGAAGGACTCGTTGGAAGAAGCCTTCATTGCGGCGTTAATTGCCTCGGGGGTTATATCCTTGCCCTTTACTACCGCAACGAGTATGGTAGTGGAACCTGTGCAGGTGGGAACTCTTTGAGCCGAACCGATGAGTTTCTTGTTGAGCTCGGGAATAACGAGGCCGATCGCCTTAGCCGCGCCTGTGGAGTTTGGAACGATATTCTGAGCGGCAGCACGTGCGCGTCTCAGGTCGCCTTTTCTGTGAGGTCCGTCAAGAACCATTTGGTCGCCGGTGTATGCGTGAACGGTGGTCATGATTCCGCTCTGAATGGGGGCGAAGTCGTTGAGTGCCTTAGCCATGGGAGCGAGGCAGTTTGTTGTGCAGGAAGCCGCAGAGATAATTTGGTCATCAGGCGTAAGGGTCTTTTCGTTTACACTGTAAACAATAGTCTTAAGGTCGTTTCCTGCGGGAGCGGAAATAACAACCTTCTTAGCGCCCGCATTGATGTGAGCCATTGACTTTTCCTTTGAGGTGTAGAAGCCTGTGCACTCAAGAACAACGTCAACGTCAAGTGCTGCCCAGGGGCAGTTTGCGGCGTCTTTCTCGGCATAGATTTTGATGGTCTTGCCGTCGACGGTTATGCTGTCTTCTCCTGCGACTACCTTATCCGCAAGAGCGTACTTACCTTGAGCCGAGTCGTACTTGAGAAGATGAGCAAGCATTTTGGGGCTGGTGAGGTCGTTTATTGCAACTATCTCATATCCCGGGGCGCCGAACATCTGTCTGAATGCAAGACGTCCGATACGGCCGAAGCCGTTAATGGCAACTTTAACTGACATTTTGAATTCCTCCGAAAGCATATAAATTTTAACATATATATTTTACACCATAAATCTATAATATTCAAGAGCTTTTGGCGATTTTTTTTAAGTTGTTGCATATATGACAAAAATCTTCCTTGATTTTTGGGTTAATATGTACACATACCTAAAATATTTTATTTAGATCTGAGCATTCTCTTGTTTGTTAATAAAAAATTCACAAAAGGGCGCGTAAGAATCACTATAATAAAAAGCGAAAGAAAAGTTAAAAAGGTTAAGGAATGAGATATGTCAGGCTTTGTCACTCTTGACGATTTGGCGACTCCCGTTATGATTTGCAGCCAAGACGGAATCGTAACATACAAAAATAAAATGGCGCTCAGGGAGCTTCGGCTGCCCAGAAGGAACACGCGCGTACAGCCGCGCATCTTGCCTGACTGCCGCAAAGAATTTGCGAAAATAACCGAAAAAGGCGTCGGCCTTGTCGCTATCGACACGGGAGACAGGCAGGCAAGGGCGTTTGTTTCGCCGTATGTGAGGTTTTGCGAACCGTGTACCCTTTGGGTATTTCTTTCGCTTATTCAGATACCTTCGACAAATAAATACACGCGCGTTATTGAAAACGATATTACCGCTCTTGCGGGGCAGATATGCCAAATTGTTAAGAATATCGACGAGAGCTCGCTTTCCTCCAAAGGTATCCCCGGCGACACCTTCGGCCCGCGTATGCTCGAAAAGATCAAGAAAGTGATATCTTATGTTTTTTACAGCGGGAACGAAGCCTTCTTTCCTATAAACAAACTGATACCGATGCTTGCCGATATCACCGAAAAGACCTTCGCAAAATTCGGATACGACGTCAGGTACGGTGTGGCGGGCGCAGTTTCAAACTCAATGAGGATGATCGACGCGGGTTCCTTTTCACTTCTTTTTTTCCACCTTATGGCCTTTTTTGTCGAATGCGGGGCCGACCGAAGCATAAATGTGACCGTAGCTTTGTCAAATGAGGAGCGTATGGGCATTAAAATAAGTCTGACCGTTCCCGAACCGCCTTTTTACGGCGAGGGAAGCGGAGATATTATGACACTTTCCCGCTTTTCACCCGAGAAGATAGTTGATATTCTTGTGTTTGAGCGTATGTGCGAGGTAAATAATTACGCATTTGCTTACAGCGTAAACGAAGATAAAGAGGAGAATGTCAATATTTTCATCGACGTTCCTGTTGCCGAGCGCAGGAGGGTACGCGAAACGTTCCCGCTTGACGGAAACGACGAGTTAGAAGAGGGTCTTCTTCGTGCGAATCTTGCGGGACTGTTCCTTTATATGCTTGATTACAGGAAATTTAAAAACGGACGGCCTTTTACCGAGAACGGAGCATAAAAAAATCAAAGCGCTGTTTTTACATTAAGTTAAGATGCTTGCGCCAAGCTTGTCCCCGAGTGTCAAAACCGACTAATCAATGACTTCAGTTTACAAATCAAACCGATCCGTCGTATTTAGTGTATTTAGTGATGATAGTGAAAAGCAAAACCGATTAGGAGGCCGCCCATTAGTTGGGCAGCCGGCCTCTAACACCACCGTGTGTACCGTTCGGTACACGGCGGTTCAATCATAAACAGTGCAGAGACTTGTACGCTTCGGAAATGTCATATATCCGCGGCGTGCAGGTCTTTCATTTTCGGTATGCCATACGGTCGGGCATCCCTGATATCTTCAGGTTCGCCGCCCTTGTCCTCGGTTTCTTCCGCTGCTTTCGGGATATACATTCGTATTCTCCGGCGCAGCTGCTCGGTCCGCAAACGTCGGCGGGCCTTTTTGTGTTGAGCAATCAGGCGCCTGCCGGTGTTTTCTGTCGGTCATAGTGCACCTCCCCTGCAAGAATAGATTCATTATAACACGAATTCGGGATTTTTGAGAACTTTCCATCCTTATATATAGTATAATAGCAGTCAGAAACAGACGCGCCGTCCCCGCCATTTTTCCCTGCCGCACCTCTTTCCATCCCGCACCTGCCCCGTTTCCTTTTTCTGCCTTTCTCACCCCGCCCCGCAAACCACAAGCCCCAACTGGCGCTGTAGTGTGCGATTCCCGATTGCTCCGCCGGTAGTACTGCCCCAAAAACAGCAAGACAAATCCCCGGAAACCGCCGAGCAAATCCCCCGAAACAGCAGGAAAGCGTCCCGAAGCCGCGCACCAAATCCCCCAACCCGGCGCAAAAAAACAAAAACAGAGAAGCAAAGCCACCGAGGGCCGCGTTCCTTGGAGAAAGGCGAAAAAAAGGGGAAGGGAAACAAAAAAATGTAGCATTCAAGCAAAAAATGCGGAAATTTATATTGACAAAATAAAAAGAAGTGATATAATAGACATAAATCGGTAGTTGAAATAAACGGAATAGCGCAGAACACGCGGCGTGCAAGTATCTTGGATTTTGCCAAAGATCAAACGGTGCTTCCCCTTTATCAAAGAGAAGAACCCGTGGTTGGTTCTTATGAAAAGAGGAAGCGCGCGCAAGAGGGGGAAAAGCCGGGAGACGGTAAGACGCGGGAAAACTGCGAAGCCGACTCCCTTTTGCATTTTTGCTAAGGGAAGAAGGCTGAGAGCTCCTGTACTCTTTCGTTTTTTATCAAGTACCTAATAAAAAGGAGAGCATTTTTCATGAAGAAAATGACCAAGGCACTGTGTTTGGTTCTCGCGGCGGTAATGATGCTTGTAATCTTCGCCTCCTGCGGAAAGAAAACCGACCCGGTGTACAAAGAAAAGGTGGCCGCACCGACGCTCGGAACCGACCAGGATATCTGGGACGAAGTGTTCGGCGAATTCAACGCGGCATATCAGAAGGCCCTTGAGGCCAAGACCATCTCGGAGCGTTATGCTCTGATGGCAGTTGCGGAAGCCAAACTTCTTGAGGCGGGTGTGCTCGTTCCGCTTCAGGCGCAGGGCGGAAACTATGCGATTTCCAAGGTGGTGCCTTACACCGTCGCATCCGTTTCATGGGGCTCTGACAGCTCCCGTTACCACAAGATCCTCGTCTGCACCGACCCGATCAAGCCGGCAGACCGGGACGAACTGAAAGCGCTCTACGCGGCGAACAAGGGCACCGGAACCTACCCCGAGAAGGCGAAAGCGCTCCTTGAAAGCAAGGGCTACAAGCTTCAGGACAGCTATTCCCTCGCATACACAACCGACCCTGGAACTTTTGACGTTCTCTCCACCTCCAAGGCGGTCGACTCCGACGTCCTCGTTCAGACCTATGACGGACTGATGGAGTACGACGGAGACAACATCCTCCAGCCGGCGCTTGCCGAAAAGATGGAAGTTTCGGACGACGGACTCACATACACCTTCACTCTCCGCAAGGGCGTGAAGTGGGTGGACTCCACAGGAGCGGAAATCGGAGAACTCAAGGCAGAGGACTTCGTTACCGGATTCCAGCATATGCTCGATATGAAGGGCGGACTTGAGCAGCTCGTCAGCGGCGTTATCGCCGGTGTTGACGGCTATCTCGGCGATGACAAAGACTTCTCCAAGGTCGGAGTCAAGGCCACCGACGACTACACGGTCGTTTACACTCTTGCAGAAGTGATTCCGTATTTTGAAACGATGCTCGCTTACTCTCCCTTCGCTCCCCTGAACAAGGGCTACTTTGAGTCCAAGGGCGGTAAGCTCGGTGAGCAGACCTCCGGAACATACGGAACCGATAAGGACAACATCGCTTACTGCGGACCCTATATCATCGATACCTTCACTGCCAAGAACATCATCACCTTCAAGGCAAACGAAAGCTATTGGGATAAGGATTCCACCACCGTCAAGACCATCAATATGAGATGGGTTGACGCGCAGTCGAACGCCACCGCGTCCTACGACCTCTTCTCGCAGGGCCTCTCCGACGGTGCCGGACTCAACTCGGCAGCCGTTGCCAAGGCAAAGGAAGAGAACAAGTTTGATACATACGCGTATGTGTCCAGCACAAACGCCACCACCTTCCCGGGCTTCCTGAACCTCCATCGCCGTTCCTTTGCGAACTACAACGATGAGACCAAGGTTGTCTCCACCAAGACAGAAGGAATGAAGAACAAGACCCAGTGGGCTATGCTCAACACTAACTTCCGTCTGGCTCTTATCTTCGGATTCGACCGCGCAAGCTATATGCAGGCAGCTGTCGGAGAAGAGCTGAAATACGTCTCTATGGTCAACACCTATACTCCCGGTAACTTCGTCAATATGCCGGAAGACGTGACAATTTCCATCAACGGAACCGACACGACCTTCAAGAAGGGTACCGACTTCGGCGTGATTGTCCAGGCGCAGATCGACGCGGACGGATTCCCGATCACAGCGTACGATCCTAAGGCAGACGGCGGACTCGGAAGCTCTGCCGGCTACGACGGATGGTACAATCCCGACAAGGCCAAGGAGTACATGGATAAGGCAGTCAAAGAGCTCACCGCCGAAGGACTGACGATCACCGATACTCTGCCGGTCACCATCGACTTCCCGTACACGAATGACGGTTCGGTTTCTTCTTCGCAGGCGCAGATCCTCAAGAATTCCGTCGAGAAGGCCACCGGCGGACGGATTCGCATCAACCTTGTGGAAGCATCTCAGGATGACCTGACCTACGCGACCTACGATTATGAGAGTCCTACCGATGCCAACTACGACCTCCAGCTGAACTCCGGTTGGGGACCTGACTACGGCGACCCGTCAACCTACCTTGACACCATGATGCCGTACGGCTACATGAAGGTCTGCTACGGTCTCGATATCGGAAAATGATTTTCTGAGGAAAAAAGGGAATTTTTGACCCTTGAAAACCGAACCCGCCCTTGAGACGGGGGACGTCCTGCCAAAATTCAGTTTTGACGGATTCATAATCCAATCAGGGAGGAAGAACGGCACTTGCCTTCTTCCTCCTCTGTGATTAAATATGGTGGTATGAAATGGTAAAATATCTTTTGAAACGACTTCTTCACGGCCTGATTTCGGTCGTCATCGTCGTTACCATTGTCATGATACTGATTTTCTCCCTCATGAAACGGGATCTCATTTTCCGAACGGATATGCAGTACCGAAAGCTGCAGGAAAACCAGAAAATGACCTACAAATACGAGCAGTGGGAGAGATACGGCTATCTTGACTATATAAGCTACGGCGAATATCTTAATACCCTCGTTGACGGGGGAGAAATTACCAAGGAGACGCGGGACGAGGCAGCCCAGCTCGGAGCCACAGTCAGCGACGATTCCGACGTCACCGCAAGCTACGTAAAAAAATTTACCGAAACCTACGAATCGAGAGGCTATGAGGTCATCCGCTCCGACAGAACCGCGTCGGGGCAGGCAACCATCCTGTTCGCTTCCCGTGATATTCCGATTTATACCCGGCTGGTAAAATATTTTGCCGGTATTTTCAAAATTGACAATATTCATTACGTGGAAAGAACGACCGGGGAAAAGCTGCCCGACACCGGCATTACCTTTACCTTCTTTGACCCTGTCTACAATCGCGGGGAAGATAAGGTCTTTGCCCCCGCCGTAATGGGAATCGGAACGGAGCACCGCTATCTGCTTTATTTTGACGACCAGTTCCCCTATATCCATCAGAACCTGCTAAAGTTCAATATCGGGACCTCCTATTCGGTGAACAAGGGAATCGCCATCACCGATACCATGTTCGCAGGGCAGGACCCGAACCTCGATAAGACCGTCACCTTTGCGACGGGGCTGACGGAGGAAAGCCCGAGAAACCTTCACACAGCCACCTATGTGAAGGGCTCGAAAGACGCGACGGCAATTAACGCCGCGCGCTTTGATGACGATTATACCAACGTCAGTTACTTCAAAACGAATATGTCCCGCACCGGGTTCTCCTTTGTCATAGGAATCATTTCGGTGATCGCCGCCTATCTGCTCGGCGTGCCGCTCGGAATCCTGATGGCAAGAAAGAAGAACACCTTCATCGACGGACTCGGTACGGTTTACGTTATATTTATCATCGCGGTCCCCTCCCTCGCCTACATCTTCTTCTTCCGGGAAATCGGAGGCTCGCTGGGACTGCCGAAAACCTTCACGGCGGATATGCCGAATCTGCTGATGTACGTCCTGCCGATCGTGTCGCTGGCACTGCCCTCCATCGCGTCGCTGATGAAGTGGATCAGGCGCTATATGATCGACCAGGAGAACGCCGATTACGTCAAGTTCGCCCGCTCGGGAGGTCTGTCGGAGTATGAAATCTTTACAAAGCACATTCTCAAAAACGCCATCATTCCGATCGTCCACGGAATCCCGGGAAGCATCCTCGGAGCCCTCGTCGGAGCCATCATCACAGAGCGGCTCTATACCGTCCCCGGCGCAGGTCTGCTCCTGACGGAGGCCATTCAGAGCTACGACAACGGAGTCGTCGTCGGACTCACCCTATTCTACGCGGTGCTGTCGATTCTGTCGCTGATTTTGGGAGATATCCTGATGGCAGCCGTCGATCCGAGAATTTCCTTTACGGAGAAAGCGAGGTAAGAACATGGAACAGAATTATCAGACAGAACTTGCCGACCTGTCCGATCTCGGAATGAGTGTGGAGGAGCTCTTCTCCCACTGCGACAATTCCGAGGCGGAGGCGGAAAAAATCACAGCTCCCCGCTATTCCTATTGGAAATCGGTCTTCCGCGTCTTCTTTCGCAAGAAAATCAACATCGTAATACTTGCATTGCTCGCCGTTGTGGTGCTCTTTGCCTACATTTATCCGATGATTTTCCCCTATGACGCTTTCGAGAACCTCACTAACTTACAGTCGACTGCGCACCTTAGTCCTAAGCTCGCCATCGAAACCCTCGGATTCAAACTCAAATGGATCCTCGGAACAGGAGCGCAGGGGCAGTCCACCTTCGACGCCGTTTGGAACGGAGCGAGAATCTCCATCTCCCTCGCGCTGATCTGCGCCGCCATCAATATGACGGTCGGAGTCATAATCGGAGCCATTTGGGGCTTCTCCAAGAAGGTCGATATCGTTATGACGGAGGTCAATAACATCATCGGAAACGTCCCATATATTCTCGTCATTTCGGTTATGGTCATGGTCTTTACGGGATCCTTCTGGACGCTGGTTTTCGCCATGACGATCACGGGGTGGATAGGAATCGCCTACTTCATACGAACGCAGGTCATCATCATCAGAGACAGAGAGTATAACCTCGCCTCCCGGTGCCTCGGAACCTCCACCTTCCGCATCGCCATGCGCAATATTCTCCCCTTCATGACCTCCGTTATCGTCACACTCCTCGCAACGGAACTGCCCTCCTATATCTCCTATGAAGTCTTCTTCACCTATTTGGGAATAGGATTGCAGGAGGACGTCACACTCGGACGGATGATTTCGCAGGCGAGCAACAATCTTGCCGTTCACGCATGGGCATTTGAATTCTGGAGCCCGACCGCCATCGCCGCCATCATTACCGTCGTGCTCTACGTCGTCGGACAGAATCTCGGAGACGCGTCCGACCCGAGAACACACCGATAGGAGGTCGCCATGGATAACGAAAATAAGGAAAACCGCAAGGTATTGCTCTCAGTCAAGGATCTTATCGTTCGGTTCAGCGTCCGTGGAAGGAAACTGACCGCCATACGGGGAATTTCGCTTGACATCTACGAAAACGAATCTATCGCCATCGTTGGAGAATCGGGATCGGGAAAGAGTGTCTTTACAAAAACCTTCGCGGGAATGCTTGAAGAAAACGGAAGCATCGACGGGGGAAGAATCATCTTTAGCGACGAGGAGCTGGCGGATACCAAGGTTACCCTCCGTGCTCTTGACCGTCTTCTCCTTGGCTCAATTGAAAAGAGAGTCAACCGCGACTCAAGACTCGAGCCGGGCGCCGCCACGTGGCGGGAGCTTACTGAGCTGGAAGCCGAGAAAAAGAGAAAATTCTCGCTCAGTGACGAGGAAACAAAGGCGTTCGAGACTAAGAGGGACGACCTGCTCTACCGTCGGACCGAGGTCTACAATACCCGTCAGACCGTCGACCCCTCCCGCGAAAAACCGAGGCTGAAAGAGTTGTCGGCGCAGATTGACGAGTTCGACAAGCAGATTAAGGCTCTCGAAAAAGAGAAAAGGGAGACTGCCGCCGCGCACAGAAAAGCGGCAAAAGCCGACAAGGAATATCTTAAAGAGTACGCCGCACGCCGCGCCGCACTGCTTGAACGCTATAAAAAGGAAATTGCCGGGGCGCCCGACTCCGGGAAGAAGGTGAGAAACACCGTCCTTGCAAAGGAAGTCTACCTCTCAGTCGGACGCTACGGACTAAGAAAGCGTCTGAAGCTCATCTGGAAGATGGAAAACGCCCTGCAGGACGCCATGAAAATGGGAGTCGACCTCGACGACGAGAATAAGAGAAACGACGTCTTTGATACCGTCGTCTTCCGGGTCAAATACCTCGACGAAACCGAAACCGTGCTGCACGGAACCTGCATCCTCAACCTCGCAAAAATCAAGTATTCCAAGGACTGGATGCAGATAAGGGGAAGAAAAATCGCCACCGTCTTCCAGGATCCCATGACCTCCCTCAACCCGATCCTGACGATCGGGAAGCAGATCACCTCCATCATTCTGAAACATCAGAACTGCTCGGAATCGGAGGCGCGCGCCCGCGCGCTGGAGCTGATGCGGAAGGTCGGAATCCCCAACGCCGAAGTGCGGTTTGACGACTATCCCTTCCAGTATTCGGGAGGAATGCGCCAGAGAATCGTCATCGCCATCGCCCTGTCCTGCCAGCCGAAGATTCTGATTTGCGACGAGCCGACAACGGCGCTCGACGTCACGATTCAAGCGCAGATCCTCAAGCTCATCAAGGATTTGCAGAAGGATTTCGGATATACCATCGTCTTCATCACCCACGACCTCGGAGTCGTCGCCAACATCGCCGACCGCGTCGCCGTCCTTTACGCGGGACAGATAGTCGAGCTCGGAACCGTCGAGGACGTCTTCTACGACTCAAGGCATCCCTATACCTGGGCGCTCCTCTCCTCCCTGCCGCAGCTTGCAGAGAGAAATACCAAGCTCTATTCCATCTCAGGAACGCCGCCGTCCCTCTATAATAAGATCATCGGAGACCCCTTCGCACCCCGCAATCCCTATTGCATGAAGATCGACACCTTGAAGGAGCCCCCAATGTTCCGGGTAAGCGATACCCACTACGCGAAAACCTGGCTCCTTGACCCGCGATCCCCGAAGGTAGAGAGGCCGGAAATCATCCGTAACATCCATGAAAAACTGATTCATGCGTTCAACATCCAAGGAGGGGAAGGCTGTGAGTAAAGAGAAAAAGAACAAAACGCCGCTGTCGGCCACCGCGTCCCACCTGCCAAAGCACGGGCAGGTCAATGCCGAAGGGAAGGAAGTCCTGCTCTCCTTAAAGAACGTTGATATCACTTTCGGAAAGGGAGAGGACGCCGTTCGGGCGGTCAAAAACGCCTCCTTCGATATCTATAAGGGGGAAACCTTCTCCCTCGTCGGGGAGTCGGGATCGGGAAAAACCACCATCGGGCGCGCCGTCATCCGCGTCAATCCCTGCGCAAACGGAGAAATTCTCTATAAAGGCGTAAGAATTACAGGAAAAATCCCGCACTCCCTCGACCGGGAGGTCATAAGAAATATCCAAATGGTCTTCCAGGACCCCGCCGCCTCGCTCAATGAGAGAGCCACCGTCGATTATATCATTTCGGAGGGACTTTATAACTTTCACCTCTATAAAAATGAGGGGGATCGCGTAAAGAAAGTCGAAAAGATAATCGAGGAGGTCGGACTGCTGCCGGAGCATCTGACAAGATATCCGCACGAGTTCTCGGGAGGACAGAGACAGAGAATCGGACTCGCAAGAGCCATGGTCATGGAGCCGGAGCTCGTCGTCGCCGACGAGCCGATCTCGGCGCTCGACGTGTCGATTCGCGCACAGGTGCTGAATCTGCTCAATAAGTTCCAAAAGGAAAGGGGAGTCACCTACCTCTTCATCGCGCACGACCTGTCGATCGTCCGCTTTATCTCCGACCGGATCGGAGTTATATATAAGGGAAACATCGTCGAGGTTGCCGACGCGGAGGAGCTCTTCGACTACCCGCTACACCCCTATACCCGCTCCCTGATTTCCGCCATTCCGATCCCCGATCCCCAGCTCGAAAAAAATAAGGTGCTCTTCACCTACGACCCGTCGGTGCACGACTACAGTAAGGAGGAGCCGGAGCTCTGCGATATCGGGCATAACCATTTCGTATACGGAAGTAAAGAGGAAATCGAGAAGTATAAGGCGATCCGGGAGAGCAATCAGCCGATGAAATCGGTGACGATTCTCACGCCGGAGGAAAAGGCAAAGTACGATGCACAGGAAAGAAAAAAGGAGCCCACTCCCGTCCGGGTGGAGGAGCTGGAGCAAATCCCGCTCCACGACACGGGAAACGTGTGGTATTCTGTCGCGTCATTCTTCCTTGCACCCCTCGGGCTCATCGCGGGACTGATTTTCAAGAAATTCCGCCATAGAAGAAACGCGAAAGCCTGCTTCAGGGGGGCTATTGCCGGACTTTGTACCCTCGGAGCCATCGTCGGGATCTTCCTGATTTTGCTGCTGCTGAGCCTGCTGTAAAATCTGCCGCCACGCGGGAGCGGAAGAAAAAGGCCCCCGCCGGCGGCATTTTAAATGTGGGGAATCCCCGTGCCACGGACTATCCGCGCCTATTCTGCGCACCGGCGTTTTCGGGGGATTCCGCCCCACGCCTGGTCCTCGTGGGCGGTGCGTCGCCCGGTGGATGCGGCCTCATCGGATACTGAAATTTTGGCTTACCCAAAACCTGCCCCGATTCCGCAAACCCAAAACTGAGCCGGAGTCTCCGGGCTTGCTTCCCTCGGGCGACCGCCCGAGCCGCATAGTCCAAGAAGTTCCCGCCTATTTAAACTTCAAAAATATATTGTTTTTTAAAGGCGGGAACTTCAAAAAAAACATATAAAAGTTTTTGGGGGTCCGGGGGACTGTTTTGAAGGAGAAAATTTTCTCCTCAAAAACAGTCCCCCGGCACATCCCCTTTCTGAGTGATATGAGTAAAAAGTCAAGGGGCACCGGCCCCCAAATAAAGCCGGTTGAAACGATTGAGGTTGAGCAAAAGAATTTCACATTGCGGGTGGTGCTGCTTTTAGTATTTCTCGCGCTCGGAATATCCGCGATTGCCTATGCGTGTACGCATATGTCGGCCGATCGGTCGGGATGGCAGAGAGTGGAGCTCGACCCAAAGACAACAGAAAATTGCAGTGACGAGTTCACGTTCCTATACCAGTTCGGGCAGGGAGATCTCCAGGCAAGGGAGGAGTACCGAAAGGTCGCGGCGATCTATGAGGAGGCCGCGGTGAAGGCGTATCGGCTGTTCCACGAAAGGGAAACGTTTCAGGGAGTGAAAAACGTCGCGTACCTGAATCAGAACCCCAATGAGGCAACAAAAGTCGACCCTGTGCTCTACCAAGCGCTGGAAAAAATCACGGGGGAAGGGGGAAGAAGCCTCTACCTCGCGCCGATTTACAGCTATTATCGAACCCTTTTTTTCTGCAGATCCGACGAGGAGACAAGATATTGCGACCCCTTCGTAAGCCGGGAGGTCGAGGAAACCTTCCGTGAAATCCTTGAATACGCGGGAGATGAGGAAGAGATAGAGCTCGAACTGCTGGGGGAAAATCGGGTAAGACTCAAGGTCTCCGAGGACTACCTCCGCTACGCGAAGGAGAAGGACGAGAAGGAATTCAAATTCATCGACTTCCAGTGGATGAAAAACGCTTTCATCGTCGACTATTTTGCCGAGAGGATGAAGGAAGAAGGATTTACAAAGGGGGCAATTTCCAGCTGCGACGGATTCTGCCGAAACTTAGACGAAAGGGAAATCACCTATTCCCTCAACCTCTTCGACAGAGTCGGAGAAAAGGCCCTCTGCCCGGCGGTTCTGCAATATCAAGGGCCTATGAGCGCCGTGTCCCTCCACACCTTCTCTCTCGGCGAGGAGGACGACGCCTATTATTACGAAAGGGAGGACGGGGAGCTCCGATTCCCGTACCTCGACGAAAGTGACGGATTCTGCAGGGCGGCGGGGTCGAATCTCACGTGCTATTCAAAAAAGCTCGGATGCGCTGAGTTGCTCTTTCGGATGATTCCGGCCTTTGTGAAGGAGAGCTTTTCGCCGGAGCTGCTGAGAGCAGGGGAGGGGCTGGAAGCCGTCTGGTGTCGGGATGGAACCATCAATTATACCGAAAAAGGGGCGATTTTTGATGGAATCTATCATTCGGAGACTGTTTCCTATACGTTAAAAGAAGTCCCGCCCGAACAATGAACTGCACCAAATTGTACGGACGGCACAAAAAAGAGTCCCAAGGTAGAAGATATTAAATTTTAGGCAACGAACTGACATCGCTTTTTGAGTGGTGTCGGTTTTGTTTTGAGCTCAATACGTTCGTTAGGCTAAAACAAATGATAAAAATATTTTATAGGGTAGAAACTGTATGCAGGTTTGCGCTTTCGGTTCGGTCAGTCCTCCCGCAAAGGAAATTTTTGGCGTTTTCATCAATAAAACCGATCTTTGCTTTTTTGCGTCTGAAAATGCGAAAAACCCCGATAAAATCGAGGTTTTCCGTGTGTGCATCTTTTTTGAAAGGGTTGACCAAAATGGACGCCCTTGGCGCATGAGAGTGAACCCTCACAAACACAGCTTATGCAGCATCGAGCTATTCGGTTCAAACGGGTTCATCATTCTTTTCCTTTGCGGTTTTACACGATGCAATCAGCATCACCCTTAATGATGTGCATTTAGAAGAAAATGCTTTGAATGTTTGCTCGTCAATATATCTTGTCCTATAAAGCAATTCAAGCCAATATCCCGTTTCACTGGCTTCCTTTAGAGCAATTTCAAGTTTGGAAATAAAATCTTTTTT
>CANPZU010000018.1 GCA_947588825.1 uncultured Clostridia bacterium
AACTTAATTATACCATACCAAAGATAGATTTTCTCTTTTTATTTTTTATTGGTTCATATCATTTTAACACATACAATTTTTAAAATTCACCAGTACTTTCTGTCAAGAGAGCGAAGCTGTATTGCCTCCGCTATATGCTCCGCCTTTATCACCTCAGAGGTATCAAGGTCGGCAATCGTCCTCGCCACTCGCAATATCCGATCGTGCCCTCTCGCCGAAAGGCCCATGCTGTCAAACGCCGACCTTAGCAGCAGCCTTGCCTTGTCGTCAAGCACGCAGTACTTTCTGACCTGAGACGCGCTCATCTCCCCGTTGCTGTGGATGTTGAGCCGATCCTTTTCAAATCGCTCATTCGCAAAGTCTCTCGCTTTGTTCACCCGTTCCTTTACAGACGCCGAGCTCTCCGTCTCCTTGCGGGAGGATATTTCGTCATATGTAAGCGATTGAACCTCTATTTGTATATCTATCCTGTCAAGAAGCGGTCCGCTTATCTTTGACATGTATTTCTTTATATCCGCGCTTTTGCAGGTGCATGGCTTTGTGGGATGTCCGTAGTATCCGCATTTGCAGGGATTCATTGCGCATACCAGCATAAACGAGCAGGGAAACGTGAATCGCCCCATCGCCCTTGTTATGGTTATTTCCCTGTCCTCAAGCGGTTGACGCAGTATTTCGGTGACCGATTTGCCGAACTCGGGAAGCTCGTCAAGAAAAAGCACGCCGTTGTGCGCCAGCGATATCTCTCCCGGCGTCGGTATGGAACCGCCTCCCGCAAGCGAAACCGCCGACATTGTGTGATGAGGCGCCCTGAACGGCCGTGTCCCGATAAGAGATACGTGCGCCGGCAACGCGCCTGATATCGAATGAATCTTTGTCGTCTCAACCGATTCGGCAAAGGACATGTCGGGCAATATCGTGGGAAGCCTCTTTGCAAGCATGCTCTTGCCCGTGCCCGGCGCGCCGATCATCAAAATATTGTGAAGCCCGGCGGCCGCTATCTCAAGCGCACGCTTCGCTTTTTCCTGTCCTCTTACGTCCGAAAAATCAACATCGTAGCTTTTTAATGACGATTTGCCGTACGCCTCTTTGTCAAAATACGTTCTCTCAATCGTCTGCGCGCCGCAAAGATGCGACACAATCTGCCTTATATTGGATACCGCATATACGGTCAGCTCCTCTACCACTGAAGCTTCGGCGGCGTTTTCCTTGGGCACAAATACTTCCTTGACTCCCGCCTTTGCAAGCGCCAGACACATTACAAGCACGCCGTTTACTCGCCTGACGTCGCCCGAAAGCGATATCTCGCCTATAAAGCCGATACCCGACAGGTCCCGCTTAACAGTGCCCGACGCATTCAGTATACCCATAAGTATGGCAAGATCGTACGACGATCCCGTCTTTTTAATGTCGGCGGGGGCGAGATTTATAAGAATATTGCCGAACGGAAACATATACCCGCTGTTGTCAATGGCGGCCGTTATCCGCTCTTTCGCCTCTTTCACCGCGTTGTCGGGAAGCCCCACTATTTCAAAATTGCTGAGCTTATCCGTAACGCTGCACTCTACCGTGACAGGGTATCCCTCGACTCCTAAAACCGCAGCCGAATATGGCTTTGACAGCATACTACCATCCACCTCCCCGTCAGTGTTAAAATGTGCGTATATTTCAGTCGATAAACGCCAAGGTGTTTGCCGTCTTGTACAGGTCTTTCAGATCATCGTACTTGAGTTGACAGTACTCTTCCATATGCTTTACAGTCGCCTCGTCAAACCCGGCAAGATTCTTTTCCCTGTTGTATTTGGGACTCGGGCATCTCTTAAACGCGTATTCGTTCTTGAACATAGTGTCAAGCGCTAAAGCGTACTTTATCTCCGAAGTCGTAATCTTTCCGTTCCTTTGACATACGACAAGATTGCTCTTACCTTCAAGAAGAAGCTTCACTGCCTCGGCTCCCATTCTCGAACCGATCAGCCTGTCCGTCAGAGTCGGACTTCCGCCCCTGACAACATGCGCAAGCCGTGCAAAACGCGCCTCGATCTTGCAGCCCTTTGCTTCGGATTCGGCTTCAACTTTTTTGGCAAGCTCTTCACCGTAATTTCCCGCTCCGTAACCGTCAAGCCCTTCGCTCATTATTATTATGAAGCTCCTCGCTTTGTTGCTCTTGCGCTCGTCTATCATCTTTTTAATAATGGCGTCCTCGTCATATTCGAATTCCTTCAACAATATGGCTGTGGCGCCTACCGCGATTCCCGCGTTAAGCGCAATGTATCCCGCGTTTCTTCCCATAACCTCGACTATGTCACAACGCGCGTGCGATTCGCATGTGTCACGCAATCTGTCACACATCTCAACCACAGTATTCATCGCCGTGTCATAACCTATCGTGTAATCGGTCGCCGTAATGTCGTTGTCTATCGTTCCCGGTATACCGATAGTGGGTATACCCGCTTTAGCAAGATCCGTTGCTCCTCTGAACGTGCCGTCTCCGCCTATCGCTATTATCCCGTCAATGCCTAATTCCCTGCACTTATCGTAAGCCTCCTGCACGCCTTCGGGCGAGTTATACCTCAAGCACCGCGCCGTGTATAGGATTGTTCCGCCTCTCGATATCGAATTGGCAACATCCTTCGGCTCCAGTATCTCCATGTCGTCCTCAAGTAAACCGCGGTAGCCTTCGTATATCCCCATGACCTCAACGTCATTTTGACTTGCATAGTTAACTATAGCTCTAATAACCGCGTTCATCCCCGGAGCATCTCCGCCCGAAGTGAGAACGCCTATCTTCTTAAATGTGGGCATTTTCCTTTCTCTCCTCTCATCTATCTGGCCATCCGGTCCGTTTAAACCCCTGTATGAGCAATTTTTTGCCCATGTAGGCTTAATCCTCGTTCTTGTATGTTACCTTTTATTATAATATATTCCGCCGCCTTTTTCAATACCTTTTGATAAATATTTGACGATTTTCTCCTTTCTCGCCTCTCTTTCCCACATATTCTCAAATAACCTTCCGCCCTGAATTTCAGTTTTCTTATCTCGGGCAAAGCAATCGGTTTTATTTTATAAGCGCTATTTAAAAAAGCCCTATGAAAATACGGGAGATTGACGCAAAGTTGTGCGCTTTCAGCGAAAAAAAACCGCTGCAAGGGAAAACTTGCAGCAGTTTTGAAATAAAGACGGTTTTGAAATTGATAATCGATAATTGATAACCGATCAACCAGTGATACCGGAACGTTCGATACCCTGAACAAGGAACTTTTGGCAGAACAGATATACGACAATCAGCGGAGCTATAATAAGCAGACCGCAGGTGTTTCTGATAGCGTCGGAGAACTGGTTGCCGCCGGCATAGTTGGTGTCAAGTGTTTTAGGTATCTGAACGATTTTAGATAGGAGGATTTCATTTCTGCCCGGGAAGAACATGGATGTGGAGGTATAGAAGTTATCGGTCCACTGCCATGAGAACGCGAACAGGAATATAGTTATCATCATAGGGACGGACAGCGGGAGAATGATTTGGATAAAGGTTCTAAAGGTTCCCGAACCGTCGATATAAGCGGACTCCTCAAGCTCATCGGGTACATTCTTAAAGAACTGACGCATCATAAAGATATACAGACCGTTTTTGAACGCAAGTCCGAAGACAGAGAGAACGATGAGCGGGATAAAGGTATTGACCAGGCTGATACCGTCTAAGTCGCCAAACAATTTCAGTATACCGAAGTTGAAATAACCGATATCAAAGTATCTGAACTTCATGAACATAGAGTATCTGATAGTTTGGTGAGGCACGATCATTGTAAGCACGACAAGCAAAAACAGGATCTTGCTTCCTTTGAAGCGATATTTAGCAAATCCGTATCCGATGACGCAGCAAATGAACGTCTGAATAACACCGCACAAAAGGGAAATCATCAGGGTGTTAAAGAGTGCCTGAAAATAATGGTTCTCGATAATGATTTGTTTATAGGTGTTGAGAGTGGGCGCCTTCGGGATAAGCTTCACCGTGACATCGACAAAGTCGGTGGGACTCATGAAGGAAGACGCGATTTTAGTAAAGAACGGATAAAGAATAACATAAGAGATACCGATAAGGAGTACCAATCTGAATATTTTAAATATGGCCATTCCGAGAAAATTCAAAGAGAGGTATTTCAGTTTGAATTTCTTCCATGCCGAGGTTCTCTCAAACTCAACTCTTATCTTATTTTTAGTTTCTTTAGTGACCTTTACGGCATTGTTTGTCATATAAACCTCCTTAATCCCTTCTCTGGTAGAAGATGTACGCCGAGAGCACACCCGCAACCACTGCTACAATTGCGAAGACGATGATGAAGTAAATCCAAGCCATAGCGCTGCTGACGACCATCGAGGTGCTGTTATAGTAGTTGTTTATAAAGTTCATGACCGTGTTATCGGCGGAAGTGAACGAGTCAATGACCGTATAAATCGTATTAACGAGGATCATCGGGCTGATCATCGGGAAAGTAATCTTCCAAAAAGTTTCCCAAGAGGTAGCGCCGTCTATGGAGCAGGACTCATATATTGCGGGATCGATCGACTGAAGACCCGCGAGGAATATAAGCATCTGCACGCCTGAACGGTTGATGATATTATACACGTCGTTGACAAGGTCGGTGATAGTCTGTACCAGGCCGGACCCCACGCTCATACTGCTGAACAGTATTGAGACGTCGGCGGCCGATATGATATCCGAGGCCGAACTGCCGATATTTTCACCGGTTTCGATGCCTGTGTTGCCGGACATATACTGGTTGAGCGAGTTGGAAGCGTCAATCTCGGCTATAAGTCCGGTAGAAAGGATGACGGGGATAAAGAATATGGCTCTGAATGCCGCGCGCCCCACCATCTTTTGGTTAAGAAGAACAGCTATGAACAGTGAGAAAATGACTATTGCGGGGATATCGATAACAAGCTGTCTCAAACCGCTGGTGAGCGTCTGGACGAAGTTGGGGTCATCAAGAAGAGCGGTTTTATAGTTGTCAAGTCCTATAAACGTCAGCTGAACGCCCTGACCTCTTACGGTTTTGGTGGAATTGAAGGTAAGCACGATGGAGTCAAGTACAATCGGAAGATAAATTATAAGTAATCCGATCACAAAAGGTGCGACGAAGAACCAACCTGAACGGGCTTTTTTCTTATCAAGCGATACAATCTTACGTTTTTTCTTCTTTGGGGCCGTCTGTTTTAGAGCTGCCTTTGTGTTATTCATTGAAAATTACCTCCTTTCACGCTGCCGCGGGGATCTTGACGAAGTTCATACTTTCGACAGTATATTCGGTTCCGTTCACCTCAACGGTAACTGCAAAGGTGTTGTAGTTAAGTATGAATATAACGCCGTTTTCATATGCCTCGTATACTATGGAGTAATCGTCGATAACGGTATCGATCTCACTTTGATAGTACTCTTCGAATTCCATAAAGGAAAACTCGCCGTTTTCCTCAATGTAAGCGTCAAGGTCGAATGTCTCGCCTGCCTCCTGCGCAAGTCTCTTTGCGCGCTCGATAGCGTTGTTGTACTTGAGCTCGGCCTCTGCATAGTTAGCTTCGTAATCGGCGCGGGCCTGTTCATATGCCTGCGTAAGGTATGCGTTTTCTTCCTCGGTAAGCACACGGTCGCCGCTTATGAACTTATGATCCGTGATTCTCGACGTCTGAACATCCTTAAGAGCTTCATTGAGGATCTTATACGTGTTCACAAGGTCTTCAAGCCAAATGTTGAAGTCGACCGAGTAGTACTCATAGAAGAATTCCTTAAGCTCCTGAGTGTTCTGATAGGAAAGCGTGAAGTAAGGAGACGCGCCGTTCTCGATTATCTTGAGAATCTCGTAAGAAGTGTCGCCCTCCATATTTGTCGGCGTTCCTGCGATGTTTATATAACCGTGAAGAACGATTCCAAGGAAGGGCACCGAAGCGGATGCTCTAAGGTAACGGCTGCTGTCAAGAGACATATTGAGTATATGGCGCACATACTGCCATGAGTACGAGTTGCCGCCGTCTACCATAAGGACGTCTCCGTACTGCTTGTAGAGCTTTTCAAGAAGCTCAACCGTATACTCCTTGTTGTCCTCTCTGTTATAAGGCTCATCCTTGTCAAAGTCTGAGTTCAAATCGCTTCCGAGCGATCCGACCGAAAGGCCGCTGTAGCTGTACTTTCCAAAGGCCTTCACGAACAAATCAAACACCTTGCTGAAGTAGGCGGGGGAAACGGTCAGCGCCCCTATACGCTCAAACGACTGGAATGTCGCGTCGTATTCTCTCTTGGACGCATATCTGTCATCGATTGTTTTAATGACCCATTTGTACTTGAAGCCGTCGAAAGCTCTTGTGGCGTGAGCGTTTGCAAGGTCATAGCTCGGGAAAACTCCGTAGCCCTTGCTCTTTGCGTCGGCGATAAGGTCTTCATAACCGTCGTCGCCGCCGAGCACCTTTTCAAAGTTTATCTTTGTGGGATAGTACTCATAATCCATACCGCCGTTGCCGAAGCCGTTGAGACGGAAATTGACATTTGTAATACTGTAATCCTGATTTGAAAGAGTGCTGTACATGGTCTTGACGTCCTCAAACGTGGTAAGAGGAGTGTCAACCCAAACGGGTATCGTGAGGAATGTGGACTGTGTCTCAATCGCACCGAAGGATTCAATGTAAAGCGGTATGTCCGCCTTAGCGTCGTCTATAAGCGAGATAATGCCCTGACCTTCAAGATAATCCCTGTAGGCATCTGCCATGCCCATGTAGCTTCCTGCGTATTTGCTTCCTTCAAAATCGGAAATCAAGAAAAATTTTACTGTGTATCTGCCGGTAAATTTTCTCTCGGAAGTCACTTCCCAGTCCTGGTTCTGTCCGACCGATATTGCCTGCTGGAGGTTATATGAGTCGGTCGAAATGGGACGCATGGAGGTGTAGACCGAGCAGTAATTGTGAGAGATACCGCCGTACGAGTAAGTAAGTCTGCAAAGCGATTCGCCGCCGTCTATGACCGCGAAAAAGCCCTGATTGACCGAGTGCACAAACTCCTCGTATATATCGCCTCTCTTTTGCAGCCTGGCGCCCTCCTCGTCAATAAGGTAATACGTGCTTGTCGCTGAATCAAGCTCGACCTTCTGATCCGGATTGTCGGTCAGACAGTATCCGACGACCGTCTCGTTGCCTTCCGCATCCGTCTCGGTTATGGGAGTCACAAGATCCTCCGTCACCGTTTCGTATATTGGGATAAGCTCGCCGTTTTCGTCAACGGCGTACTCAATTGTACCGTCCTCGTTTCTTATTATCTTGCCGTACGCGTCAAGAGCCGGCTCAAAGAGAAGCGCGTCCTCCTCAATAAGCTCGCCCTGATCCACATACTCGGTTCCATCGATAATACCGTATACGGGAGCGTATATCAGTTCGCTCTTACCGTTGTAGAAGAGTTCGTGGTAAGCGAAATCGGGACCGTAGATCTCGGCCGCGACGCTGTATGCCGCGCTGCCCGCCCTGATGTCTTCATTTGTTATTATAGTACCCGAGCCGTCCGGGAAGAAAGCATATCCGTCATATTTCACAGATGTGCATCCAAGGTACTGGTTGACTATAATGTGGTCGAGCTGGTATGTATCCTCGTCATATGAGAGACTGTTGAGAGGAACTTCGCATCTGAAGCCGTCCTCGTCAAGATACCACTCAAGCGCAAGTGTGAAGATAGCGGCAGCGGAACCGTCGCCCGTGTAACCGGTAAGCTCGATATCATAATCAAGCTCTTCGTAGTTATACTCGGGGCAGTAAGACTTGACATAACCCTCGATAACATTGGACTCACGCTCCGACGTAGCGGCGGCGGGGTCAATTACATATATTGCCATGTTATCTCCGACTTCGTATGTTCTCTCAGCTTCCTGATAGAACTTGTCTATAATAGTGTATGTTCCGGCATTGGCTGACGTGTAATACGATTTGGAAGTGCAGGGGTATGCCTTATTCATCGCTTCGACATAGGACTCGACGTTTTCGTCGTCATTGGGGTCCTGAAGCGAATAGAAAGAGTTGAAACGGCGGTACTCCGCTTCGGTGGCGTCGACTGCCATTGGGGCGAGTATCAACTTTTCAAAACGCTGTGCCTCCATCCAGTAAGGCATAAGCTTTTTGGCCGACTGCTTACCGATGGTGTACTCTACACGCACACCGTTCTTAACATTCTTGACAATTACCTGACCTCTTTGAGCGGCGTCAGAGTAACTGTACATAGTTCTTTGCTGGTTGTTGTTTGTCAGATCCTTGAATGTGACAACTACCTGAGAAAGCAGCTCGGATTTGACGTTGTCGCTTTCAATTGAGGCTATGTCATAAGGGTTTGAAAGAAGTATCTGACCTGTGACGGTATTCTTTACCGCCACCTCGCCGGTAGCCGAATCGACATACATCTCGTAATCGCCTCTGGCGAGCTTAAGGGTCATTGTCTCGAGCTTTTCCTCGCGGCTGGCAAATTCGGTGGTAAGGTAAGCGGCAATGGCTTCCTCGACGGTAAGCACACCGACAGTTCCGCCTTCTTCGCCCTCTTCACCTTCTTCGCCTTCTTCACCCTCTCCGGGCTCGGCGTCCTCGCCTTCTCCGGGCTCGACGTCTTCTCCCTCTTCGCCGTCTTTGCCCTCTTCGGGCTCGGTGTCAATCACCACATCTGTTTTGCCTTCGTCGTCAACTGCGACATCATCGGCAAATGAAGGAAGAATTGACAATGACGACATCATACCGACGATCATGAAGAGAACGAGCAGTATTGATAAATATCTTGTGTTTCTTGATATCATTTTTTCAACTCTCCTATCATTGCAGTCTGAATTGAATCTCGGTAATGATGTTCGATATGAAGGATGCCATCTTAATCATAAGTCCTGAGAAGAGTACCGCGACGAACATGATGACCGCCATAACAAGCACCGTTCCGAAAACCGTTATAATATTTTTACCGAGTGAATAGTCGTGTGTAACCATCGTTCCGAAGAAGATGAGCAGGAAGAGCCACACATAGCATACATTGAGAAGCAGCGTGATGAATCCAGATTCGGAAAGCGTCACGACATGAGTCAGCAGTGTCGCTATCGGAATAATGAGGATAATGGGTGTCAGAGAGTAGCAGCAGGCAATAAATATGTCCTTGAAGCTTCCTTCACCGTCAAACAAAGTAGTAAGACACCAGTTCGAGGTCACCCACAAAAGCAGGGGAAGAAGCATTCCCGCAAGCTGCCCTATGACGTTCGCATATCCGCCGACGGGATTGAATATGAACGATTGACCGATAGCCTGCCATGCAAATACCACTGCGGCAACCGCGAGTATTGTAAATGCGGCTCTGAGCGATCCTCTCTTTTCATGCTTCATATCCCAGAAGCCGTCAAACGGGTGGAAGATGACGTGGAAAGCATACATCAGCTCCTCCCAATAGGTCTTTTTCTTTCCGCTGACGGCCGCTTTTCTGTTGAGCTTGCCGGCGTATTTGAAGAACAGCGTGAGTGCGACGCAGAACGCCACAACAACAACGGGGATAATCAGTATGTACTTTTCAACCCATACCTTTCTCGATTCGCTGAAAGCGTCGGAGTAACGCGAGGTCGCATATGCGTACTTGAAGTAGCTCATCGCCTGCTCCCAGTCGCCCATTAGGTAGTACGCCTGGCCGAGTCCGATGTATGCGGCGTCAAAGTTGTTGTTTCTTTGGAGGATGGCCTTCCAGTCTTCCTCCGCCAGCGAGTATTTACGCTGGTTGTTGTGCTGTATGGCGGTGATGAGAAGATCGCCGTACTCGGTTCTCGTGTAAACGGTAAAGCTGGAGGTCTCTCCGTCAAGAACCAGCATCTTATCTCCGAGATATACTATACCTACGACATTTCTCAAATTACCGAGCTGCGAACCCATATCGCCGAAGGCGAAAAGCAGCTCGCCGTCTTCGTCATACGTAAATATCTTGGAACGTTTTTGGTCGATTATCGACCAGGTGCCCTCGGGTCCTATTGCAACGTCGACGATGCTCGAGGGGCCCGTTGCAGAATCGTCATAAGACATGCTCTGGAAGTTTATCTCTCCGGCGGGAATGAAGAAGCCGTTTCTTCTCATTATATCCGTTCCGTCGGTGTTGAGCTTTTTGACGGGAGCGTAGTTCTTGTCGCTGTTTCTTATCGCGTTTTCAAGCGACTCCTGAGCGATACTGTTGGTCGTAACATATATCATGCCGTCGTCATCTATTGCGATGTTGTTGTACTCGGTAGATATATTTTGCTCCTGCTGAGCAAGCTGCTCGGCTGTTTGGAAACGTCTCCATATGAGCTGAAGAATGTTGTATGTGACCTTCTGAGCGCCGATAAATCCGGCAAATTCGCCCTCCGCGGAAAGCGACATGATACCCTGATAGGTCGTTGTGGATACAACGTAAATTCTTTCGGAGCTGTCGACCGCAAGAGCTGCGGGACGGTAAAGTTCTCCCTCTTCGAAAACTTCCGATTCGGGTTTTTCAAGATGACGTACATAATTGCCTTCTCCGTCAAACACAACGATTCGTTCGTTGTCCGTGTCGGCAACATATATGAACTTCGCCTGATAAAATCCGTCTCCGTCGGGATCAAGCTCGGGATCGGTCGTGGGCTTTGCGCCCTCCCAGATGAAAACTCCGCGGGGGCTCGCAAGCGCGTCGGTCACGCCCTCGCTGTTTACAAACTCGGAAATAATGAAACGAAGCTGATAGTATTCGCTCATTATAACGATCCTGTTGTTGCCGGGGTCGGCAATGTAAATGTTATTGCTTGAGTCGGTCTCTATGTCGGTAGGAGCGTTGAGCGCCGTCTCAAGTCCCTTTATCTTGGAGCTGTCCACAACCTCCTGAGGCGTGTAGGCGTCGGGAGAAGGAAGAGACATTCCGTCCATAGAGTAAGTATAGGTGCCGTCGGCGTGAACGGGAATCGCGCACGCAAGAATGATAAGGCAGGCAAAAACGGCGGTAATTCTTTTAATAACGTTCTTCATTTTTACCTCCTTAATCCTTCATACCGGATGAACCCATGGTCTCGATGATATTGGACTGCGATATGATAAACACCGCGATAGGCACTATCATCATTACCACGGTGGAAGCTGCCGCGGCGCCCGAACGTACGATACCGCCGCTGAGTATCTGACCGATAGCATACGCGAAGGTCTTGAGCTCCTCCGAGTAAATGTAAATGGTCGCTCCCATGTTCCAAAGGTCTTTGAAGGAGAAAACTATAAGGGTGAGCCACGCGGGCTTGACCATAGGCATCGCTATGCGCCAAAAGGTCGTCATTTCCCTTGCGCCGTCGAGTCGCGCGGATTCCAGCACCGCATCCGAAACCGACGAATCCATGAACTGCTTCATAAGATAAAGTCCGAGAGTCGAACCCCATGTGGGTATGATTACGGCAAGCAATGTATCAACCCATCCGAGAGCCGACATAATGATGAAGTTCGCTATTGCCGAAACGGTGGTATGGAACATAAGCGAAAGGACGACGAGCTGGAACATTCCTCCTCTGCCGGGAAACTTGATCTTTGAAAACGCGTAAGCGGCCATGGAGCCGAACAGCAAGTTTCCAAAGGTTCCGAATACCGATATGATAACCGTATTGAATATGTATCTCGAAAAAGGAACCCAGGCCGTGTTCATGAGTCTGAACAGGTCGGTGAAATTTTTCAGCGTCGGAGACACCACATAAAACTTAGGCGGGTACGCCCAAAGCTCATCAAGCGGTTTCAACGACTGCATAATGGTATACAGCATCGGCAGGAACATAAATATTCCCATAAGTATCAGGAAGAAGGATATTCCCGCGTCTCCTCCTCTCGAACGGTTCAGGACCACGCGATGCTTTCTTGTTCTTAATTTCTGTACTCTTGCCATCGTTATTGTCCCACCTTTGATAAGAGTTTTTTGACGAGGAAGTTGGCGCCTATCATTATAACAAAGAGCACGGTGGCTATCGCCGACGCGTAACCGATTTCATACCTTGCTCCGCCGTAGTCGTTAAGATGGTGCGTTATCGTCCATGCGCAGTAGTCTACCGACGGGTTTCCGGCAAGCGCGTCCACTATACCTCCAAAACCGAAGGAACCGGTTATTGCGAGGATGGCGCCGAACATAAGCTGAGGCCTCATGTATGGCAGGGTGATGTACCAAAGCTCCTGCCAACGGTTCTTGACGCCGTCCACCGCCCCCGCCTCGTAAAGGGAGGTGTCGACAATCTGAAGACCGGCGATGAATGACAAAAATGCGGTACCGAGTGAAGTCCACAGGGCAACTACGATGCAAAGAGGCATGACGTAATTGGCATCCTGGAAGAAGGCTATCGGTTGGTCTATGACCTCAAGGTTCAAAAGCATTCCGTTTACATATCCGAATGAGTCGGACGAGAAGGCGACCGACCAAATAAGATAGACCGAACCCGCGATGTTGGGGGCGTAGAAGATCAGCGTTACGATTGCCCTGACCTTCGGAGGAAGCTCGTTTATAAACCATGCCACAACGAACGAAAGCAGGTATGAAACAGGTCCCGTTACCGCCGCGAATATAAGAGTGTTTTGACATGCTATGATAAATATATCGTCCTCAAGGAAAAGTCTGATGTAGTTATCCGCCCCTATAAATACCGGGGGCTCAAGCATGTTAAATGACGTGAAGCTGAGAACCAACGACACTATGACCGGAATAATGGTGAAAAGAAGGAAGATGATGTAATAGGGCGCGATCATGAAATACGCCACACGATTGCGCTTCATTTCCTTTAATGTCCATCTCAGCATTGACATGTCTTTTCTCGAAACGGCCTTTTTGACCGTTTTTTGGGTTTTAACTGCCGTATTATCTGACAATTGCAATCCTCTCCTTACTTAATAGATTTTGTTCGCCGCGCCGGCGGGGTCCCGCCGACGCAGCCTTTTCTTTCAAACATTGACGCGTTTGACTTATTCCAGTTGCGACCCGAAGGAAATCTCACGGTAGGAAAGTCCGAATTCCTTTCTCTTTCTCGTAAGCTCCTTGTTGATCTCGATGGTATACGACTCAAGCGCCTCGTTTGGTCTTGCGTTGTCATTGTATACCGAAAGGAATGCAAATCCTACGTAACGGCCTATTATATATCCGCCGGGATATTCGCGGACCGCCGAAAGATTTTTGAACTGACTCATAAGGTTGTTGTACTCGCTTGTCGTCCATGAAAGCGAAGCAAGCGCCTGAACGTTAGCGGTGTTGTGCTTTGATACCGAACCCAGCAGCGCGGTAAGTTCGTTGGCATATGCCGACTGGTTGCTTGCGCCGACATACCACTTCATGTACTTCCACGCGTTGGCGGTCTGCTCTGCGGTTCGCGTTTCATCGTGAAGCATGATAAGAGCGGATACGCCCGATATGGAAGTGTTGTTGACCGGGGATATCGTGCCGTCCTCGTTCACCTTTTGGTATCCGGGCAGCGGAACGAATTCCCAAAGTCCCTTGATCTCGGTCGCGTAAACGCTGAGCTGCGTGTATGTGCCGTAGTCAAGTATTCCTAAAGGCATTTCGCCTGTTCTGAATCTGTTCTCAAAACTGTATTGGTAGGGCGTTCTGTACTGCGAGAAGAATTTGCACATGTAGTCGAAAGCTTCAAGCGCAGTATCGTAATACTCGGTGCCCTGAGTGAACGCTATCGCCTTTCCGTTCTCGGAGTAAAGCTGTCCGCCCATCTGATACAGGAAGAGGTTCAGTCCTCCGAGCGAGTTGGGAAGCGCGACCTGCATGTTGTTTCTTTGCAGAGTGGGAAGGATGGATATAAGCTCATCCCATGTCTTGGGAGGCTCAAGTCCAAGCTGCTGGAACACGTCGGCGCGGTAGAACATCATTGAGAAGGATTGCGTCTCGGGAATGCCGTAAAGCGTGACGTTCTGACTGCCGTCCTCGTATTCCGCAAACAGCTCGAGCGGCTCAAGAGCGGCGTGAGTGAAGTACGCTCCCGAAAAGCTTCCGTCATCGTTAAAGGTACCGCCCGAAAAGCCGGTGACGGGATCGTATGCTCCCGCGACTTCATTCAGACCATCCATTATGTATTGTCCGCTGCTCTCGTCAAACACGTAAGCGTCGTCGGCGTCGCTCGTCTTTTCAACTATGTTGAGCGGAACGACCGCGCTTCGTATAGCCCAGTTGATAACGTCGCCCGCTCCGTGTCCCATCGAGACGTCGGGTCCGACGCCGGCAAGAACGGAAGGAAGAAGCGATCCGCCCGCGACAAGCTTGAACTCAATACTGATACCGGGGTTGTTTGCGTTGAAATCCGAATTTATGAGGTTTCGTATTATCTGAGCCTGGTCGCGTCCGAGAGTGGTCCAAACCTCAACGACGTTTTCATCCTTGACGACCTCCATCGCGCCCAAGGTGTTATAGTCCGCGATAAAGGAGCGTATAAACTGAATGATCTCAAACCAAATGCTCTCAAAGAAGTTGTCTTTTGCCTTGTGCTCTTTTTCGATGTCTACATTCGTAGCCTCGGCCACTATATAGTCTATCTCAAGAGGCTGGTACTTCGCTTCCTGAAGCCATGTACCGAGAGTACCCATGTTTTCCTTGAGGTTGTTTAAGTTCTTTGCTATGTTGCTCTCCTTGCTTCCCATTCTCTCAAGCAGAATGGCTATCTTTTCAAGGGTTGCGACATTGGAACCGGTGGTACCAGTCATTTTCTCAATGTCGGCAGCAATTTTGTAAAGGTTCTCAGCCTGAACGAGCAGCTCGTCTACGTCGTCGGGCATAATGCGGTAAAATCCGTAGTCACGGTTGGAATCGGGCTCCGAACCGGTGATCATGAGTATCTTAAGGTATATTGCGTTGACCGTGGTCATCGTCTCTTCGACTCTGCGCAGTATCTGCGCCATGTTGCCAAGAGAAGCGTGCAGCTCAAGGTAGTTGTCCCCCGCTTCAAAATAGAACATGAAGGTCTTGTCGCCGTTTCCGATCGACGTGGTTTGCCAGTCGTCGCTGTAGTTGAACTGAGCGTATTGCGCCTCGTCAAAAGGCACCTCGGCGCTCTGTCCGTTTGCTATCATGCTCGCCGTGGCTATCTTCACCGTTCTTGAAGAAAAGGTACCCTGGTTCGCGCTCTGTTTAAAACGAATGGTGATCTTGTAAAATCCGCTTTCTTTTACGTTGACGGTGTATCTTACCCACTGACCCACAGTGCGCCACTTTTCTCCGCCGTCTCCTCCTATTACATTAAGGAAGAGTTGTGATGCGTCCTGAGGCTCGGTTATGTAACTTGTTCTGTCGTTGTTGGCGTATATCGTGTTTTCGGACGTTGCCGTGGGATATTCGCCCTGTACCTTTACCATGCCGTCTGAAACTTCATTAACCCCCTGAGCCTTCAGGTCATTTACATACGCGTCATAGCTCTTGTAAGGTTCGTAAGGGATAAGCTCGATGGCGCCTATGACCATCGACTCGCGCTGAGCCTCAAGCTGTATGGTGTTCAAACCTTCGTTGAAGTGGAACTGAAGCGCGTCGATCCAGTATCCTGTCGAATCCGCGCAGTAATATGTGCTCCACTCGGGCGTCTGTTCCTTATCCGTCTTTATCTCGTTGCGGTTGACGTCGTTGTTGTAAACGGGATATCTCGTATAACCCTCAGAGATCAGCTTGTCGTGATCGACCTTTTCGCCGGTGGCTTTAAACACGATTTTTCCGGTTGAAATGTCATGCTCGAGGACATTGCCGTCCTTGTCGACATAGGAATACGCGATGTCGCCATCCTTTTGATATTTGTAAATAACATCGCCGTTGCTGTCTGTTTGGAAGGTTGCGTCCTTGTCCTTCCATGTCTTTGTCAAAGTCAGAAAGCGCGCTTCATAAAACGGAACCTTTTCGTTTATATAAAGCGTACGTTCGATCGAGGTGGTCTTTGAGTCTTCCTCGGCTATCGAGTAGTACCTTATCCTGATGGCGTACATACCCTCGGCGGGAACCGTAATGTTCCATCCGACGACGCCTCTTGAAGGAAGATACAAGCCCTTTTCTCCCTCGTACTCTCCCGCGGATACGCCATCGGCGTCGGTAAGCTCGGGATTATATGCGATTATGTCGTTCCCCGATAATATCACCGATTCCGTGCCGGCGGGAATATTTTTAGTCTGCTGCAGATAATCGCTGTATGAAATCAGAGTCAACAGCTCCGCAAGCGACTGCGTGTGGCTCGAGCTTCCGCCTTCCTCGTCGGCGGCCGCGCTTATCCCGCCCGGAACCACCAGGACAAGTAAGGCAAGAAGGCCGGCAAGGAGACGAACGGGCAATTTTGATTTGTGTGCGTTATACATTTGCTTTCCTCCTAATAAATTACCGTGCTTGGGGAATCAACGGCAAGACCTAAACAGTCCTTACCGTCAAAAAACGGCGCATTTGCGATACGCCCGGAGCGGTGTGCAATGGTTCTGCCCTGCGAGCAGCTTCTTGTAAGAGCCGCCTTGGCAGCGGCGATGCGGGGAAAACACATACGCCGACTGCTTGTTACCCGTAAATGATATCATATTTAAAAAAAAAAGTCAATACCGACCGACTTCCAAAAAAATCAGAGCACCCTTTTTTTTCAAGCTGCAAAACGAACATTTTTTCACTCCTGATTTTGCGGAAAAATATTTTTTCACACGGTTCCTTGCGTTTCTAAAAGTCGGGGCGAATTTAATTTTGTCAAATGTAAATGCTTTTTACTGAAAAAATGCCCGAAAATCGGGATAATTTCTTAATTTGACTGTTTTTTATCCTTTGAACCTATTCTGTGCAAAATCCGAGGGTAATTAAAAGTTACTCTTTATTATTTTTTATTGTAAAAAAGCACACGAAATTTATTGTGCAAACTGCACAAATTTTGGCCTTTGATTTTTACAATTAGTTATTTTGTACAAAATTCGTCTTTACTTTTATTTTTATTAACATATCCCTTCTGTTTTGTTAAATTTCATCATTATACTTGACTTTCATAGCAGCTTATGCTATACTGCTATACGAACATTTGTTCTTTAGCGCATCTTGGCTTTTGCCCCGTATTATTATATACTAAATCTTAAATCAAACGAAAGGAGCGTTTTCATGAACGATTGGCTCTCATATCTTGAAAAGTATCGCAGCGACAAGCTTCTCTATGAACGACTGAGCGAAGGCTGCAAGGCGGCAAGAGAACCTCCCTCCCTCGAAAAGACACGCCTTATGAACAAGCTTGAAAGCTCTGTTCTTGAGGCGGAGGAGCGTCTTGAGCAATATATCGAAAAGGACCTCAGCCCTCAGGAGGCTGCAAGGCAGGCAAGCGAAAAGCTTTTTCTTTCCTACCGCTATCTTTACGGAATGACCATGGTCGAAACCGCCACGGCAATGTCGGTCAGCCGGGACACCGTCTACCGTATCAGACGACGGATACTCTCAAAACGGCTGCCCTTTGACTGATTTAAAAATAATTAAATTTTTTTCTCCTTTTTTATTTAATATATTTGAATGAGGGGATAGTTTATGGTATAATATCCATGAGGCATTATTATTGAATTGAGTCTTTGACACGCAAAATTCAAATCGCACCGTTATATACCGTCGCCGACCCCCGGCATTCTTACATTATACAATATATGTTTTAATAAGGATTAATAAGGAGAAAACAAGCATGACATACGAACAAGCCTTTGAACTTCTCAAAAAACATTCGCAAACTCATCTTCTGTCTTTCTACGGTGATTTGAACGATCGGGAAAAACGTTCTTTGCTCGATCAAATCGCAAGCATAGACTTTTCTCTGCTTTCCCTCAAAAAGGACGACCGCGAGGAGAAAGCCAAGCATTCCTTTCTCCCTCTTGACGCACTCAGACTCGATGAAATCGAGCAAAGGCGGGACGAATTTGAAAAAGCGGGGATGGACGCGCTGCGTGAGGACAAAGTCGCCGCCGTCCTGCTTGCGGGCGGCCAAGGTACCCGGCTCGGATTTGATAAACCCAAAGGCTGCTTCAATATCGGGTTAAGACGCGACCTTTATATCTTCGAATGCCTGATAAACAATATGCTCGATGTTGCAAAGCTTGTCGGCAAGTGCTTTCCTTTGTATATCATGACAAGCGATAAAAACAACGCGGACACCGTCAGCTTTTTTAAATCGCACGACTTTTTTGGCTACGATCCCTCAAAGGTTCGATTCTTCGTGCAGGAAATGGCCCCTTCCGTCGATTTCAACGGCAAGATACTCCTTGAGGACAAGGGCAGGATCTCGCTCTCCCCAAACGGCAACGGCGGGTGGTTCTCCTCCCTGCAAAAAGCCGGATACGTCGACGAAATGAAAGGAAACGGCGCCGAGTGGGTATCGATTTTTGCCGTCGACAACGTACTGCAAAGAATAAACGACCCTGCATTTGTGGGCGCCACCCTTAAATCGGGGGCGGTATGCGGAGCAAAGGTGCTGCGCAAGAACTCGCCGGATGAAAAAATCGGCGTTATCTGCCTTGATAACGGCCGGCCCTCAATTGTGGAATACTACGAGATCAACGAAGAAATGCGCACTTTGCGTGACGAGACCGGCGAGCTTCTTTACAGCTTCGGAGTCACGCTCAACTATCTCTTTAAAATCGACGCGCTTGAAAAGGCGGATTTTGCCTCAATGCCATATCATGTTGTGGAAAAGAAAATACCTTATATTAACGAAAAAGGAGAGTATATTAAACCCGAGAACCCTAACGGCTGCAAATTTGAACGGCTCGCTTTCGATATTATCCGCACGTTTGACAGTTGTCTGCCCTTTGAAATCGTCAGACAGCGCGAATTCGCACCCGTAAAGAATCCGACCGGCGTAGACTCGGTGGAAAGCGCAAGGGCTCTTCTTGAGCTTAACGGCGTCGCTCTATGAAATATCCCGTAAAATACCAAGACGGCAATGTAATACTTTCCGACGTTAAAAATTTTGATATCGATCTGATATTTGACTGCGGTCAGTGCTTTCGCTTTGAAAAAAACGGCAATGTTTACGAGGGCGTCGCGTTCGGCAAGCTGCTTCGCATATCTCAGCAGGATAGCACAATCACCCTGCACGGCTGCTCGATGGACGACTTTAATAAGCTTTGGATGAAATACCTCTCGCTCGACGTCGACTATGAAAGCATCTGCTCGTTTTACCGCAACGGAAAGGATGAAGTGCTCAGACTCGCTTCCTCACGCGGCGAAGGTATAAGACTGCTGCGGCAGGAGCGCTGGGAAACGCTTTGCTCATTTATCATATCACAAAATAACAACATCCCGCGCATAAAAAAAATCATAGACAAGCTCTGCCGCTGCTATGGCGAGAGCTTTTCGGTCGGGGAAAATACATATTACGCTTTTCCGCCTCCCGAGGTCATCGCCTCCCTTTCTCTTGATAATCTTTTGGCGCTCGGCACGGGATTCAGAGCAAAGTATATTCTCGACTGCGCAAAAAAAGTGGCAAGCAAAGAGATTGAATTCTCTCTGATTGACAATATGAGCTGCGACGAAGCTCTTTCGTACCTCTGCCAAATCAAGGGAGTCGGACCCAAGGTGGCCTCCTGCGCGCTGCTCTTTGCTTTTGACAAAAGAAACGCGTTTCCTATCGACGTTTGGGTGAAAAGGATTATCGACAAATACTATCCCGACGGACTCGATATTAAAGCGCTCGGCGAAAACGCGGGCGTTGCTCAACAGTACCTATTTTATTATGAGCGGTATACGGTCGGTAAATGATCCTGCTTACTATAAATTTACCTCACTTTTCACAAATTACTCAAAGGAGTCAAAAATAATGCCCGAAACGATTTACACGATACCGATCAATGAGGCGTTTGAGTACGCCGCTTCTTCCAATACGCCCGTCTGCCCCTTCTGCAAGCTCGAATCGGATCTCGAAGCAAATGAAATAGACCTTATACTCGGCGCGTCTATGATGGAACCGGATATACGTATCAAAACCAATAAAAGCGGCTTCTGCCCATCGCATTTTGATAAAATGCTCGCATACGGAAAACGCCTTCCGATGGCGCTTATTCTCGAAAGTCACCTTTGTGAAATATATGACGAAATTTCCAAAAAAGACAGTATCAAAAGCTACGATAAGCCGATAAAACGCTTGAGCGAGCTGAACTGTTCCTGCTATGTCTGCGACCGTATATCGTATAACTATAAAAGGATTCTCTCAAACGCGGTCTATATGTGGTCGACCGACGATGAATTCAGAAAAAAAACCGCGTCCCAAAAAACCTTTTGCGTTAAACATTTCTGCGACTTTGTCAACGCCGCCGCCAAAGACCTTTCTAAAAAGGAATTTCCCGACTTTTATCAAAACGTCGGCTCGGTGTTTATCGCCTATTTTAAAGATCTTTCCTCCGACGTCAGTTGGTTTTGTAAAAAATTCGACTACAGATACGATCAAGAGCCCTGGTATAACGCAAAGGACAGCGTCGAAAGAGCCGTCGCTTTCCTGTCCTCGGACATCAAACCGCAAAAGTGACATATTAAGCCGATCTTTGCCGCTTTCGCGCTTTGCCTCAAACCCTTGATATAACAGCCTTTTTAAATCAGCTTTTTCCTTTCGGATTTTCTCCTCATGAGCTTCGAAAATATCAATTACCTTTGCTTCAGTGCGTGAAGGACAGCTGCCGCGCGGCGGCTTGCTTAGGCTTTTTAAAAGCATAAATTGCAGAAAAGGAAACGCCGCAGAATTTTTTATTTTCTGTCTCATACAAGCAAAACATCAAGAAAAAACAAAAACTGGCCGTCGCATTTTTCGTATGCGGCGGCCCTGTTTGTAAAGCCGTATGCTATAAAATCTGGAGGGATAAAAGCCGTCAATCGGCGCCATTTACAGCGGCGTTTTCGTCAAGCTTTTGCTTTTTGCCCAAAAACTCCGGCAATTCGAGTCCGGCCATGTTGAACATTTCGTTCATGGGAGGAATGGACTTGAGCATACCGGCAAGAAAGTTTGCGGTAGCCGGAGAGCCGTCCTTGCCGTTCATGCCGTCCCAAACGGTAACCTTGTCGATCTTGAGATTCTTGATTGCATCGACCTGGACCTTGACCAGTTCTTCAAGCTTGTCGGCAATCATAAGTCTCATTGCGTCCGCTGCGCTGCCGCCCGCGGCGGCAACGATCTTTTCAAAACCTTCCGCCTGTTTTGTAAGTATTTCCTGCATACCGCGTGCTTCCGCCTCCATTTTGGAGTAAATCGCGTCCGCTTCGCCCTTTGCGCGGCGGCGTATCTGTTCGGCTTCGGCTTCGGCCTCAAGCTCCTTTTGTCTCTTTTCGATCTCGGCTTTTACTATGACGTCCGCTTCAAGAGTAGCCTTCTCACGGACCGAACGCGCCTGCTCGGCCTCCTGCTCAGCTATATAGGACTCTTGGAGAGCTTTTGCCGCCTGTATTTTTTCGGCGGCGGTGGAACGGCGCATTGCCTCCGCCTGTTTTTCGTTGAGGGTCGCGTTGGACTCGGCTATCTGTGCTTTCGCTTCGTTTTCGCCTCTGATGGCGTCAGAGTCGGCAAGCGAAACCTGAATGCGCTGTTCGCGTTTGGCGTTTGCTTCGCCGATGTCACCCGAACGGTCCGCCTCAGCGACAGAAATTTTCGCATCGTTTATAGCCTTTGCGGCGGCTTCTTTGCCGAGAGCCGCTATGTATCCCGACTCGTCGGTGATATCCGTCACGTTGACGTTGATAAGTTTAAGACCGATTTTTTTAAGCTCGCTCTCTACGTTGCTTGAAATCGCCGCCTGAAATTTGTCGCGGTCGGTATTGATCTCTTCTATATCCATCGTTGCGATGACAAGACGAAGCTGACCGAGAATTATATCCTTGGCGTACTCCTGTACCTCGGAGAGAGTGAGGCTTCCAAGTCTTTCGGCGGAATGGTGAGGTACACCTCGGCGTTTTTGCCTACGGCGTTTTCAATAATCAAATTGCCGCTGTCCTGCATCTTCGACACGCTTTTAAAGAGCAGCGCGACGCCGATAAGCGCAAGTGCTCCGGCAGTGAGCGCGATTAAAATCGAGACGACTTCGGGCAGTCCGCCGGAGTCGGCGACAAACCCTGCCCACGCGCCGACCGAAAAAAAGGCGACGATCCCGCGTATCGAAATAAGACCGAGCCCGTCGTGGTCAAGATCGGCATCCAAAGCTCCGTCTCCGTCGACGTCGACGTCAAGCCCGATGCCGAGCAAAAGCAGCACTGCCTGCACAAGCATTACCGCGGTGGCCGGTATGGCGATGGCGGCAAAAATTTGACTTGTAAGCGTTAAACCGTTCCACCAACTGATCATAAAAATACATCTCCCTGTAATAATGAAATTTTTGGGTAAAATTCCGCTCGCTTTACAAGCGGCGGCAATTTTATTCTTCTTCCTTTGCAATTCCCAAAGAACGCAGTATCCTGTCCGCGCGAACCTTTACCAAGGCGGAAGCGTAGTAAAGAATTATAAGCTTGATTCCCAAGGCGAGCTTTTCCTTAAATTCGGGAAAGGACTCTTTGTAACACGCCAACTTGTCGTTTATTATAGGATCAAGCACGGAATCGGTAAGCACGGTTTCAAAATCCACATTGTCGAGAATATCGCAAATGTAAATGTAAAGCTCGGCTTCGGGAATAATCGCTTCTTTGCCTTCGGAGTCTCCGTTTATGAAGTTCAATATACGGTCGATATTCTCAAGCTTTGCGGCGGGACGCATCATGTTTATCAGCATTATGCGCGCAAGATGATTGGCGCTGTACCTTTTTTCCACCGGCTTGGGAACCCAGCCTCTTCCGACCCAATTTTGGAGCAAAGGAGTGTCAAGTCCCGTTATTTCCCGCACCTGAACAAGCATGATGCCCTTTGTCGCAAAAAACAGTCCTTGAAGAAATTCCGCGGCGCTTTTCCCTTTTCGCTGCACAATGGAACCGGGAAAGGTAGTATTCATTTGATCGCCTCCTTTTTGCTGTTACTATTATAGCACACGCTCAAATGAATGTCAACACTTTTGTAATGAGTGCAAAAAAATTTGTAAAACCGTTCGCTCCTTTCGACGTATAACACCGCCCCGGCTTACCTTTTCACGCCTTTTTCGCCTTTTACGCCTTTTTCGCCTTTCAAATGAATATATCTTCCGTTCCCTTACCTCCCTTTTTCTGTTATATGTAACGAAATAATCATCCGATTTTCGCACGAATAAAAATATTTTTAAAAGGCCGCCGGCCTTGCGCGCGACCTGCCGCCAAGGTAATTTAGATTATGAAGTCGTTAATCCTGCATTTTAAATTAAAGTTAAAGGCAGGCGCTTTGTACAATCTTCAGTCATTGCCGCTTTTGAAGTTTTAAAAATTCAGGTGAGCTTTTCTAATTCCCCAAAAATTTATAAGGACGGCCGCGCTTGTGCGGCCGTCCTTTATCGGTCCTGTCAGTCAATTATAAAGTTGTGAAGGGTTCCATTACCATCTGACCTTCCAGCGGGAGGAGGCGTCCTCATACTCGTGAGGAGTTTTTTTATACAGATCCGCATTTGAGTTCCTGATTTTTTCTTCAAGAAAGCGGTCGAACTCGCCGTCATCAAACGGGAGGACGATTTCGGAGTTTTTATACGAGGAAAGGTAAGCGGCGTTTGACAGGGTGAGCTCGTTTATACCGTCAACTCCGGGAGCGATAAGTTCCGCGCCATTTGTGATGGCGTCGACAAAGTTTCCGATTATCGCGATATGACCTTCGGGAGCGTCTGAGGAGGAAAACTCCTCATAGCTCATAGGAATCTGAGCAAATCCCTCGGGGCACTCAAAGCAAAACTTTCTTTCGGGAGTTTGCAGCTTCCACAATTTCAGTTTTCCCTCTTCAATCACAATTTTGGCGCGGTCGCCGATCATTTCAAGACGGTTGGTGCCGGGGAATTCACCGGTCGAGGTGATGAACTCAGCGGTAGCGCCTCCATCGTAACGGCAGAGGATACGCACGTCGTCCTCCACTTCGATATTGTGGTATTTGGCGACCGAACAGTTTGCAAAGACGGCGCGGGGCATACCGAATATCCACTGCCACAAATCGAGGTTATGGGGAGCCTGATTCAGCAGCACTCCGCCGCCCTCGCCCTTCCATGTGGCGCGCCATGAGCCCGAGTCATAGTACGCCTGAGTGCGATACCAATTTGTAATTATCCATGTCAGACGTTTCTTTTCACCCAATATACCGTTTTGAACAAGCTCTTTCGCTTTAGAATAGATCGGGTCGGTCCTTTGATTGAACATAAGGGAGAATACCTTGCCGCTCTTCTTTGCCGCCTCGTTCATTAGCCTGGCACTTGAGATAGTGACCGCCTCCGGCTTTTCGCAAAGCACGTGCAGCCCCTTTTCAAATGCGGCGACGGTTATCGGCGTGTGGTCGTAATGAGGTACGGCGACTATAACCGCGTCAAGAGGCGCCTCATTGAACATTTCCCTATATTCCGAATATATTTTTATATCGGGAAACTGATTTTTAAGTCTCTGTCTGACCTTTTCCGAGGTGTCGCAAAGAGCCGTCAGCACGGCATTTCGTATATTGCCGTTATACAGCTCCTTTGCGTGAAAGGTGCCCATGTTGCCCACGCCTATCACACCGATACGAACGTTTTCCATAAAAGTACCCGCCTGTCATAAGTAATAATAAACCGAAAACCGACGCTTTTCAACGTTTTTTGCTTTGTCAAAGCGGATTTCATCCGCCAAGTTAAACCGAGATCGTTTTGTTTTGCGGCAAACATACCGCAAACGCGCCGCTTGGTTCGCGCTCATTGACGCATGTATTCTAAATTTAATTTTATCATATTATATCATATTATTTTAACTTTGTATAGAAGAATTGAAAAATATTTGTACTTAAAATTGCATTTTTGCATGGCTGTCTTTGGATATATAAAAAAGCATCTCTTTGCCGTACGAGAGTCGGCGCGAGCATTTGCCGCAAACTATATCGATGTTGAAACGCGCAGAAAGTTTTAAATTCTAAGATTGCCAATATATATCCGACATCCGAATATACCTATGAGATATACAGCAAGATGTTGGTGATTTTAAAGGACGGCAGCCTCGGAATAGTTTACACCGTTAACGCCGAAAAGAGCACGCCCGCCGAGGAAGGAACCGTTACCTCGGGCTTGACGACAGATATACTTTTGTGCATAGCGTAAGCTTTTAATTTAAATGTCAGCACAACCGCACTTTCCTTATAAAATAAAAGTGCTCATCTGCGCTCGGTATGAGCATGATATAATATCAAGGCGACGTTTGCTCAACAAATCAAAATTAAAAATTGCCCGCCTTTTTGAAGGCCGACCGGCGGCACACCCCTATTTTATATGTTATAAGTGAAAACCAAAAATATCGCCATCGTTTTCGACGGCGATATTTTTGGTTATTTTATAATTACCTGACAACGCGCATAAGCGTTTAAGAATATTTGTCTTTTGTCAGCCGAGTCTCTTTTCAAGAGCGGCAAGCTCCTCGTACATCTTTTCGGGAACCCGATCGCCCACAAGCTTATAAAACTCCTTGATATTTTCGATATCAGCCTTCCAGCTTTCCTTGTCGACCGAGAGAAGCTCGTCAAGGGTCGCTTCGTCAATGTCAAGCCCTTCTATATTTATATCCTTTGTGTAAGGGACATATCCGATGGGCGTTTCCTTTGCTTCCACCTTGTTTTCACATCTGTCGAGTATCCAAAGAAGAACGCGCATATTGTCGCCGAATCCCGGCCAAATGAAGTTGCCTTCTTCGTCGGTTCTGAACCAGTTCACATGGAATATCTTCGGAGGATTAGGAATAATCTTACCCATATCGAGCCAGTGCTGCCAGTAGTCTCCCATATTGTATCCGACGAAAGGACGCATTGCCATGGGGTCGCGTCTGACAACGCCTACCGCGCCTGCGGCCGCCGCCGTGGTTTCGGAGGCCATGATCGAGCCTACGAAGGTGCCGTGCTGCCAGTTAAATGACTGATAAACGAGCGGAGCGGTCTTTGCGCGGCGTCCGCCGAACACAATTGCGCTCACGGGCACGCCGGTTATGCTGTCAAATTCCGAAGAGATGCAGGGGCAGTTCTTCGCCACCGCCGTAAATCTTGAGTTGGGGTGGGCGCCCGAGGTCTTGACCTTGTCGTTCTTGTCGTACTTTGTATAATCCCAGGGCTCGCCCCTCCAGTTGAGGGCGTTTTTGGGAGGATTATTATTGAGTCCTTCCCACCAAACCGTGTTGTTGTCAAGGTCATGGCAGACGTTGGTGAATATGGTGTCGCGTCTTGTGGTGGCAAGCGCGTTGGGATTGGAATGCTCGTTTGTGCCGGGAGCCACTCCGAAAAAGCCGTTTTCGGGGTTGATCGCCCACAGCCTGCCGTCATTGCCGACTCTCAGCCAAGCGATGTCGTCTCCCACACACCATACCTTATATCCGAGCTTTCTGAAATGCTCGGGGGGAATGAGCATGGCAAGGTTGGTCTTGCCGCATGCGGAGGGGAAGGCAGCGCAGATATACTTTATCTCTCCCTTTGGATTTTCAAGTCCGAGGATGAGCATATGCTCGGCCATCCAGCCCTCTTTTTTTCCGAGATAAGAGGCGATGCGCAGCGCGAAGCACTTTTTTCCGAGCAGCACGTTTCCGCCGTATCCCGAGTTGACCGACATTATGGTATTGTCCTGAGGAAAGTGGACTATATATCTGTTTTCCTCGTCAAGGTCGGCTTTTGAATGCAATCCCTTGATAAAATCGGGAGAATCGCCAAGCGCGTTTATGACATTCTTGCCCACTCTGGTCATAATGAGCATGTTGAGCACAACATAAATGGAATCGGTCAGCTCGATACCTATCTTTGCAAAGTCGGAACCGACGACGCCCATCGAATAGGGGATAACATACATGGTCTTTCCCTTCATCGAGCCTGTATACAGCTTTTTGAGAGTGGCGTACATTTTGCTCGGTTCAACCCAGTTGTTGATGTTGCCCGCTTCCTCTTTTGTGGGAGTGCAGATAAAGGTCCTGTTTTCGACGCGCGCGACGTCGTTTACCGCCGTTCTGTGAAGATAACAGTTGGGCAGCAGCTCTTCATTGAGCTTTATGAGCTCGCCCGTGGCGCATGCCTGAGCTCTCAGACTTTCGGCCTGTTCTTCGCTGCCGTCGATCCAAATGATATCTGACGGCTGCGTCATTGCTGCCATTTCGTCTATCCATGAGAGAACATGTTTATTACTTGTCATATTATAACTCCTTTTTATATTTTGAAAATCAAAACTAAATCCATTATAATAATACACCTTTTTGCCCGTAAATTCAAGCGCAAACATGCAAGTAAAGCCTTTTTTACAATTCGTTAATATTTTGACACGCTCCGCCCCGCCCGCTCAAATACGGCGCTGGGCATTGATCAAACTGAGAGAAAACGTCTGAATTAAAAAAACGTAAATTCTCAAACTTAATGCAACTTTTAAATTGCACTGTTGCATTTACTTTGAGAATTTACTCGTCTGAAAAAATATTTAAAAATTACAAAACGGGTATTGACAAGATGGATCTTTTGTGGTATACTCGCAAGGTAAGCGCCAAAGACAGCAGGTGGCGGTTTTTCCGCGGAAATCCTGCCGAGGTAAAAGAAGATGAATATTTCCGCCTGTTGAAGGCCGCGCGCCTTTGCATCGGCGGCGTTCCTTTCCTCTTTATGCCCTTTGGCTCTGAGGAAAGTTTTTATTTTATACGGAGGTGAACAAACCATGCCAAGCGCAAAGATTCTTGAGGGCAAGCAGGCGATTGTCGCCGGACTCACCGAGAAGATCAAGGCGGCAAAATCCGGAGTTATCGTCAACTATCAGGGTATCACCGTTGAAGACGACACGGCGCTGCGTACCACGCTGCGTAAAGCCGGAGTAGAGTACAAGGTGTACAAAAACTCCATTACGGGAAGAGCGTGCGACGCGGCGGGATACGGCGACGCAAAGGCTTACCTTGAGGGAATGACGGCTATCGCCATTTCTTTTGAGGATGAAGTCGCTCCCGCAAAGATCATGAAAGAGTATGCCGATAAGATCGCCACCTTTGATATCAAAGGCGGATTTATCGACAAAACGGTGGTCGATGCAGACGCGATTAAAGCACTCGCAGACGTACCCTCAAAGCCCATACTCGTCGGAAAGCTGTTGGGAACTATGATGTCTTCGGTGAGCAAGCTCGCCATCTGCCTGCAGCAGATAATAGACAAACAGCAACAAAGCGCAAATGAAGCTCCCGAGACTGCCAAAGCTCCCGAAGCCGCACAGTAAAAGTATTAAAGCACAGCAAGCAATAACAACCCAAACACGATTTTAAATTAAACATATTTATTATTATTGGAGGAAAATTAAAATGGCATCTGAAAAGATCACAGGTATATTTGAGCAAATAAAATCGCTTACTCTTCTTGAAATGAACGAGCTTGTAAAGCTTCTTGAAGAAGAATTCGGAGTGTCCGCAACTGCCGTCGCAGTCGCCGGCGCGGCACCCGCCGCCGGAGCCGCAGCTCCCGCAGCCGAGGAAAAGACCGAGTTTGACGTCGTTCTCACATCTTTCGGCGACAAAAAGCTTGGCGTTATTAAGGTAGTCCGCGAGATTACCGGACTCGGACTCAAGGAAGCGAAGGACCTTGTCGAGGGCGTTCCCGGAACGATCAAGGCAGGCATTTCCAAGGAAGACGCCGAAAAGATGAAAGCCGATATCGAAGCTGCCGGCGGTACTGTCGAGATCAAATAATTCGGCACTTATCACGACGGAGCGGGTTGTCGCATTTAATTGCGGCAGCCCGTAAGTTTTGGAACTCCCTGTCAGAATGCACCGACGTTCGTATACAAAAAAGCGAATATTTTGGATTTTTTTATTGAATCTATTGATTATTCTTTTGATATATGGTAATATCAATACAAAATACACTTTTTACACTATGAGGTGATGTTATGTCAATGTATAACAAAAAAACAATCGAAGACATAGAAGTCAGCGGTAAAAAAGTTATCGCAAGATGCGATTTCAACGTTCCCATGAAGGATGGCGTCATTACCGACGACAAGAGGATTGTCGGAGCGCTTCCTACCATCAAATATCTTATTGAAAACAACGCCGCAGTAATACTGTGCTCTCACATGGGACGTCCCCATAACGTTTTTAACGACAAAATCAAGCTTGATAAGAAGGAAAAAGCCAAAATAGAGGCCCTTCCGGCAAACGAACAGGAAGCCGCAACAGCCGCTGCCATCGAAAAGGCAAAAGCAGATGTAAAAAAGCTTTCGCTCGCCCCCGTCGCCGCAAAGCTTTCTGAGCTGCTCGGCATCGAAGTTATAATGGCAAAGGACGTTATCGGCGAGGATGCGAAGGCAAAAGCAGCATCGCTTAAGGGCGGTCAGGTTATGCTCCTTGAAAATGTCCGTTTCCACGCAGAAGAGGAAAAGAACGACCCGGCCTTTGCAAAAGAGCTTGCCTCGATGGCAGATATCTATGTGAACGACGCTTTCGGCACAGCTCACAGGGCTCACGCCACCACCGCCGGACTTGCCGATTACCTCCCCGCCGTCTGCGGATACCTTATTCAAAAGGAAATCACCGTTATGGGCGGCGCGCTCTCAAATCCCAAACGTCCCTTCGTCGCCATACTCGGCGGAGCTAAAGTCTCCGATAAGATCGGCGTTATAAACAACCTTATCGAAAAAGTCGACACACTTATTGTGGGCGGCGGAATGGCTTATACATTCTTCAAGGCTTTCGGCAACGACGTCGGCACCTCTATCTGCGAGTACGATAAGCTCGATATGGCCAAAGAGCTCGTGGCAAAGGCAAAAGCCAAGGGCGTTAACTTCCTTCTCCCCGTCGATAACGTCATCGGCCGGGAATACAAGGAAGATACAATATATATGACTATCTACTCAGATTCCATTCCCGACGGATGGATGGGACTTGATATCGGACACAAAACTCAGGAGCTCTTCTCCAAAACCATCCAAAACGCAGGAACCGTAATTTGGAACGGCCCGATGGGCGTCTCCGAATGGGAGAACTTTGCCGCAGGTACCAAAGCGGTCGCCTCCGCGGTCGCCGAGAGCGGCGCCATCTCAATAATAGGCGGAGGAGACAGTGCGGCGGCAGTCGAAGCTCTCGGCTTTGCCGATAAAATGACTCATATTTCGACCGGCGGCGGCGCTTCCCTTGAGTTCCTTGAGGGCATCGAGCTTCCCGGCATCGCATGCCTTAACGATAAGGACTGAGAGGTTTTTACAATGTCATCGAGAAAAAGAAGACCTGTCATCGCAGGAAACTGGAAAATGAATATGACTCCCTCGCAGGCAAAAGCCTTCGCGGGCGAGCTCTTTGAAAAGGTCAAGGGAAAAAGAGGATGCGATATCGTAGTATGCGTGCCTTTTGTCGATATCTCCGCCGTGACAAAGACGCTTGCCGGCACCTCGGTTAAGGTCGGCGCGCAAAATGTGCACTTTATGAAAAGCGGAGCGTATACCGGCGAAGTATCGGCAAATATGCTGGTCGACGCGGGTGTGAAATACGTTGTCATCGGACACAGCGAACGCCGTCAATACTTCGGCGAGACCGACGAAACCGTCAACCTCCGCACAAAAGCCGCTCTTGAGGCGGGACTTACAGCAATAGTCTGCATCGGCGAGACCCTTGACGAAAGAGAAAAGGAAATAACCGCCGAAGTCGTCTCAAAACAACTGAAGCTCGCCCTTCTCGGTATCACCGCCGAGCAAATGCAAAACGTCATAATAGCTTACGAACCCGTTTGGGCAATCGGCACCGGCAAAACCGCAACCGCCGAGCAGGCAAACGAGGTCTGCGCGATCATCAGAAGCGTTATCGCCAAAAAGTACGGTAAGGCGGTCGCAAAAGCGGCTATAATTCAGTACGGCGGATCCATGAACGCCTCTAACGCGGCGGAGCTCCTCGCCATGCCCGATATAGACGGCGGCCTCATCGGCGGCGCCTCCCTTAAGGCGGACGCCTTCGCAGCTATCGTCGACGCTGCTCAGTAAATTTATCATTTTGCTCTACATTCTCCTTTTGCGGCGCACACGCTCCCTTCGTGTGCGCCTGTTTTTTTCGCGCTTTATGCGTCCGCAGTAACTTTTTGCTCCCGCGCTCGCGAGCAAGGAAAGGAGCCGAATTTAATTTAATATGTTGTCTATTGATTTATTGATACTTCTGTGATATAATAATCTTATCGAAAAATTTTAAGGCGGGTTCGGAGCATGGAAAATGACGCTACAAGGCAGATAAGCATACCCGAACTGCTTGCGCCCTGCGGGTCGCCCGAAGCTCTTCACTCGGCGATTCGGGCGGGGGCTGACGCCGTCTATCTTGGTACGACTCTGTTTAACGCGCGCATGAATGCGAAAAACTTTAGCCGGGAGGCGCTTTGCGAAGCAGTGGCGACGGCGCACGGCGCGGGAGTACGGGTCTATGTGACGATGAACACGGTCCTTCTTGACAGGCAGCTTAAGGACGCTCTGATGCAGACCGAGTTTTTATACAACATCGGGGTCGACGCGCTTATTGTCGCCGATCTCGGATATGCGAAAATGGTCAGGGAATATTTTCCCGATTTTGCGCTGCACGCGTCCACTCAAGTCTCGGGACACAATCTTGACGCCGCGCGGTTTCTTCATGGCCTCGGCTTTTCGAGAATGGTGTGCGCACGGGAACTGAGCAGGCGGGACATTACATATCTTGCCGCAAACTCGCCTATTCCGATTGAGATGTTCGTACACGGGGCGATGTGTGTGAGCGCCTCGGGGCAATGCCTGTTTTCCTCTTTTTTAGGCGGAAGAAGCGGCAACCGCGGCGAATGCGCTCAACCCTGCCGCATGCAATACAACGGAAGGTATCCGCTTTCACTAAAGGATATGTGTCTTGCCGGGCACATCTGCGACATATTAAAAACGGGGGTCGCCTCTCTCAAAATCGAGGGAAGAATGAAATCCCCCGATTACGTGTACGGCACAGTCTCGATATACCGAAGACTGCTTGATCAGAGGCGGGACGCCGCCGAAGAGGAGATAAAGCTGCTTATTGACATTTTTTCACGCGACGGCTTTACCGACGGTTATTTTACCGGAAAGAAAACCGATATGAACGGCGTGCGGCGAGAGGCGGACAAGAGCGCCACAAGGCGATTTTTGCCCGACGCGCCAAAGTGCGATTCGCAGAAAAGGGCGCCGATTAAGCAAGTCGGCAACAAAGTCTCTTTGCCTGCGGGACTTTTCCCGTTGACATATTCCAAATGCGATTTTGAGCCCAAAAGAAGCGCGAGATGGTATAATCCGTCATGCATGATAGGGGACGGATATTTTGATATAAACTATATTCCGCTTGACGCTTTTGAAAAATACAAGGCCGAGGGAGTGCTTTTTCCGCCCGTCATACCTGACAGCGAACTGTCTGATGTAAAGGAAAAACTCAAAGCTGCAAGAAAAAAAGGAGCTCTTCACGCCCTTGTCGGAAACATAGGCCACATAGCTCTTGCGCGTGAGCTCGGCTTCATACTTCACGGGGATTTCAGGCTAAACATTTCCTCAAATCCCGCAGCGTCGGTATTTAACGAGCTTGAGGACGTAATACTTTCGCCCGAGCTTATACTCGCGCAAATCAGGGACATAAAGGCAAAAAAGTGCGTTATAGTTTACGGCAGGCAGCCTCTTATGGTCCTTGAAAAGCCGTGCGGCACAAATCTTTTACGAGACCGAACGGGCGCGGCGTTTCCCGTGCTTTCGGAGGGCGGGAGAGAGATAGTGCTCAACAGCGTGCCCACATACATGGCGGACCGTCGTGAGCTTCTTGACAAAATCTCTCCGATTTCGGAGCACTTTATATTCACCGTGGAGGGACCCGCGGAATGCAGATCGATCGTGCAAAGCTATCAAAAGCGCTATCCCACCAAAAAGGCGATAAGAAGAATAAAGGGTTGAGCAAACGCGACATCAATACGTCAATAGTCAATATAAGAAATAAAAAGCTTAAGAAAGGAAAAAGACATGAACAGTGAAAAAAGCGCAAAGAAAGTAAAAAAACTCAAAAAAGGAGCCATGAACGTGATCTTTGCAGTTGCGGGAGCAATAATCGGCGAGGTTGTCGCGTTTATCTCAAAAAACGTTTCCTTTTTAAGCTGGCTTGGCTATAAAGTAAATCTCGGTATCACGAGCCCCATTGAGATAAACCTTATAATCGTTAAGTTCAATCTTGGCTTTTACTTTGTATTTTGTCCCGCGCTTGTCATATTCATAATTCTCGCCCTTGCTTTCGGGAACATAATGTTTATCCGTCAAAGCCAAAACAAAAACCAATAAAAAGCAAAAGCAGGCGCAGTGCGAAGCTATGTTATTTTAATTTTACCGCACGCCCTGACGCTTGAATGTAAACAATCAAAAAAACGAAGGAAATACCGCGATGAACTCCGACACAGACAGCAAACGCGAAAAAGCTCTTGCCGCCATAGAGCTGCTTGAGAAAATATACCCAAGCGCCCTCTGCGCGCTTACTTATGACGGCGAACCGTGGAAACTTCTTGTTATGGCAAGACTTTCGGCACAGTGCACCGACAAACGCGTCAATACCGTCTGCGAGACGCTTTTTCACGAATATCCCACACCAAATGCGCTTGCCGACGCAGATATTTCAAGAGTTATGGATATAGTTCGGCCGTGCGGGCTTTACCGTGTAAAGGCGGCGGATATAATATCGTGCGCAAAACGCCTTGTTACGGTATACGGCGGCGTTCTGCCGGACAGCATGGAGGAGCTTCTCACCTTTGACGGAGTCGGACGGAAGGTGGCAAACCTTCTTTTGGGGGACATATACAAAAAGCCCGCTGTGGTGGTAGACACGCACTGCATAAGAATAACAAAACGTCTCGGACTTATAGACGAGAATGTAAAGCAGCCCGAAAAGATAGAAAAATACCTTTCTTTGCTCCTCCCTCCTGAAAAGCAGAGTGATTTCTGCCACAGAATAGTGATGCTTGGAAGAGAGTACTGCCCCGCAAGAGGGTACGACTGCGCCGTCTGCCCGCTCAACAAGGTGTGCGCAAACGCAAACAAGACAGAGAAAGGATGCGCTAAGCAATGAACACCGACATTCTCGGCCTTGACACCGTTGCGGCCATTTCCACCCCATACGGCAGGGGCGGCATAGCGGTAATACGCATTTCGGGAGAGAGAGCGTTTGATATTGCCGACAAGGTCTTTAAGGTCGCCGGAGGCGTCCTTCCTTCAAGCATCGATGCAAACCTAATGAAATATGGCCATATCTGCTATAACAATGAGCTTATAGACAGCGGCATGATAGTACGCTTTGCCGCCCCCCATTCATACACGGGAGAGGACGCCGTTGAAATCAGCTGCCATGGCGGCGTGCTCGTTTCAAAAAAGGTCCTTCAGGCGGTATTTGAAGCGGGTGCGCTGCCCGCGGGCCCCGGAGAATTCACAAAACGGGCGTTTATGAACGGCAAGCTCTCCCTTTCACAGGCGGAAGCCGTGATCGGTATAATCGACGCGGAAAGTACAAAAGCGCTTCGCCTTGCTCTCTCGCACGCCTCGGGGACACTGACAAAAAAGATAAACGCCCTTTATGACGAGCTTGCCGATCTGCTTGCAAGGTCATATGTCTATTCCGACTATCCCGACGAGGACCTTTCAGACCTGACCGTCGATGAAATGAAAAGAGGTCTGAACAGGGTACTTGAAGAGCTTGAAGCGCTCTATGCCACCTATGAAAACGCAAGGAGCGTAAACGAAGGGATATATACAGTTATCACAGGAAAGCCAAACACGGGAAAATCCTCTCTTTTCAACCTGCTTCTTGGAAAAAATCGGGCAATCGTCAGCGATATCGAAGGTACGACGCGCGATTTTATCGAGGACAACGTCAGTATAAACGGCGTTCTGCTTAAACTGTGCGACACCGCGGGAATAAGAAAAAGTCAAGACAGGCTCGAAAACGCGGGAATCGAGCGCTCGCTGGAGCTGCTGGATCGGGCGGAGCTTGTGATCGCGGTCTTTGACTCTTCCTGCGCGGCAGATGAGCGCGATATCGCCATTATAGAGCAAATATCAAAAAAGAAACGCTGCCGCAAAATCGCCCTGCTGAACAAAAGCGACCTTGGGGATGCTTTTAGCGCGGACCTTTCATCCTTTGATTTTGTGATAAAAACCGACGCCGTCACTCCTTTTGGGATAAACGAGCTGGAAAGGGCAGTCTTGTCGATGTTCGACGCGGGAGATATAGATTTCAGTGAACAGGCGACAATCGCCAACGCGCGTCAGGCCGCCTCGATAAGAGCGTCTTGCAACGCGCTTATACACGGTATTCGAACGTTAGAGGACGGTTATACACAGGATATCGCGGGACTTGATATTGAAGAGGCACTTGCAAGGCTCGGAGAAAGCGACGGACGTCAAGTGAGCGAGGATATAGTCGATAGGATCTTTCACAATTTCTGCGTGGGAAAATAATCGCATCGGAGGTCATCGAATTTATAATTATGGATATTTGCAAAGCAACAAACGAGTGCGCGCTTGCCGCAAAAGAGCTTGTCGAGCTCTGCGCAAAAAGGTCGCTTAAGCTCACAGCCGCGGAATCATGCACAGGCGGACTTATCGGCGCGCTCATTACCTCGGTTCCCGGCTCGTCGGCAGTGTTTGACGGCTCGCTCGTGTCATATTCCAACAATATAAAGTCTTCCCTCTTAGGCGTGAGCGAGGACGTTCTTTCAAAGGACGGTGCGGTCTCTGACGCATGCGTCAGGCAGATGGCCTCGGGAGCGATGCGGCTGTTTGAAGCGGATATCGCAATTGCCGTCAGCGGGATTGCCGGTCCAACCGGCGCTGTACCGGGCAAACCGGTTGGCACCGTGTATATCAGCGTAAAGGGAAAAAATTTTTACGTGAGCAGAAGGTATAATTTCGAAGGTCAAAATCGCGACGAGGTGCGTTTATCTTCCGCCCTTGAAGCCCTCTCTCTTGCCTTATCGGCAGCCAAGGCGGAATAAAATCCAATAAATGGGAGAATACTCAAATGAACGTTTCAATAATAGGTACCGGGCGCTGGGGATCCTTTATCGCATGGTATGTAAACAGAGTCGGTCACAGCATAACAATCTGCGGCGAGGAAAGCGCGCCCGATTTTATCGAGCTGCGCGATAAAAGAACAAACGGCACCGTTACCTTTTCTCACGACACCCTCATAACCTCGGATATAGACAAAGCGCTTCTTAGCGATATCATCATTATTTCAGTCCCTTCTCAGGCCCTTCGCGCGCTTATGGAAAGAATAAGCAAGCGCTCTTTGGAAAACAAGGTTTTTATTTTGTGCATGAAGGGCATCGAAATAAGCACGGGTAAACGGCTTACCGAGATCGCGCGCGAGTTTTTGGCAGAGAGCTGCAAAATCGCCGTGTGGATAGGACCCGGGCATCCGCAGGAATTTGTAAAGGGCGTTCCGAACTGCATGGTAATAGACAGCGACGACCAAAGCACCAAGGAAATGCTTGTCGACAATCTCTCAAGCGACCTTATAAGATTTTACTACGGCTGCGACCTTATCGGCAACGAAATAGGGGCCGCCGCAAAAAACGTGATAGGTATCGCCGCGGGCATGCTCGACGGGCTGGGGATATCCTCCCTTAAGGGCGCGCTCATGAGCCGAGCTCCCTATGAAGTCGCAAAGCTTATCGACGCCATGGGGGGACAGGGCAAGTCCGCCTACGGACTGTGTCACCTCGGCGACTATGAGGCGACCGTCTTTTCAAAATTCAGCCATAACAGAATGTTCGGCGAAATGTATGTAAAGGGCGAAAAATACGACAAGCTCGCCGAAGGGTACTATACCGCCCTCGCCATTGAAAAGCTTTGCACACGTCTAAATGTGGAAATGCCCATCTGCCATGAAATATACAGCGTCCTTTATGAAGGCAAGCCTCCCAAGGACGCCATAGAGGCGCTATTCTCAAGAACGCTTAAATACGAGTTTTAAATACATTGATACAAAGAAGAAGGAGAACAAATATGGCAAGCAAAAATTCAGGCGTAAAAATGACATTTGTTATGATATGCGTGACGCTTGTAACCCTTATTGTGATACTTGCGGTGGCTATCATACTCACAACGGCAAATTCAAACGACCCGAACCCCTCGGTCAAAACTGACGGCTCCGACAAGAATGTTACAACAACGTCCTTGACCACTGCCGACCAAGGAGACGACAAACCGATAATCCCCGGAGAGACTAACGCGCCCGATCCCGACCCTAACCCTGATCCCAATCCCGATCCCGATCCCGACCCTGACCCTGACCCCGATCCCGACCCTGACCCTGACCCCGATCCCGATCCCAACCCTGATCCCGACCCCGACCCCGACCCCGACCCTGATCCTGATCCTGATCCCGACCCTGATCCCGACCCTGATCCCGATCCCGACCCTGATCCTGATCCCGACCCTGACCCTGATCCCGAGCCTGATCCCGAGCCTGAGCCTGATCCCGAGCCTGAACAGGGCAAGACTTCCGGAAGCTTCTACAGCACCAACCAGGACTCAATAAAGCTGTATGTCGAATGGAAGGTCGCAGAAGACGGCAAAGACACAAAGCTTGATCTTAAAATATATATTGAAAGCTACTCTCTTAAGGTCGGAGCCCGCTCGGACGGCGTTATAACCGTCAACGGAAAAGAGGAAAAATTCACGACCTCGGCAATCGATATAAGCGGCAAAAAGATAATACGCACACTTGTCGCCGAAAAGACGATCACCGTCGAAGATTTTAACTCAGGCGAGTTGTCCATCGATGTAAGCTGGCATTTTGCGGGCGTGTATTCCGGCAATCCCGTTGAATACATCACCGCTAAATACCGAGTGATCATCTGAGATATTTATACCGAATAAAACAAAAATAAGACGAATAAGAGTAATCAAAGAGACTCAGGCGGATCTTTTATCCTTTGCCTGAGCCTCTTTTATTTTTGCAGACAGTACTTCATACGCTTTTATTATTTATTGCATATGCAATCGTACATAACAAATTTATATTCTGCCTGTTTTAAACTAACGAGGCGCCGAGCGCTTCGCATTTTTTAAGAATGCCGTCGTCGGGTTCGCCGTTGCATATTACGCACTCGCCGGTAAGACGTGCGCCGTCGGACAGACACTTGTCCCTCCAGCTTCTCATCCACTCTCCGTCTCCCCAGCCGTAGGAGCCGAAAAGCGCCGTTTTCTTTCCTTCAAGCTTCCCTTCGCACGCCTCAAACATGGGGGCAAATTCACTTTCTTCAAGCTCCTCTGAGCCCATTGACGGGCATCCGAAGGCGATACCGTCAAAATCATCCGCGGCGGACGGGTCAAATTCGGAAGCCGAAAAGAGAACGCCCTCTGCGCCCGCGGACTTTGCTCCATTCAGCACCGCCTTTGCCATACTTTCAGTGTTGCCTGTTCCGCTCCAATATACTACTGCGATTTTGCTCATGATCTTCCCTTTCTCAACAAACAATAAGTTTAAGTATTTTTTATTTAATCAATTTAAAATTAGCGCCGACGCCCTTCTGCCACTGTCAAAAACTCAATCGTCTTTCCCATTTTAAGCTGCGCCGCATAGATATTTGTGCATTTTTTATATCTTTCAAAAAGCGCCCTTGCCGTCATTTCATCGCCGTATACCTTCCAGTACCCGCAAAATTTGCACTTTGCCGCCTCATTTTTAATAAAGCCGCACACATCTTCTGCGGGATAACCGAGAAAAAGACCGATCTCATGCGGAAAGCTCTCATTTTTGTAAAGCCTGTAAATAAGGCGTGAAAGATATGCCTCGGGAGTTTGCGCGCAGTCATATCCCAATTGACTCAAAAGATTGCAAACGCTCTTTTGCCTAAGGTCGCGTCCAAGGCGCTCCGGACGGTAAAGGTATATAAGCGCGCTGCCCGAGCGAAAACGCAGCGGAAGTACCCTGACTCCCTTCGGCGAAAACGAAACGTTCCGTTTTTCAAGCTCGCATATAAGCAAATGGCAGCTTGAGTATTTTAAAGCAAACATATTGGCCGTTTTGATACCCGCCAAAGTGGGAGAGCAGTAACGCACCAACATTTCATCCGACATACTCTCCTCCGTTCACGACTTGTATTCAAAGCTATTATGTGTAATTTTTTAGCCTTTATCCGTAAATAAATTGCCCTTGCATTTATCCTTTTTCGAATTTGCGTGCTGTACCCGTTTAAGTCGCCGCCATTTATTGTGATGCCGACCGTTGTCAAAAAAGAAAGGCAAAATATAAATTAATAAATATTTTTTTAAACAACAAAAGCTCGCCTGAAAAGACGAGCGTTGTTGACGGCAGCCGCTTTGCACCCTTGGCCCTATTAAGCAAGAGCGTTGTGCATTAAGTATTAAGCGGACTGCATTTAATATATTTTGCGCTTTGCAAAGCGAAAAAAAGGCTGTGCGGCGCATTTTTGGGCAAGACGCTGCGACTCAAGGGCGAAAACCTCGCATGAGGACATACGTCCCCCAGTCACAAAGTTTTTTAGGGGTATTTCTTGAAGGTTTACTTCTTATCTGAGTCGATTCTCGGAACCCAGGGGCAAATGAGTTCTTTGACGCGATAGTCGGGAGCCGCCCATTTAACGGCGTTTCTTATGACGGTTTGAACGTCGGGAATATAGTATGTGGGGTAGGTTTCATGACCGGGCTGGAAATAAAAGATCTTGCCGTAACCTCTCTTATAGCAGCATCCGCTTCTGAAGACCTCGCCGCTGTCATACCAATTTAACATAAGGGTGGTGTCGGGCTCGGGAATGCCGAAGGGTTCGGTGTACATTTCCTCATGAGGGATCTCAATATACCTGCCGAGTCCTTTTGCGATCGGATGCGAGGGATCGCATATCCAGGTGCGGCAGAAATCTCCGTCCTCTCTCCAGTTGACATTGCATGTAGTGCCCATAAGATATTTAAACGGCTTGCTGTGATGGGCCGAGTGGAGGGCGATAAATCCCATACCCTTAAGAACGCTGTCACGCACGCGCAGGGCGATCTTTTCGGGAACCTCGTGATGCTTAATATGGCCCCACCATATTAGAACGTCGGTATCGTCGAGCACTTCGTTTGTAAGACCGCACTCGTCATCAAGAAGGGTAGCGCATCTGACGCTTATCTCGTCTGACGTGAGAAAGTCGGCAATCGCCTTATGAATTCCCTCGGGATATACCTTTTTCACGGCCTCTTCGGTTCTTTCGTGGCAGAATTCGTTCCACACAGTAACTTTTATCATTTTTATTACCTCCATATCGCCTTTGCGGCTATTTATTTACCTTACTTATATTTATATTGCAAGTTCCTTTCCGTACGCGCCCGAAGGGCCATGAGAAAAAGAAATGCCGATCGCTGATGCCACATCGGCAAGCGAGCATATAAATCTCCCGGTTTTTACTATAATAACGCTCCTCATGAGCTTGCTATAAGAAAAACCGCGGCAAAAGATTTGCAAAAGATTTGTAAAATCCGCCGATGATATTGTTTATATAAATTATATAATAAATGACGTCCAAAGTCAACAAGTTTCGGTACATTATGCTCATCCAAGGTCAATTTTGAGTTTTCTTTACACTTTGTTAATAAAAACCGAGAGGTAAATTTACACTAAAAGGTTCAGAGCACTTGCAGTTTTTTTGTCGGTATGTTATAATAAAATGTAATTTTTGCTTTTTTAAAACTAAACTATCACGGAAAGTTACAGTTTTTAAACTTTACAACTGTTTTAATATTAAATTAAATAAACACATAAAAAAACACGGAGGATCAAATGAGCAACCAAAACGCAGTTTTCAATTTCATTGACGCGACAAAATCGTCAAAGGCCCTTATCTCCGAGACCGAAAAAGTAGTGGTGGGAAAGAGAAATGAGATAACACTTCTCGTGTGCGCGCTTCTTTCGGGATCGCATGTACTTATCGAGGACGTCCCCGGAGTGGGAAAAACTACACTCGCCTCCGCTCTTGCAAAGGCGGCGGGTCTGTCATTCAAACGCGCGCAGTTCACGCCTGACGTTATGGCCTCTGACATCACGGGATTCAACATCTACAATCGTCAGACCGAGAGCTTTGAGTTTAGAGAAGGACTTGTCATGGCGAACATCCTTTTGGGCGACGAGATAAATCGCGCTTCTCCCAAAACACAGTCCGCTCTTCTTGAGGCGATGGAGGAATCCAAGGTCACGGTCGACGGAGTCACATACGAGCTTCCAAAGCCTTTCATGGTAATAGCAACGCAAAACCCGCAGGGCTTTGTCGGCACCTTCCCTCTGCCCGAAGCGCAGCTTGACCGTTTTGCCATGAAAATAAGTATGGGTTATCCTTCCGAAGCGCAGGAGACTCAAATCCTCACGGGACGTCAGGGAGTCAATCCGCTTGATAACGTGTCGGCGGTCACAAGCATCGACGACATTATTAATATGAGAAAAACGGTTGCCAATCTTCAGATAGACGAAGCGGTATGCAAGTACATAGTGGCGCTTGTCGCCGCGACGAGAAAGCACCCGTCAGTAAATCTCGGCGCCTCCCCGCGCGCGTCGCTTGCCGTCATGAGAATGGCGCAGGCGTGGGCGTTCATGCAGGGGCGCGAGTACGTTCTGCCCGAGGACGTCAAGGTCATATTCAAACATGTCATAGCTCACAGAATCGTCCTCACTCAGGAGGCAAAGCTCAATCACATATCGGTAGATTCCATACTCTCAGAGATAATAAGCAAGACCGAGGTCCCCTTTAAAGGCGCGAGAAGCAACGATACCGAACAGCCCAAACAGTGACCCGATTTGACAGGGCTATACACACAATTAAAAGATGAAAGGCACGGTCCTACTGTCGATGAAAGAAAAATTACGGGCGCTGGTCAACCGTATTAAGACGCTGCCCACCCTACTGAAACGAATAAAAGCTCCCTCAGACGAGCCAAAGCCCCTGCCGAAATTCAGATTTCACAAAAATTTTTGGATACTTATTGTGCTGATTCCCTTTGCCCTGCTCTTTACTCAGGCGCTTATTTCTCCGGTATCCGCCGTGATTTTTGTGTTTATCATACTTTTACCCATTATTTCACTGGTTTACATGCTGCTGGGCGCTTTATTTATAAAGCTGTACCTTGACAGCAGCGCCACCGAGGTGGAAAAAATGAGCGAAGTGAGCTTTTCGCTTGCTCTGTCAAACGAGTCGCCGATACCGTTTCCCTTTGTTGAGGCGGTAATAACAATCCCCGGCGACAACGCCGTAAGATCGGACTCTCAGCTGACGATGCTCTCCCTTATATCAATGGGCAGTTACGTTATAGATAAAACGGTGAAATTCAAATACCGCGGAGCGTACGATATAGGCGTATCAGATTTGTTCATACATGACTTTTTTCACTTCTTCTCACTCAGAGTCGAGATTAATCTGTTCAGACAGATATTCGTTCTGCCGCGCCATCTTATCATGCCCGAGCGAGGCTATGAGGACATCGCTATTGAGAACACCGAAACGGTAATCAGAATGGCCGGAAGCGACAACACCGAGACTACCGACATAAGAGCCTACATAAGCGGGGATTCTCTGAGGTCGATACACTGGAAGCTTTCCGAGAAGACGGAGGAGCTCATGGTCAAGCAGTACTCGCAAAACAGCGAGACTCAAACCTACATCCTCTGCGACACCGCAAGAAGATATGACGCCGAGGACAAACGCCTTGAAAACGACATAAACGAGTTCGCGGTCGACGGCGTTGTGGAAGCGGCTATAGCTATCGTCGGCAAATACCTTGAAAAGCCCAACAACACCGTAACCCTCGCCTGGTTCGACCAGCGCAGCAGCTCCGACATTTGTGCGCTCAGATTTGCAAGCATGCAGGAATTTGAACAGTCTTACCGCTTCTTTGCCTCCTCCCCTGTCACATATACGCAAAAGACGCTGCTTGATTTGTTTACCGAGGCGGGCTCGGTAAGTCCCGAAAGCACAGCCGTTATATGTGTAACGGGCGCTCCGGACAGGAGCTTTTCCGCCAATGTGTCAGCGATAAGAGCGGCAATCTCCTCTGATATTGACGCTTATATATTCACTCCCGCCGAAAAAGTCGCTCCTTCATACGCACAGCAATTTTACTCGGAGGTAGAGGCGTGCGCGAGCGCCCTTTCCAAACAGGGCGTTTCAGTTTACTCGGCTCACTTTGATGTCGCCTCCGCACTTACAAACAGGCGAAAGGAGGATAATGACGATGAAAAAGAATGAAAAAAAGTCGGGCGCGGTGAGCAAAAACGCCAAAAAAGAAGCAAAAAAGGCTAAAAAGCTTCTTAAAAAAGAGAAAAAGCTCGCCAAAATGAATCGATATCAGCTTTACGACCCGAACAAAATGCAGGGTTCGTTAATTACTATGTCGATTGGGTATTTCCTGCGCTTTTTCGCCATTGCCTTCTCGGTTTTCGGCGTCTGCATAATGGTGTGCGATTCCTTCCTTCTGACGGAGGTGAACTGGATACCGCTGCTTATTTACTGCGTTTTTGTCGTCAGCGCCTTTTCGCTTATATTTATAGGAGGATGGCTCTCACTTATCGGACTCGGGCTTATCGCCCTATTTGTCGGAGGCTTTTTCCTTTTTGCGGGCAATATTCTGACCTTTTATGTCTCGGGCGTCGAGGTGCTCGTCAACAGGGTCATGCAGCGACTTGCCTCAAGAGGCTTCGCGGCGATAAGCAACATCTCTCTTCCCTACTTCGGGGGCATTTCAGATAATCTTTTGCCATACGGCGGAGTTTTCGCGCTTGCCACCCTGCTTTCCCTTATCTTCGCCGCCTTTTCCGCAAAGAGGACGAGACTTATACCCATGATCATCTTCGGGGGAGGACTGTGCGCCGTTTGCTTTACCTACAATCTGTGCAACACCAACTGGGGCATCGCGTGCACTCTTGCCGGCCTTTGCTCGGCGATCGTGCTTTCCGCATACGATAAGATATACCGCAATCACAAGAAATCCAGAAAGAGCCGTGCGTACAGCGGATACTCCGCGGCGGTAGCCGGCGTACTTGCCATGATCATGCTTCTGATTCCCACGGTTACAATCAACGACCGATTTATAGAGATCGGCCCGATAAGCCGCAGCATGGAGGAAGCGAGACTTATCCTTACCACCCTTCTTACCGGGGGAGACCCCAAGTATAATAAGATGAACACCTTAAACAGGGAGACTTCCGCAAAGATTACGGATATCGAGCCCACCGACACGGTGCTGTTTACAGTCGGCTCCGAGATAAACAGAAGAAACATCTATCTTCGCGGCTGGATAGGCAAGAACTTCACTCCCGGCAAGGACACCTGGTCGGTCATCGACGATGACGACTATAAACAAATGGGAAAAGAAATTCAGTACGACTACGGCGGATTCACCGGAGATGATATAACCTCTCTTCTTTACACCTTGTATGATCCCGCCAGCACGGCGATAAATGCGGACTCCGACCACTATTCAAGCACTCAGCTCGGATTTGTATCAACATTTATCGACATTGAATATGTCAGAAACACAGGTCTTATTTACGTGCTGCCCTCCGCATACAACAGCCTGAGGGGACTTTATGAATTTGAAAGTCGCAGCGACAGATACAAAGAAAAAATGGAACTGTATTCCGACGGTATTTATCGCTCCACTTGGTTCAATCTTAAAAAGTCGTACACCGCAAGCGCCGTAACTCCTACATATATTGAAAGCAATTATGCAGAAAACGCCGAAAAAATGGCGCTCGGCTATAAGCTTCTTATCGAGTATATAGACAACAGCTATCAAAATAACAACAGCGAGGAAAATATCGCGGCATTTAAAGCCGCCCTCGAACGTCAGGGTTTCGGAATTTTGTCGGAAGGGCTTGTAAATACCTACTCAAATTATCTGAAAATGAAGAACAGCGATCGCATGAGCTGGACAAGAAACAATGTGTCGCTGGTAAACGCTTACACATCTTATGTTCACGATTTTTACACCGACGTTACGGTCACCGAAGGACTGCAAAAGATATACGATGAGATAATGCCTCTCACCGAGAACCTTAATACCACTCACGACAAGCTTATGTGCGTTATAGACTACCTTGTCAAAAACTACGAGTACAGCCTGACGCCCACAAAACCGAGCGGTCAGTACGAAAGCGACCTTGACTCCTTCCTGCTTGAAACCAAAAACGGATACTGCGTCCAATTTGCCACAGCGGCAACCCTGCTTTTCAGAATGATGGGCTATCCGGCAAGATACGTTCAGGGGTATGTGGCAAGCGGCTTTAACAAGGCTCCAAAGCTTACACAAGAACAAATCGACGCGGGTGAAGAAGCGCCGGTCGCCGAATATGTGACAAATGTCACCGACAGAAACGCCCACGCTTGGGTGGAAGTGTATATCGACGGCCTCGGTTGGAGGACTTATGAGCCCACTCCGGTTTTCTATACAAACCTCTATGAGTATAAAGAAGAACTCGGCGGAGCTATCGACAAATTCGACGAGAACGGCAACCCGGTAACGCCAAACGACACCACAAGCGACGAGACGACGACGCCTCCCCCTGTGACGACCGAACCCGAAACCGCCGAACCCGACGATAATGAGGAAGAAGAAACGACATCCGTTCCGTTTAATGTCAAGTCGCTTATCACCTTACTTGTAATAATAGCGGTAATTGCGGGAGCCGTACTTATCATCGTACTTCACATAAAACGTGTACATCGCATAGTTCAAGCAAGACGGTATTATATCGACCGGGCGATTTACGGAACCTTTGAAAACGAGGATGACAAAAACAAAGTTGCTGCAATCATTTGCGACTCGATCTATGACACCCAGTATATCATAGGCAAACGCCCGAGAGTCGGAGAGGACCCCACGCAGTTTGCCAAGAGAGTCGATGAATACGACCTTACAAAGCCGGAGGAGGTAAAACGGCAGCGCCGCGCCATTACCCTGCCAATGACATTTACCGAGGTCACACAGCTTATAGGCAAGCAGGAATTCGGCAAGGTGCTGACGCGCCAGGAGCTTTCAATGCTCGGCGAATACCTCTCGCAGCTTGTCAAAGTCGAATATAAGGCGCTGAATATTTTCAAAAAGATTTGGTACAGGTACTTTAGATTTATGATCTGATCTTCATTTCTTCATTTCTTTATTAATCGACCGCGCAAAGAACCGTCCGAAAACATTTTTGTCTCGGCGCGTATAAAGAAGAAATATCTCTCGTTTGCTCAAAAGGGCCTGTCTCCAAGATGCGTCTAAGTTCACATTTACAAAACGAATAACGTTTTTTCGGGGCTGAATTACAGCCCCGAATTTTTGTTATGATTCATTAAAGAGGAATTATAACCATATAATGTATGTAACAATATGTCACTATATATTGACAGATAGTGAACAAACTGCTAATCTTATATTGACAAATAAACTTTATACAAGTGAGGTTTTAAAAATGGAAAAACAAGTTGTAGACGCTTGGATAGCAGCGAACTCCAAATCGCTCCCGGCAGAAATGATAGTTCCGATACGCGACGCGCTTTATAACGCCGACGAGTCGAAATATCTTATCGCAACATCTACCGAGCTGAAGAATCCGACCGTAATGCTCATAATCTCCATTTTTCTCGGAGAGCTCGGGGTCGACCGTTTTATGTTCGGAGAGATAGGAATGGGTATTTTAAAGCTCCTTACCGGCGGACTTTGCTACATACTTTGGATAATCGATATAATCGGATCGTCCAAAAAAACCAGAAACAAAAACTTCGAAGCTATAATGAACGCTCTGAAATAAGCCCGCATTGTTTTAATAAATGCGCGAGGGCCACAAAACCTCTATTTTTGTTCAAAGTGTTCAAAGTATTGAAATGGCCGCCGCCATTTGCGGCGGCCTTGCCGCTTTATTATGTGAAATGCGCCAAAAAAGCCGTAAATGCCCGCTTTTTGCACCTTTTCGCATTTGTGAATAATATTTAATATACATGCGCCGCCATGCGGCGAGACGGAGATTTTTATGGAACAAATGAAAGTTGACCTTTGGCTCAACCAGAATATGAAATACTTCCCGCCCGAGAGAATAATGGAGCTGAGAAATAAGCTTTACGCTTTAGATGACGAAAAATACATAGTCGTCTCTTCCGCTGTGAACAACCTTAAGGACCCCACGACAATAATCATTATCTCGGCTATCGTCGGAACCTTTGGCGTCGACCGCTTCATGATAGACGACGTGGGAATGGGCGTTCTAAAGCTTCTTACCGGCGGACTTTGCGGTATTCTTTGGATATACGACCTTGCAACCATAATGGGTCGTACAAAGCAGAAAAATTTTGATAACTTCATGCGAATGTTTATATAAAACAAAAGCCTAAGTAATCGCAGCGGCTGCCAAAAAAGCTTACACTGAGGAACGGCGTAAAAACTCACGGCCTCTTATAAGGTAATCTATAGAAACGTCAAAATAATCGGAAAGTCGAATCAGCATTTGCAAATCCGGACTTCTGCGGCCGTTTTCGTAATAGGAAAGAGCCTCACGGCTTATTGAAAGGTCCATTGCGACCTTTAATTGACTATAGCCTCTTTTTCGCCTGATTTCACGCAGTCCAATCATGCCGTCCATATTGTAAGTATACCCCTCCGCGGCGAAGCCGCCAACATAACATTTTCAAATTATTTGATATTTTATAATAATCAATAATCCTACTTACAATATTGTAACGTTATGTTACAATATTTATGTGACAGATTGTTACATGTCCGGCTTTTGGGAAATAAAAAGACCTTCTTTATCCCCAACTTTTCATTATTAGTAAGGTTTTAAACCAAAAAACGACCCCGAATTTCACCTCGGGATCGTTTATATTTTATACCGAATATTAATATTAACTTATAAATCCTCCGGCATAAGCCCGCATGACAATCGAAATATATAGACTCCAAAGGTCAAGAGCGCCACAATTATGAGAGCGGCGTTTGCAAGTTTGTCCGGGATCTTAAGCGGCTTTCTGTGAAAATAGAGAAGGACGGAAGCTGCGACAAAAAGAGCCATCGGGTTATAGGCCAAATACGAGTCCAAATCAAGACGCAGAAGGCTAAGAACAGCTCGTGTCATTCCGCATGCCGGACAAGGAAAACCGGTAAGTCTCTTGATGACACATCCTATACCGAGAAAATTAAAAATCCAAAACGCAAGAGCCGCGCCGCAAAAAAAGGCCAAATGCATAAATATAAGCCTTTTGACGGCAGTATTTTTTTTCATATCCTCCTCCTTTTGGAAGGTTTGTGTTATATAAAACCAAGGACGCTCGAGGGCGTCCTTGGTTTTATATTACTGACGTTTTGAAAGCCTTTCCTTGTCGTGCATTATGGAGTTAAAGTACTCTTCCTTATAATAGTCGTTGTCGACAAGAGGCGTTTCAAAGATCACTTTGCCGTCCTTATAAAAGCGGACGAAATTGATCTTGACTTCGTTTTTAAGCGTATCGGTCTCGACCGCGACGTTATCAAAGTCGTCAAATGAAAGTTTTTTTTCAACATCGGTATACCCTTCTTTCACAAGGGATACCGTTCTTTGAGTGATATTCACCACCCCGTTCTTTTCATAGAAGAAGGAGAGAATCAGATTTTCATTGATGTAGTTGCCGCTCTTAAGCTTTCTCGCCGTGTCGATATTGTCGTTTGTAATATGACATCCCGCAAATACGATAGCTTTGCTGTCGGCGTCAGAGGGATATTCAAGTTTTTCAATACACTCGTCCTTAAGGGCTTTGATAAGCTCGTCTGTTTCACCGGTCACCTCGCTTTCCTTCACCATCCTGCTGAACGCCACGCAAAGCAGAACCACTCCCGCAATCAAAAGCGGCCAGCCGAGTATGTTGGAGAGCATCCAAAAGAAACCGCCGATAATATAGCTGCCCGCGATAAGGAAGCCGCCGATACCGGCAGCGATTGCACCGGGAACGAATATCATAGAGGTCTTTTTGTTGTATTTAACGTCAAAAAAGTGTTCGTTGCTTTTGTAATCCATATTTTCACCAAGCTAAAAAAATTAGCATCCTTTCATAAATCGCGTCGGACAGTCGGCAAAATCGTCCCGTGTTTTTGCCGCGCCGTATTGCAACGCCCGACGTAATCTGACCGTTTTTCAGATAATAAGCGCCCGTTTTCATAACCTATTTAAAATCGGTCAGTCAAATTGTTTACAATAAAATCCCCGCCCGTCTATATTATCACATTTTTGGCGATAAATCAATAGTAAAAATAAAAGTTTAATACATTTTTTTCTGCAATGTAAATAGATATGACCCATTTTGTTTCAAAAAAAGAAAACTTCTGTATGGTATCGCATTTGGCA
>CANPZU010000019.1 GCA_947588825.1 uncultured Clostridia bacterium
TTTGAATTGAACCGCCGTATGCCGAACGGCATGTACGGTGGTGTGAGAGGCGCTACTTGTTAGTGCCTACTCGATCGGAGTATAGGACCAAATTATTAATTATTTTATTTGATTCTTCTTGCCTCTATGTAGTATCTCTTGTCCCGTCCCTCGCCCATGGAGAAGGTCTTGCGGGGCAGTGCTCCGTCGTTTTTGACGGCAGCGAAAAGCTCGCTCTTTTTCATGCCCTCGAAAAGAAATCCCACTGTTTTGCATTCCTTTGAGAGCCTTTTTACCGTTTCAAGCTCGTGCACATAATCCACCTTGATACCGGGACGCTTTTTTAGAAGGGCGTTGATAAAGAGCTGCAAAGTGCCGACAGGCAGTAAGGAGAGCCTTTTCAGAGTTATGTCGCGGCAGCCGTCCTTTGAGAGCATTTTAAACTCGTGGCCGCCGTCACTGTCAAGATCGCCAAAGAAGGATATAAGCTCCTCCTCCATTTCGGCAGCGTCCATGCCGAACACTGTACGGTAGATAGGCTCGAAGGTGAGCGCCTCGTCATGTATGTTCACTATCTCCGCAAGCGCGTATCTGTTTTTCTCGTTCGGGTGCATAAGATAGCACTCTTTTGCGGCGGCAAGCGAATGGTTGCCGTCCCCGACCGCAAACAGCAAAGGGTCGTCCCCCGCGGCCAGCGCGTCAAGAAGAGAGGAGGAGCGTTCAATTGCTTCCTTTGTCAGCCTGTATCCCGATATATGTCCTCCGCCCATCATTAGATCAAAATCGTATAGCCGGTCAAAGGAGGGCGCGCTTTCCTTTAAAAAGCCCATTACTGAGTTCTCGGGGTCGTCGATCAGCAGCATTATATGAGGTATCTCGAGTGGGGCGTCCTTTCTTATGCTTATTCTGGGAGGCAGTCTGTCCGGGACGGTTTCCTCGGTCGCCCTTATCAGAGTGTGCGAGCCTTTGCGGTAATCGTACTTTTCAAGATCGACGGCGCAGAGCAGACCGTGCCTTATTTTCCCGTCATGCTGCGTTCTTTCAATGTAGACCATGGAATTATGCAGCTGTGTGAATATGCCATCCTCAAGGTATTTGTACATTGTGCTGTTTATTTTCCGCACGGCCTTGCTGTTGTCTTTTGAAAGATATATCTCCGGCAGGATGATTTGAAGAGCGGAAGGAGCATTTTTGACATTTGACTCGCAGTCTTGCCAGTACTTAAGGTCGCTTGTGAACTGGTCGCAGGCGATCACCGCCCATTTTTCAAGATCCTTTTTCGGGATAAGTATATCGGCGCTTTTAAACGCATTTGTTTTCATTTTTAAAATTGCCCTTTCTTTTCAGTTGATATATCAATTTTGGGTCCGACGGGCGTCAAGTCCTTGAACTTTAGTTGGGTGTTCTCCGTTTTCATATTTTACTTTTGTTCGGAAGGGAAAATACCGGGCCCTGTCATAGGCTCTTTGTCGGGGCGTCCTTCATCTTCGTTGCGGCGTTCCCGCGAAGGCCATGAGCCGCGCTCCATGCTGCGGTGCTTGTAAGGTTTTGGCATGTGGTTGTTTGCGTCCCCGTCCGTTATATCGGCATTTTCCGGGTCGCATTTGGCGCCATCCTCTGTATTTATTATGTATCTGCTTGCCTGAGTGGAAAAGAGCTCATAATATTTGCCGTGTTTATGCATGAGCGTTCGGTGGTCGCCTATTTCGACGATCCTGCCGTTTTCAAGGACGATTATTTTGTTCGCCGTGGTGGCGCTTGAAAGCCTGTGAGAAATAAAGAGAGTTGTTTTGCCCTTTCTGAGGCTGTCAAATTGGTTGAATATTTCCTGCTCCGCCATGGGATCAAGCGAAGCGGTCGGTTCGTCAAGTATCAGAATATCACTGTCACTGTAAAAGGCGCGCGCGATGGAAAGCTTTTGCCATTGGCCTATAGAAAGCTCTATGCCGTCAGGCTCAAAGTATCTCATAAGAGGCGTTTCGTACTTTCTCGGAAGCGCCTCAATAAAGTCGTTAGCGCTTGACTGTGTTGCGGCATATTCAATATTTGCCTGTTCGTGCTTCTTTCCGATCTGTCCGAAAGCTATGTTTTCAAAAACCGATACCGCGTACTTCCCAAAATCTTGAAATATTATGCCGAACAGCTTGTAAAGTTCGTCCGGGTCATATTCCTTTATGTTGTAACCGTCAAGAAGAATCTCTCCTTCCGTAGGGTCGTAAAGACGGGTAAGCAGCTTTATAAGCGTGGTTTTTCCCGCGCCGTTAAGACCGACAAGCACGGCGGTGTCCCCGGCTTCGAGCTTTAAGTTTATATCTGAAAGCACCTTTTTTTCTACGCCCGGATACGAAAAGCTCACATGTCTGAATTCTATAGTGTGGCCAATATGGTGAGTGACTTTTCTCGGACAGGGAAGGGATGAAACTATATTCTTTTTCTCGTTCATAAACAGTATCATATTGTCGATGAACAGAGTGCCCTCGTATATCGAGGAGACGGTGTTGATAAAGCTTGAAACGCCGTGTGAAATGGAATTGAGCGCCCCGGTATAAAGTGAGTACGTTCCTATCTCGGCAATGTATCCCAATCGCACGCGGTTGGCTATGTACAAAAACAGCATGCAGTTTACCGAGGTGGTCACAAGGGATATCGATATGCTCCAGATACCCTCGGCAAGGACCAGCTTTTTTATACCGGCGAAATACTTTGCAAAGACCTCCTTGTATCTTGAGATAAAGGTGTCCGAAAGGCCGAAAAGCTTTATTTCCTTTACAAGGTCTTTGTTTACCATCGTGTTTGAATAGTAACTGAGTTGCCTGCGGTCCTTACTCCTTCTGCGCATGTAGAGAAAATTCTTTCGTCTGAAGCGCATTGTGATTATTGCGGAAGGGGCGGAGAGCAATATGACGACGACAGGCATCCACCATGCGACGGCGCACAGTATTATTATATAGGAGACAACGCTGATGATCGTTGACACAACTCCGAATGTGGAGCGCAGCACGTTAATGGGACGTGTGCCAGCCTCGCGGTTTGCATTTTCAAGCCGTTCGTAAAAATCAGGCATGTCAAAAGAGGCGAGATCAACCTCCCTTGCCTTGTTCATTATTTTGATCTTTATGTGATTGGTGACGATCTCACTTGATATATTGGTGATTATTTGATTTATCTGATTTACGAGATTGGTGAAAAACAGGTATGAAAACTGCAAAATCAGAGGGAAAAGTATATAGCTTATGTCGCATGGTACGCCGGTTTCGGCAAGTAATACGATGACCCGCGCCAGTTTTGTAATGAGATTGGCGGAGATAAGCGAGCCGATGACAGGCGTAATGCCGTTGAAAAACGCCATGAATACCATAAGAAGCAGCAGCGAAGGCTTTGCTTCCCATACGAGCTTCACTATATAAAACAGCCTTGAAAAGAATTTGGCCATGACGTTTTTTAAGTATAAGGGTACTTCTTTTACAGACGTCGGTCTTGGCTCTTTCAGCCTTTCGTTCATATCCTGGTGCATAGGAGGTCCGAATCCTGGGCCCATATTGTTTACATCTCCTAAAAAATATATATAAACAGCATAACATAAAAATGTGTCAAAAACATGAATTTATATAATGTTATATAAATAAAGTAATATAAAGTAATGAATTTTGCAAAAATCGGTTGACAATCAGTTATTATAATGATAAACTAATATATAAGTATAAACGGAAGCGGCAAAACTTCGTATTACGAAAGCTCGCCTGCCGCAGCCGTTATAAAACGCCTGTAAAGCGAGAACGGAGCGAATGACAAATGAAAAAAGCACTTTTGATAAAAATTGCCGCGGGACTTATGGCGCTTGTCATGCTTGTGCCGAGCGTGATTTCCTGTGCATCAAACAAGGAGGGAACAACTACCACGGTGGATACGGAAAATTTGACGCCCGAACGGGATACCGCCGCGCTGCTTGCTTCAGATGTGTACGCCTCTGACGGACTTGCGTATGTGCTTGATACCTGCGAAAGGTACTATGTGAAGCGCACGGGTATATTAAAACGCGGTCTGAGCAATTCAAACGCCTGCGAAATATGGTATCTTGCGGCGTATATCGAGATGCTCGCCGAGGCGTATAAGCTTTATCCGGACAACGAGGATGTAAAATCATATTACGTCGATGTTCTTGAAAAATGTCTGCCGGCATATGAAGTGAACAGAGCGACGATAAGAAATCCCGGAAAAACATATCCGAATCAGATGTATTATAACGCCGGAAGAGGCTCAAGCGGTGATTTTTACTATGACGACAACGCTTGGATATGCTATCAGTACATAGAAGCGTACGAGCTTTTGGGAGAGGATAAATACCTTGAAAAGGCCGAAAAGCTGCTCGAATTTCTATGGACCGGCTGGCGTATAAAGGGCGGAGGAATATATTGGGACAAGACCTTCGGCGGCATTGCCGTATGCGCTTCCTCTCCCGTTACCACATGCTTTTTAAGGACTTATATAATCACGGGAAATCAGGACTATCTCGACAAAGCGGAGCAAATCTACTCGTGGCTCACGAAAAATGTCAAGGGAAACAACAACCTTTATTACGCCGGAGTGGGCGATCCTTGGCAGCCCTCGTATGACCAGGGTACAATGATCTATAACGGCTCGCTCCTTTATAAGATTACAGAAGATGAGAAGTATTATAAAGAGGCGAAGTCCACGGCAAACGCCGTTCTGTCACATTGCTTTAATGTTACGGGCGGCAGAAACGACCGTAAGGTCAGTCTCAAGACTAATCCGTATTACTGCCCGTGGAGCTTTGCATGGCTCATGAGAGGTATGATAGCTTATTACGATGTGAGCGAATCCTTAAACGAGGGCTTTATGACTTTCTTTAAGCAGATTATAGATGAAAGGCGCGGAGTGCTTAACAGGAACAAGCAGTACGATCCATACCTCGGCACGGGCTGCATGGACTGGCTCGGCAACGGAAGGACATTCTCTTCCGACGATCTTGTTATTATGCCCGCCGGTTATTCTTCGATGCTTCTGCTTATCGCTTACTTTGACGTCTACCAAAGCCAGGATATTCTTGAAAGTAACGAGACCTGACGGAAACGGTTTTCAATATACGCCGCAAGGCGCCGCCGGATAAACTTATTTTGTAATTCAAATTCAGAAGGGAAGCGGAGACCTCATTTTTCGAGATCTCCGCTTTTTTATTTGCAATATATAAGTCGAATAACAGATTTTTTATCAACTAACGGTTACCGCGGTAAGCGATATGTTTCCGCCGTTTGATTCGCTGGCGTCAAATCTTATTGTCAGGGTATCTCCCTCGTACTTTGATATATCGATCGTTACGACTGCCATCTGCGCCACCGAGCCGCCGCTGACGATATTTACGCATTCGAGAGCGTCGTTGTCGGCGTTGTAAAGAGTCATAAGATTTGTCGCGTTCCAGGCGCCTGCAAGCAGCTTTATACTGCTGCATCCGGCGGTCGTGACCTTGACCGTAATGCCGGAGGCGTTATAGCCCTCGCGGGTCTCTTTGGAGACGGTATTTGCGCCGTCGCTCCATTTGACTATCGCCTTATTGTCAAAATGCGCCTGTCCTCCGCCGTCAAAAACCGTATTGATAATATCGGAGCTTTCGGCCTTTGAGCAGTTTGTGGGGCCGTAGTATTCCCAATAGGTCGTGCCTTCGGCGGTGAGATCAAAGGTGTTTGAGTAGGGAGTTTGTATATCAACAATGGAATCTGTGACAGGAATGTCGGCGGGAGGCTCTACATCCTCCACATTTCCGTCTGAGGCCGTGATTGCCGAGAAGGTAATGTTGTCGCCGCAAAGCAGGGAGTATGTGACATACAACTCGCTTTCGGTATCAGAGCTGCACTCTATTGTTACCATGCGGTAATAGTTTGTGTCCATATCGCCGAAGGTAAAGGTTCTCACATTGCCCGCCCGGTCTCTTATTGTAATCTTAGCGAGCGACCTGTAGCCTCCGAGATAGATTTGATAGTGCGTTTTGTCGGAATTAACCTTAAGGGCAACTTCAAAAGAGTGATTTGAAACGGGACCGTTTGTTGTGGAACCTATTCCGTGTATTCCCTCGCCGTCCTGCCAGGATATTTTGTAGTTGTCGCTAAAAGCGTAATTCGAGCCGATGCCGGTCAAATCGCTTATATAGTGATTTTCGGTATTTTTGCGTATCACGGTGTCAACGGCGATGGCGCCGAACACTGCCCAGTCCTTATTTCCAAGAGAGGTGAGATTGGGGGCGGTATTCGCTTTTGTGAGTGTTTGTACGTCGATATCGAAGTTTGCCGAAGTCTTATCGTAGTTTTCGTTAATTTTGTCGGCGATTGTGGATTCGAAAGTGAGTACCAGTGTGCTCTTGCTTGTAACGGGAGCGCTGAACGAACACTCGTATATCACGTTATCGCGCGCGCCGCCTTGGATTGCAAGAGGTTCTGCCTGATCGTCCTTGTTTATTTTCTTGAAGGTCAAGCTCTTGCCGTCAAGGGTTACTGATTTCAGCGCGCCCCAGTCGCTTCTGCCGTGTATACGCACCGTCCAGCTTCTTTCCGTAAAGGCGAGGCTGCCTTCAAATGTCCCTTGGGCGGGGTTTACTGTCAGTGTGACCGTGTTGTCGGCGGCGGAACCGTTCATTGTAATTTCGGTTTTGCGGTACTTTCCGTCCTTATAAGCCACGGTTTCGGTATCGTCCTCATAGACTTCCACCGAAGAATCAAAGCTTGTGCTTGGATAGATGTCGAGCGTTAAGTGGCTCCAATCCTTTTCGCCCGTGTTTGACATGTTATCGGCAAGAGCGAGAACCGTGCCCATTCTTATAAATATCGGGGAGGTTTCCAATCTGTGAGTTACAGTGATGGTCGCGGGACCGACAAATGTCTTTCCGGTCCATACATCCATCCATTCGCCTTCGGGTAAGAAAACGTCGCGGGATACGCCTTCGTTTGTCAGTATGTCTGAATAGATGTGAGCGTAAGAGCCCGAGTCGAAGTATTCGATCTTTATTGTATGTGTGCTCCCCGCTTCAAGAGGATCGGTGGTAAAGTACTGATCGTAAACGCCCCAGCCGTCGATTACCTTAACATCATCTATCCAAACTCTGATACCGTCGTCCGCAAAGAAGCGAAGAATGCAGTCGTCCTTGCCGATATGGATCTGACCGGTCCAGCGGACCGAGAAATTATCGACCACGGAAATACCGTCCGGCGAGCCTTGATCCCAGTTGAAATTTATATTTTCTTCGTATCTTGTGACGGTGGGATCGCCGCTTAGATTTCTGTTTGAGAAATATTCGGCGTAAAGTCCCTTTTGATCGTTGCTTGTGAAATATGTATCCTCCGAGACGGAATAGCCCTCGGCAAGAGGAGCGATAAGCAGTGTGTCGCCAAGCAGATATTCGTCGTTTGCGTCTGCCTCGGCGTACTGAGGATAAAGAATGTCAAGACGTTTGAGCAGAGGAAGACCGGTTTCATAGTTTTCATGCGCGAGCGCATAGTAGAGTGGAAGCAGCCTGTAGCGCATGTTGACGTACATGTGAGTGACCGCCTCGGCCGTTTCTCCATATATCCACGGCATTCTTGAAAAAGGTTTGGTGCAGTGAACGCGGCAGATCGGAGACAGCGCTCCGAACTGCATCCAGCGAACGTACATGTCGTTTGATACTTCGGTTCGATGTCCTCCGATATCGGCGCTGACATAGGGGATGCCCAGCTCCGCGCCTCCGTACACCGCGTTGAATATCTCGTCCTCAAGGTCGCTTACTTCGCAGTCGATGTCGCCCGTCCACTGGATTGAGTAGCGGTGGGCGGAAAGCTCGGGCGCATACTGGAGCACACCGTTCATTATACCGTCGACGTTAGCCATAATAAGAGCGCGGCGAGCATACTCGTCAATATCGGTTATGCTGTTGTAATAGTCCTCGGTTATCCACTGGAAAGCGTACATTCCCGAGGCGTATATAGAGACGTCATTATCAATCGGCTTCAATGCGACGCTCCAGTTACGGTCGTACCACCAGTAGTCAAGACCGAGTGAAAGTATAAGCTTTAAGTTTTTGTTTCGGTATTCGACCTCTTTTTCGTCCAGCAAATTGTTTGTTCCGTTTTGCGGCTCGGGGTGGTCGTTGAATACAATGCTGACGCCCATTTCATGGGCTTTTTCAAGAAAATCCGCCATGTCGGGAAATAGACTTTTGTTTATGTTGTAGCCGACCCCGTTCTCGGTGGTGCGCCAGTCGGTGTCGATAACAAGCACGTCGATCGAATAACCCCTGTCAAGGTAGTCCTGTATTTGCTTAAGGGCCGTTGTGGAATTATAGGTAAACCATCTTGAATCCCAGTATCCCAGCATTTTTAAAGTGACGAGCTCGGAGGAGCCGGTGAGCTTCACGAAGTCGGACGTGAAGTTTTCATAACTGCCCTGAGGCAGGAACACAAAGGTGTCTAACGCGTCGTTTGAAAAGTCCCAGCCGTTGTATTTCTCGTACTCGTCCATCACTGAATAACCGTTTTCGGCGGGGATTATGCGTGGCGCGTCGGTAAAATACCAACTGTTCAGCTCGTCGGAAGGCGAGGGCATGTAAACGTTGCTGTTTGTATTTGTCTCATAACGCCAAAGCTCTTTTCCCTGAACGTCGGTTATGTAAATACCGTTCATGTTTTTTGCGTTTTCGGGAATATACACCTTATACGCCGAAGTGGTTATGATCTTATGACCTTCCCCGGTCGAGGCGGAGTATTTTACCTCGTCCCAGTTTCTGCGCTTTGTCACAGTATACGAGGGACGGTCCTCAAAGCCTTTGGGGCCTTTGACCTCGATCCTTATCAGTCTTTCGCTGAGAAGCTGCACACGTATTTCTCCCACTTCGACTGATTCCGGCAGCTTCCCGGGATCGGTTTGAGGAGGGTTTGACTGTTCATCGCCCGTTGTGGTGCTTTTGTTCTGATCCGTCTTACTTTTACATCCGGTAAACACGCCGAGTATAAAGGTTAAGGCGAGCAGTATAAGAAGGACTTTTTTCATAAAACAAAACGACTCCTTAAATATAAGCTTTTAAATGTGTATTAAGTATACCATTTTCCCACGTATTTTGTCAAGTACCATTGAAATGTATTTTATGTTTACAGTTATATCATAAAAAATAGGGCAAACGGGTAAAAAAGTTTCAATCACGCCTTGAAAAAATCCGATTTTGCGATTGACTTGAAGGGCAAAGTGTGGTATAATAAATGAAATATCACAGCTGGAGGACAGTAAAATGAAGCGTATTAAAACACTGAACACAAAAAAGCTTTGTGACAGCGCTAAAAAAGGCGGATGCGGCGAATGTCAAACATCATGTCAGTCTGCCTGTAAGACAAGCTGCGGAGTTGCAAATCAGAAGTGCGAGAACAAAGAACAGACAAAGGACTGATTGTCTGAACTAATGTGCGGGGTTGTTGTATTTTGCAGCAACCCCATAAAGTTTGCCCGGCTGCTTTGGCTGCGCAAAAAGAAATTTAAACAGGAGAAGCTGATGATACACAGATATAAACTCGGCGGGATGAATATTGTCATTGACGTATACTCGGGTTCCGTTCATGTCGTTGATGATTTGGCGTACGACATTATCGGAATGTGCGAGAGCGCTCAAAGCAGGGAAGAGATAGTTTCCGAAATGATTAATAAGTATTCATACAGAAGCGACGTGACAAAAGAAGAGGTACAGGACTGTCTGAATCAGATAGAAGAGCTTAGGCAAGAGGGAAGGCTTTTTGCCGTCGATACCTTTTCGGACATGGCGGGCGAGCTTAAAAAAAGGAACGACGGTGTTGTAAAGGCGCTTTGCCTTCACGTCGCCCACACCTGCAATTTAAACTGCGCTTACTGCTTTGCAAGCCAGGGAAAATACCACGGCGAACGTGCCCTGATGAGCTTCGAAGTGGGAAAGCGCGCGCTTGATTTCCTTATTGAAAATTCTAAGGGAAGGAAAAATCTTGAGGTCGATTTTTTCGGCGGCGAGCCCCTTATGAATTTCGGTACGGTAAAGGAGCTTGTGATGTATGCGCGGAAAAGGGAAAAGGAGTGCGGCAAAAACTTCCGCTTTACGCTTACCACCAACGGCATGCTCATTGATGATGATGTGATCGACTTTGCCAACAGGGAAATGAGCAACGTCGTTCTCAGTTTGGACGGCAGGAAGGAGATCCACGACAGATACCGTGTTGATTACTCGGGCAAGGGAAGCTGGGACACCGTCGTCCCGAAATTTCAAAAGCTGGTGAAGGCAAGAGGAGAAAAGAACTATTACATACGCGGTACCTTCACGCACGCAAATCCCGATTTTTTAAAGGACATAGAGACAATGCTGTCCCTTGGCTTTGACAGGCTTTCAATGGAACCCGTGGTATGCGGCGAAAACGACCCAGAGCGGCTTACAAATGAGGATCTGCCGATTGTGTGCGAACAGTATGAAAAACTTGCCGCTCTGATGCTCAAGAGAGAAAAAGAGGGAAGGCCGTTCACCTTCTATCACTATATGATCGATCTTCGTGAAGGTCCGTGTATATACAAGCGCATATCCGGATGCGGTTCGGGAAGCGAGTACATGGCGGTCACCCCTTGGGGAGACCTTTACCCCTGCCATCAGTTTGTGGGAGACGAGCGTTTTCTGCTCGGAAATGTGTGGGACGGCGTTATAAACAAAGAAGTAAGAGACGAGTTTGCCTCCTGCAACGTCTATGCCCGTCCCGAATGCGCAAACTGTTGGGCAAAGCTTTACTGCTCGGGAGGATGCGCCGCAAATGCATATCACGCCACTGGCTCTGTAAAAGGAATATATAAGTACGGATGCGACCTCTTTCGCAAACGTATGGAGTGCGCTATAATGCTCGAGGCGGCAAGGGCGGCAGACGGGGACGAATAATAATGGATACTCCGATTTACGATTTTGTAAAGGAATACGCCGCCCAAAAGAGTATAAGACTTCATATGCCTGGGCACAAGGGAAGGCTTATTGAAGGCTTTTTAGGCGGGTCAGATGAGAATGAGGACTTTGAATTTCTAAAATCGCTTTACGCTCTTGATATCACCGAGATAAACGGCGCTGATGTTTTGTACGATTCGAAGGGCATAATAAGGCACAGCGAGGAGAACGCCGCCCGCCTTTTCGGGGCCGGGAGAACCGTTTACTCTGCGGAAGGGTCCTCCCTTTCAATACGCGCCATGCTCTTTCTCATATCCCTTTACGCGGCTTCGGTTGGGGAAAAAAGGCTGATTGCCGCGGGAAGAAACGCGCATAAAAGCTTTGTAAACGCCGCAGCGCTGCTTGATTTTGATGTGTGCTGGCTTTACTCGCAGGAAAAAGAGGACAATTTGAGCTGTTTATCCTGCCCGATCTCTTGCATGATCACTCCCGAGGAACTTGATAACTCTCTTTCCCAAATGCCTGAAAAGCCGGTGGCAGTATATATCACAAGCCCGGATTATTTGGGAAACATAGCCGATATCGCGGGAATATCAAAAGTGTGCGAAAAACACGGGATACTGCTTGCAATCGACAACGCGCACGGCGCGTATCTCGCCTTTTTAAAGGATATTTGTCATCCCATGCACGAGGGAGCGCATATCTGCTGCGATTCGGCGCACAAGACCCTTCCCGCGTTGACGGGGGGCGGATATCTTCACATATCAAATAAAGCGCCGCGTCTTTTTTTTGACATGGCGGAGCAGGCGATGTCTCTTTTCGCTTCGACCAGTCCGTCCTATTTGATACTTGCCTCTCTTGATATTTTGAACGATTTTCTTTTCTCAAAATATCCGCCTCTTCTTGAGACCCTTTCTGTTAAAATAAATACGCTTAAAGAAAAGCTGGCAGAGCGGGGATACATCCTGATCGGAGACGAAAAGACAAAGCTAACTATCGCCCCGAAGCCGTACGGATATACGGGATATGAGCTTGCAGACCTGCTTTATAAGCAAAAAACGGTCTGCGAATTTGCAGACCCGGATCACACAGTAATGATGTTCTCTGTTCAAAACTCTGATAAGGAGATCGACGCGCTCTCAAGGGCGTTTCTCTCGCTCCCAAAAAGAAAAGAGATAAGAGCAAAACCGAACTTTCATCTAAGGCCAAAGCCTGCAATGTCTTTAAGAGAAGCTTTATTAGCGCCCAAAGAAGAGCTTGACGCAAGCATGTGCCTGGGAAGAGTGCTCGCGGGAGACTGCGTCGGTTGTCCGCCTGCCGTGGCCGTCGCGGTGTGCGGGGAAACAATCGACCGCGACGTTATAAAATGTTTGGAATATTACGGCATAAAAAAATGCAGCGTAGTTATAAAATAGCTTTCAGGGCTTATTGGCTCGGTTTTTGCGGCGATTTTTATTGAATAAAAAATTTATCGTGCGAAAATTCCGAATCGCGCCGATAATAATAATATAGAAAAGAATAAGAATTAGAATAAGAATAATAAAATTAGATACAAGCAAGTTTTGGAGGAAAATTAAATTGTCACCGCACAGCATGAAAACAGAAGAGCTTGCCAAAGAGCTCTCTACCGATCTCAAAATCGGTCTGACGCGCAAAGAGGCGGAGTACCGTCTTGAAAAATATGGGCCGAACAAGCTGAAGGAAAATAAGAAAAGATCGCTTGCAGCTCGCTTTTTGGATCAGTTTAAGGACGTTATGATACTGATACTCATAGTTGCCGCGGTAATATCATTTGTAATCGCGTGCATAGAAGGCGAACCGGGCGAATTCTTTGAACCCGCGCTTATACTGCTTATCGTCATTCTCAACGCCGTGATGGGTCTGCTTCAGGAGAGTAAGGCTCAAAAGGCGCTTGACGCGCTGAAAAAGATGGCGGCGCCTCACGCGCGTGTGATAAGAGAGGGAAGCGAAAGCATAATAGAGGCTTCGTTAATTGTGCCCGGCGATCTTATAAAGCTTGAAGCGGGCGATTTTGTGCCTGCGGACGCACGTCTTGTGGAAAGCACTTCCTTAAAAAGCGAAGAATCGGCGCTTACCGGGGAATCTCTTCCCGCGGAAAAAGACGCAAACGCGGTACTTGACGAAAACGCGCCTCTCGGAGACAGGAGCAACATGGTGTTTTCGGGGTGCAGCATAACGTACGGAAACGCCGCAGCGATAGTCACATCGACCGGTATGGACACATGTATGGGCAATATAGCGGGATTGCTCGATAACGAGGGAGAAGGTCAGACGCCCCTTCAGCAAAAGCTCGCAATGCTCGGAAAATATCTCGGCATAGTCGCGCTTGCAGCATGCGCCGTTATATTTGTTGTCGGGCTGCTTAGCGGCATCCCGGCGCTTGAGATATTCATGACCGCCGTCTCACTTGCCGTTTCGGCGATTCCCGAGGGACTTCCCGCCATTGTAACTATAGTGCTTTCAATCGGCGTACAGCGAATGGTTAAGAAAAACGCTCTGATACGCCGTCTGCCCGCCGTTGAAACGCTTGGAAGCGCGTCTGTCATTTGCTCGGACAAAACGGGTACGCTCACGCAAAACCGCATGACTCTCACAAAGGTATATGTGGATAATGAGAGCGGGGAAGAGACTGTAAGCGGCGCTTGCTCTGACAAGGTCAAAAGGCTGCTTGGCCTTGCGGCGCTTTGCTGCGACGGAACGGTTGTGTTTGAGGAAAACGGGACAAATGTGCGTCACATAGGCGACCCTACCGAAACGGCGATTGTTTACGCTTCGCATATCTGCGGTATGCCGAAGAACGAGCTTGAGAAAAGCTGTCCTCGCGTCGGAGGCATCCCCTTTGATTCGGACCGCAAGCTTATGACAAGCGTTAACCGTACCGAAGATAAAAGATATATCGTTATAGTTAAGGGTGCGTTTGATATGCTGGCGCCTTTGTGTATTTCGGGCGATCTTATAAAAGCGTCGAAAATCAACGACAAAATGAGTTCCGACGCGCTCAGAGTGCTTGCCGTTGCCACAAAGACGCTTGACACACTTCCAAATTCTTTTACCACGCAAGGGCTGGAGAGGGATCTTGATTTTGTGGGTCTTGTCGGGATGATCGATCCGCCGCGTCCCGAGGCAAAGGACGCCGTTACGATATGCAAAAAAGCGGGAATAAAACCGGTTATGATAACCGGCGATCACGTGGTGACCGCTTCCGCGATAGCAAAAGAGTTGGGTATACTTGAAGAAGGGGATCTTGCCATCACGGGAGCACAGCTTGACCTTATGGACGATAAAACGCTTGATCTTGAGGTCGAGCACATTTCGGTTTATGCGAGAGTATCACCTGAAAATAAGATAAGAATTGTCAAAGCGTGGCAGAGAAAAGGGCAGGTTGTTTCTATGACCGGCGACGGCGTCAACGACGCTCCCGCGCTCAAGGCCGCCGACATAGGCTGCGCTATGGGAATTACGGGTACGGACGTCGCAAAAGGAGCGGCCGACATGACTCTGACTGACGACAATTTCGCAACCATAGTCGACGCGGTGCGAGAAGGACGGGGCATATACGACAATATAAAAAAGGTGGTCTCATTCCTTCTCGGGACTAATATAGGAGAGGTCATAACGGTGTTTGCCGCAATGATGCTGTGGCATATAACTCCTCTGCTTTCAATGCAGCTGCTTTGGATTAATCTCGTGACGGACAGTCTGCCCGCCATAGCGCTTGGTATGGAGGCGGTCGAGCCCGATATAATGGACAAAAAGCCAAAGCCCAAAAACGAGGGCATATTTGCACATGGCATGGGTGTCGCGGTAGCGCTTATCGGACTTTTGTTTGCAGTTATCACAATTGCGGCTTTCAAGATAGGAGAAAGTATAACCGGCACGGTCGAGGGAGCGCGTACAATGGCATTTGCTGTACTTTCGCTTTCTCAGGTGTTCCATTCTTTCAACATGCGTTCAAAGCGCTCTTTGTTTGAGATCGGACCGTTTGGCAACATTAAGCTTGATCTTGCCGCGCTTCTTTCCACTCTGCTTGTCGCAGCTGTAATGTTTACGCCTTTGCGCTTTGCCTTCGGACTTGTCATACTGCCTTTGAAGCTTTATCTCATTGCTTTGGCGCTAATACTTGCTCCTTTGGCGGTCATGGAGCTTTCAAAGCTTGCCCTGAGGCTTTTTGGAAGAAAAAAAGGCGCAAAATAAATTAGACGTAACGACATAAGACATAACATAAAAAAACAAGACCTGTCTGTATCGCGCGAAAAGCCGCGCGTCGGAAGGTCTTGTTGTATATAGTATATATAAGTTATGAAATGAAGAAAAATCAAACTGTTTTATGACAGCGTTTTAAGTTGAGAGAAATTTTTCAGTACTGCCTTCCCCATACGACGAGATGCTTTGCCTTTTTTTTGCAGCATACGCACACATCATTATCCTTGGGAGCGGGAGCGTCAAACGGGATGCAGCGAGACTTCACGCCTCCCGTGGCGTCTTTGAGCTTTTCCTCGCACTCGGCCTCTCCGCACCAAAACGCCCTGATATAACCGGGATTGTTTGCGGCGACGTCGCAAAACTCTTCAAAGGTTTTCGCTTCGAACATTTTTGCTTCAAGGTTTCTCTTTGATCTTTCGTAAAGCTGATCGTGTATCTGCCTTAGTGCCTTTTCGACCTCATCTTCAACATTGTCAAGGCTTACAAACTGCTTTTGCCTTGTCAACCTTGAAACGAGCACACATGAGTTGTTTTCTATGTCCTTGGGGCCTATTTCAAGGCGCAGGGGCACGCCTTTCATCTCATATTCGCTGTACTTCCAACCGGCAGAATTGTCGCTGTCATCGAGCTTTACTCTGAATTTACGGCTAAGGCGTTCTTTCAGCTCATTTGCTTTTTCAAGCACGCCTTCTTTATGTTGAGCCACCGGTATTATAACTGTTTGGATCGGCGCAACCTTTGGAGGCAGAATTAGTCCGTTGTCGTCTCCGTGAGACATTATTATCGCGCCGATTACCCGGGTGGAAAGTCCCCAAGAGGTTTGATGAGGGTATCTTATCTTGTTTTCCCGGTCTGTATAGGTTATGTCGAACGCCTTTGCAAATCCGTCGCCGAAATAGTGAGACGTGCCGCCCTGAAGGGCAATGCCGTTGTGCATCATCGGCTCTATGGTGTACGTCTCCTCGGCACCCGCAAATTTCTCCTTTTCGGTCTTTTTACCGGTTATCGCGTAAATTGCAAGAGTGTCGGCGTAAAAATCACGGTATACCTCAAGCATTTTTTGAGTCTCTTCACGCGCCTGCTCTTCGGTCTCGTGCATTGTATGTCCCTCCTGCCATAGAAATTCGGAGGTTCTGAGGAAGGGACGTGTGGTCTTTTCCCATCTGACGACGTTTACCCATTGGTTGTACAGCTTAGGCAGATCACGGTAAGAGTGAATTATGTTTTTAAAGTGGTCGCAAAAAAGCGTTTCGGAGGTGGGACGCACGCACAGCCGTTCGGCAAGTTCGTTCTGTCCGCCAAACGTTACCCACGCGCACTCGGGAGCAAATCCCTTCACATGGTCCTTTTCTTTTTGCAGGAGAGATTCCGGAATGAAGAGAGGCAGGTACACATTTTCATGTCCGAGTTTTTTAAAACGCGCGTCGAGGTCTTTTTGAATGTTCTCCCAAATGGCGTATCCGTAGGGGCGTATTATCATGCAGCCCTTGACTCCCGAATAGTCGACAAGTTCTGCCTTTTTCACCACGTCGGTGTACCACTGCGCAAAATCGGTTTCCATGGACGTGATCTCGGATACCATTTTTTGATTCTTGTTGTTCATATAAATAAATTATCCTTTCGTTTCTTCCTTGCAGAGCAAAGTACGGGTATTTTGTTTGTTATTTTGCCTCGGAGGTTATGAGTTCGAGATTTCCCGAGATTTTTACCTTTCCGCATTGAGCGGGAATAAAATAGCTGTCTCCTTTTTTAATGGGATAAGCTCCGATCATTCCGCTTCCATCAAGACAGAGGACATGCACAAACGAGTCTTTTGCATCGATCACGCAGTCGTTGTAAAGATGAGAGACAGTAAAGTATTTGCAGTTGGCAAGATACTTTTTATTATACCCGTCCTCATACCTTATCTTTTCTATCTGCTCGGGCGAGTAGTCAACGATGACGTCGAGCGCTTTGTCAACATGAAGGGGACGAGGCTTTCCGTCCGCTCCCGGGCGGTTGTAATCATAGACCCTATATGTCACATTAGAGGACTGCTGTATTTCTGCAATAAGTATACCCGCGCCGATGGCGTGTACGCAGCCCGAAGGAATAAAGAATACATCCCCTTTGTGCACATCGACATAGTTAAGATATTTTTCAAGCGTACCGTCCTTTGCCGCGATCTTGAAGCTCTCCTTATCGTAATCGCGAAGGCCGTAGACAAGCTTTGATCCGGGAAGAGCGTCGACTATGTACCACATCTCGGTCTTGCCGTATTCTCCTTCGTGTTCTCTTGCGTATTTATCGTCGGGGTGGACCTGTATTGAAAGCTTGTCGCACGCGTCGATGAGTTTAATAAGCAGAGGAAATCCTTCGGCTTCTTTTCCGAGATAATCACAAAGGGGCATACCGGCGTACTCGCCGTTTTCGATTATATTCATACCGTCGTGCCGCACGGTCAACTCCCAACTTTCGGCGAGTTTATTAAGGTCGCATTGCTTGTTAAAATCTCGCTTCAGCTTGTCTCCTCCCCAAATTATTTCTTTAAAAACAGGTTTTAATTTCATTGGATATTTATTCATAAAAAATCTCCCGTCGTCAAATGTATAATACACATTATATCAGATAATAATAGGTTTGTAAATCTTTTTAGAGGAGATTTTTAAAAATGAACAACAATTATCAAAATCAGAATCAGAACAACAACCAGAACAAGAATCAGAAGAGCTCTTCTCAGAACAAAAACAGCAACAAGAGCCAGAATCAGAACAACAGCCAGAATCAGAACAACCAGAACAGCAACAACAACGAGCAGAGCAACAGCTCTGACGACTCGGATTGTCACCGGCAAAGTTCGGATCATAGAAGAGATAAGGAAACACAGTTTGAATATCAGGGAAGCTGAAAGCATTAGCGCGTAAGCTTTTTACAACAACACTTACAAAGATAAGGCAAAAAACGCATTCCCCAAAAAAGCTGCCGCTGCCTCGAACAAGATGAGGCGTGCGGCGGTTTTTTTTTGCAAATTCACAAAAAATTAATGCGTATTTTAATGTCTGTGCATTTTATGGATGTAAAATAATATATTAATACCGTGCGTGCCACTTCGGCGCATCGAATGACCGGCCTGAATCAGTATGCGCCATCGCCGCATTTTTACGGAGGACCGCTGTGTTCGGATATATAAAACCCGTCGTCGGAGAGCTCAAGGTCAAGGAACATGAATTTTATCGCGCCGCCTACTGCGGGTTGTGCCGCGTACTTGGGAAAAAAAGCGGTATGCTCAGCTTAACCCTCTCCTATGATTTTGTATTCCTTGCCATAGTGCGCATGGCTGTGCAAGATGAGCCGGATGTCAGAATAGACCGCGCACGCTGCGCGGCGCATCCTTTTAAAAAACGCGCTTATCTTAAATCAAACGCCGCTCTCGAACATACCGCCGTGTCGGCAGCCCTGCTTCTTTATTATAACATTCTTGACGATATAAATGACGGCAGGGGAATAAAAAAGCTTCTTTCAAAACTTTGTCTGCCCAAGGCGAAAAAACTGAGAAAAAAGAATCTCGGAGACGGTGAACTCGACCGACTTATAAAAAACGAGCTCGATATTATTTCCGAGGAAGAAAAAAAAGAAAGCGGAAGTGTGTACGACTGCGCGGAGCCGTTCGGCCGACTGCTCGGTCACGTGTTTTCACACGGAGTCGCAAATGAAAAGGATAAAAGATGTCTTTTTGCCTTCGGAAGGTATATCGGCAGATGGATATACATAACCGACGCGCTCGACGATCTTGAAGAGGATGAGAAAGCCGGCTCATTCAACAAACTTCTTTCCGAGAAAAACACAAAGGATTTTCAAAAAAACATAACGGACGCGCTCATACTCGAGCTCGCCGAGGCCGAAAAGGTCCTTGACCTTCTCGATATACAAGATGTCGGACTTTTAAACATAATTCGGAATATTTTGTATTTGGGTATGCCCGAGTGCGCAAGACAGGTCGCGTCGGGCGAGAAAAAACAAAAAAGAAAACCTGAGAAAGGCAGTCATATATGAAAGACCCCTACAAAGTGCTCGGCGTGTCGCGCGACGCAACGGATGAAGAAATAAAAAAGGCATATCGCGAACTGGCACGCAAATACCACCCCGATAATTATGCAAACAATCCCGATTTGGCTGATCTTGTGAACGATAAAATGAAAGAGGTAAACGAGGCGTACGATGAAATACAGCGTATGCGCTCGGGTCAAAGCAATGGAGGATACTCCTATTCCTCCTCCTCGGGCGGTTCACAGTATCATACAGGCGAGCTCAGACACGCTCGAGATCTAATAACGACGGGACGATACTCCGAGGCTGATATCGTTCTTGACAGCATCCCAAAGGAAGCAAGGAACGCCGAGTGGAACTATCTTAAAGGCTTTGTACTTGCAAAACGCGGTTATAATTACGATTCTATCAGATATCTTGAGACGGCCTGTTATCTTGATCCGGGCAACGAAGAGTACCGAAACGCCCTAAATTCAATGCGCAGCCGAAGCGCGGGATTCGCTCAGAATTATTCCGCCGCTCAGGGCTCCTCCTCAGATTGCACCGTGTGCGACATGTGTACCGGCCTTGCCTGTGCTGACTGTCTTTGCGAGTGCTGCGGCGGAGACCTTATAAGGTGCTGCTGAACAACAATACAAAATTGATTTGAAATAATGCACGTAAAATTATGAGAAGCCGACAAAATAATTCACAAAGAATAAAGAAAACGGCGCTTTCAGCTATGCTCTGCGCCTTAGGAGTCGTGATGCTCTTTCTTGGGGGTATGCTCGGAGATATGGATCTTACCGTTGCGGCCTTTGCTTCTCTCATTGTGCTTATGGCGGTAATTGAGATGGGCATAAAGACGGGCGTCATGGTTTACGCCGTTACCTCGCTTCTTGCGCTGATACTGTTTCCCGCGTACTTTATTACCCCGATGTACATCTGTTTTGTTGGATTTTACCCGCTGCTTAAGTATTTTGCCGAAAAGCAGCGCAAGCCTGTCGCCTTTTTGATCAAATTTTTCGCTCTTAATGCCATGCTTGCCGTTATATTGCTTTTTGCGTACTACGTATATGGAATCAACGTCATATCAATGGAAATAGGAAGTTTGCAGCTCGGTAAAATCACGATTGTGATCATTTACCTGCTTGCCAACGCCGCCCTCTTTCTTTTTGATTTTTGCCTTACAAAGCTTATTATTCTTTATAATCTCAAGATACGCAATATTCTTAAAATCTACAAACTTTTCAGGTGACACATTGCCGCGCTTTCCTTGGATCTACAACAGACTGCGGAGTCGTTTTTATTACGGCTTCGCATTTTTTATATTTTATTATTTTTGCATCTTGACATTCAAGTGAATATCTGATATAATATTAAGAAAGTAAATGCTTTCAATAGAAATGATGTGAGGTACATATGAAAAAACTTGAAATGCCGCTCTTTTCCCTATTTATGATATATGAGCTTGGAATACTTTTAGGCTTGCTTTGCCGCACGATCTTTCCTATGATAATTATGCTCTTTTTTAAAGGCAGCGAAGCGTCTCGCCTTATTATTGACGGTATGTCTGCGATTATACCCATAAGCATATGGCTCTTTGTCGGAAGCCGGCGGGAAGGCGAAAAGGTGTACGAGTACAGGGCGCTCAGATACATCATTCCGATGCTTATCATATTTGCACTTCAAAATGTCATCGCTCTCCTCTTTTTATATCCAGTATATCTTGTGGGTCCGGCTATCGATTTTGGTAAATCAATTGCAATCATGGCAGGAGTAGATGTTTACAATCAAGGGATTCCGATTTTGCCCGTTCATCTTTGCATGCTGGCATACGATTTTCTCTTATTTTTGCCCGCCGTTATTTGCGGTTCATATTTCGGAACCAAGAAGCGTATCAAAGAGCGTGAGAGTCTTATGAGCAATGCAGGCGGTAAATAACCCCGATGCAAAACCGTCTGTTATATGAAAACACAATTCAATTACACGCGGTGGTTTAAGATAAATTCCTTCATTAATTTATAAAATAAAACGACAAAAAGTGACGATATGATACCTGAACCTGATAGGAACAAGGTGTTTCGTCACTTTTTGATTTTTTAGAGCAATGTAAAGGCGCACAGCACACAGTGTCTTTGCGTTTTATTTTCTGAGCAGTTCTTGTTTGATGTCCCAAAGCTTTTTTGAAAGGTCCACATAGTAGGTGTGCGGATTTTCAAAGCGCTTTACCTCGTCCCACTGCATATCTATCTGTTTTAGGCAGTAGCTTCTTATTTGCTCGGTGGAAGGGCTGTTGTAAACGCATTTTCCGTCTTTGAATATGGGAACAAGGAGGGGAATAAGCTCATAATCGGTATAGGTCTTTTCCTTCCAGGTGTAAACGGGATCAAAGATTGTAAGAGGCGCTGATGTGTCTATCGTCTCGTCGTATACGCAGATAAGATCGGCGGAGGCTTTGCCGCTTTCTTTTTCTATGATTCTGTATACCTTTTTAAAATGGGGATTGGTTATTTTCTCGGCGTTTTCGCTTATTTTGATTTTTGGTATAATTTGATCTCCTTTTTCTATCGCGGCCAATTTATAAACGCCGCCGAACACAGGAGTGCTTTTTGAGGTGATAAGGCGTTCGCCAACGCCGAAAGCGTCGATTGCGGCGCCCTGCTGTATCAGATCTCTTATTATATACTCGTCCAGCGAATTCGAGGCGACTATTTTGCAGTCCGGGAGCCCGGCTTCATCGAGCATTTTTCTCGCCTTTTTTGAGAGATAGGTTATGTCGCCCGAGTCGATTCGAACGGCGCCGTTTTTGATATTGTGCTTTTTAAAAGCCTTTATTGCGTTAGGAATGCCGCTTTTTAGAACGTTATAAGTGTCCGCAAGCAGTGTGGCGCTATTGGGATATATAGAGCAGTAGGTGTCAAATGCTTCAAATTCGCTGTCAAACATTTGTACCCACGAGTGCGCCATCGTGCCGCCGGCGGGAACTCCGTAAAGCTCGTCGGCAATGGTACAGGCTGTGCTGGAACAGCCGCCGATATAGGCCGCTCTTGCGCCGAGAATTGCGGCGGAGGCGCCCTGCGCGCGCCTTGAACCGAACTCGGAGACGGGTCTGCCCTGTGCGGCGCGCACGATGCGGTTGGTTTTTGTCGCTATAAGCGACTGGTGATTTATTGTGAGCAGGATAAACGTTTCGATAAACTGCGCCTCAATTGCGCTCGCGCGGACGGTCATTATAGGCTCGTGCGGGAAAACGGGAGTGCCTTCGGGAACCGCCCAAATGTCTCCCGAAAAATGAAAATCTTTCAGGTAGTCGAGAAATTCCGACGAGAAGCAGTTTTTCGATCTCAAATATGCTATGTCATCGTCTGTAAATCGGAGATTTTTTATATAATCGATTATCTGCTCGAGTCCTGCGGCAATGGCAAATCCGCCACCGTCGGGAATGTCTCTGAAAAACACGTCAAAGTAAGATATTGTTTCCTTTTTTCCGCATTTGAAATAGCCGTTGCCCATTGTCATTTCATAAAAGTCAAACAGCATCGTGTAGTTTTCGTTCCATATTGAAGTTGAAGGTTTGTTCATGTAAGCTTCCTTTCTTTTCTTTCCGACGGACGGGTTTTGATAAGTTTTTATTCTTTATATCGTATATCGGAGCACTGAAATCACAGCGTTTGTTTTGTAATTATATAGGATAATAGAAAAAAGTAAATTATGGCGCTGCTTTCAAATTCGGCTCCGCCGCTTTCTCGGCGGCGAAGCCGTTTTAGGTTTATTCGGTGCGCAGTGCGACAACGGGATCTTTCTTTGCGGCAATCTTTGAGGGAATAAGTCCGGCGATAAGGGTCAGAGCCATGCTTATTATCACGAGTATCACCGCGCCCAAAACGGGCAGAGTCGCATTGATCTCATAGATGTCGGTAAGCAGATGAATAATTGCATTTATGGGCAGGCAGAGAATCACAGTGACGATAATTCCAATCATACCGGCCGCAAAGCCCACGATGAGTGTTTCTGCGTTGAATACGCGGGAAATATCCTTTTTGGAGGCGCCGATAGAACGCAGTATTCCGATTTCCTTGGTGCGCTCGAGCACGGATATATAGGTAATTATACCTATCATTATCGAGGAAACGACGAGCGAAATGGAAACAAAGGCGATAAGAACGTAGGATATCGCGTTTACTATGTCGGTAACCGAAGACATGATGAGCGCAACATAGTCGGTGTACACTATTTTCATGTTTTCATCGACGCTGTCATTATAATCTGAAATGATTTCTGCTATCTTATCCTTGTTTTCAAAGCTGTCTGTGTAAATACTGACGCTTGAAGGCGTATCGAAATTTGTAATACCGAGCAGAGCGATATTTGTGTCATAGGTGGACTGAGATATCTCTGTGAAATTTACATACGCGTCTGCAAGTTCGCTGTCGCTGAGAGAGGCCAAATAAGCGTCAAAGAGAGCGGATATCTTCGCATTCTCCTGCTCGGCGGTCATGGGAGTCGAAGTGTACTGTATCCGTGCCATGCTTTCAAGAATAACGCGAAGCTCTTCGTCGGTGAGCCCTTTCAAATACTCAAATATTATGTTCTCGTCCATGGAGGTCAGCTGACGGTAGTAAGCGGCAATAAGCATTTCACTTGCCCCCCTGTCGTCTAATTTTGGCATGCCCTCGGGTATCATAGAGTTGTAAGAATCTTTGGTGGTTTGAATGTTTGTCGCGATAATGGCGTCAAGCTCTTCCTGGGTAGGAGTAGCCAATATTTCGCTTATTGCTGTTTCGGGATCGTTTGACTGCTGCATAAGGGTAGTCAGCATGCTGCGTATTTCATCGTCGTTAAGCGCGGCGATCGTCTCGCCGTAATACTGCTCAAGGACGGCGGGATCGATCCCAAGATTTTCGGCGTACATATTGATTATAGCGCTGTTTCTCTCCTCGGGAGTTTGGAAGCGGGAAAGGAACGCATCGACGCTTTCGGCTATTTCCTCATCCGAAAGAGAGGTCAACATTCTTCCGTAAAGCGTGCGCTTTTGAATATCGGTGAGCTCACTGCAATATTCTTTGAATCGCGTTATTTTTTCGCTGTCCGGAATGTCTGAGTCAAGATAGAAGGGAAGACCGGTAATAACGTCGTATGAAGGGTTCTCAAGCTGCGCCTTTACCACCGCGCTGTCCGCTATACCGTCTATTATCTCCTTTGTCAGTTCCTCGGTGTAGCCGAGAGCGCCCGTGAGTATCGCGAATTTTGAGTCCTCACTCGCTCTGATTATTCCGCTGATCTTAAGTGTCTTTCCCTTGTCGATAAAGGTTTTGAGCAGATCGCGGTTTGAGGAAATGTTTTCATATATTCCGTCGTTGTTTGTGTCCTGATAATAGTCGCTTTGAAGGATCATTTTAAAGGTCTTTCCCACGATCTCGTCATACTGCCATTTTTGGACCTTTGTGTCGATTTGTTCGCCTCTGCTCACCGCCATCATTATCTCAGTCATCTCGTCGAGCGATTTAAGCCCGAGCGAGTAGAGCACAAGGTCGGAAAGCTCGTTGTTTCTGTTCAGTATCAGCACCACCTCGTCCGAGGACGTCGGCCAGTTTCCCGCGAGAAGATCGTACTCGTTTGTTATAAGATCGCTCACAAGAGATCCCGAATCTTCACCGCTTTGCGGAGCGAGCATTTGACTCCAAAGTTGGAAGGTCGAGCTTTGCATCGAGGACATGCCCTCAAATGAAGAGGCAAGATCGCTGCTTCCCGCCATGTTGCCCATGAGCGATGCAAAAAGCGCGTTTATATCGCTTTTTACATAATTTCCGTTCGGATCGGTGGCATACGCGTTTATCGTTACGTTGTAGCTGTAAACTATCGCTGTCACATACTTGTAAAGCTCGGTGGTGGAGAGCTCCTTGTCCGTTTCTTTTTCCAAAAAAGCTTTGAATGATTTTAGGTCGTTTGCAATCGCCTCGTTGTTTATCGTGTTCATAAGCTCGTAAAAGATGGGATTGCTGTAGATTGCGTCCTTTTCGTGCTCCTCACTTTCGGCCGACACCTGCATCATGGAAAGCATAAGAGATGAAAGGTCGACGGTTTCATCGGTTATAGAAATAGGGTACGAGGAAAGCGTCTCCTCCTGAATGCCCTCGATGTACGTGTTTATTCCCGTTGAAAGGGAGAGTATGAGCGCTATCCCGATTATGCCTATGGAGCCCGCAAAAGAGGTGAGAAAGGTCCTCGCTTTTTTGGTCATAAGGTTGTTAAGAGAAAGGGAAAGAGCTGTGAAAAAGGACATCGAGCGCTTTTTTGCCTTCTTTTTGCCCGGTTTTTTAGCAACGCTCGGCGAAAACGAGGACAAGGTATTGTCTGAATCTGTTTTTTTCGATGCGCTGTCAATTTTGCTGCTTGACGCGTCATTAAACGACGCAGCCTCGCGCCGCTCCTCATTTACGTCATTTGCGGTGCTGTCAAAAGGATCGGTGTCGCCTACTATGTTCCCGTCAAGCAGGCGTACTATTCGCGAGGAATAAAGTTCAGCAAGCTCCGGGTTGTGAGTGACCATGATAATGAGTCTGTCCTTTGAAATCTCTTTAAGGATATTCATTACCTGCACGCTTGTCTCGCTGTCAAGAGCACCTGTGGGCTCGTCAGCGAGAAGTATCTCGGGGTCGTTTACAAGAGCGCGGGCGATGGCCACTCTTTGCATTTGGCCTCCCGACATCTGATTCGGCTTTTTTTTCAGCTGATCTCCAAGTCCCACCTTATTCAGTACGTCGATTGCCCGTTTTCTTCTTTCTTCCTTTGAAACGCCGCTCAGCGTAAGAGCGAGCTCGACGTTAGAAAGAACCGTTTGGTGAGGTATAAGATTATAGCTTTGAAAAACGAAACCTATAGAATGGTTTCTGTAGTTGTTCCAGTCCGCCTCACGGAACTCTTTTGTAGAGACGCCGTTAATTGCAAGGTCGCCGCTCGTATATCTGTCAAGTCCGCCTATAATGTTGAGAAGGGTGGTTTTGCCGCAGCCCGACGGGCCGAGAATGGAGACAAACTCGCTTTTTCTGAATTCAATTGATATATCTTTGAGCGCTTCTACAACGTTGTCGCCCGAGACATAGTTTTTTGTGATGTTTTTTAAACTCAGCATATGCTCCTCCCAAATAAAATCAAGTATCAATGATTACAGTTTAATGTCTTTTTATTGATAATCTGTGAATTTAATATAAAATATTTTTGATTAGAAAAAGTTTGTTTTAATTGTACAAAAGTAAAGAATTCAAAAATGTATTTTTTGTGTAGAAGTTCGGAGATTTTGCAAAAAAAGCAAAGCAAATGATTTCTTAATATTGACTTTCTGAAACGGCTGCTTTATAATAGTAAATAATCAAACACATAACAAGTGATCAAATAAAAAACGCGTAAAGCGCGGGAGGCGGCTATGATAAAAAGCAAAGCATACACTCCGTTTACCTCAAAAGAGATAAAGCCTTCGGGATGGCTCAGAAAACAGCTGAGAATTCAGGCGGACGGACTTTCGGGAAATCTTGATAAAATATGGCCGGACATTAGGGACAGCCGCTGGATAGGAGGCGGCGCGGACGGCTGGGAAAGGGTGCCCTATTGGCTTGACGGCTTTGTGCCCCTTGCGTATCTGCTCGAGGACGAGGACCTTATAAAGAGGGCGCAAAGGTATATCGACGGTATAATATCAAACCAAAAAAATGACGGCTGGATATGCCCGTGCGAGGATTCTGAGAGGGGCAGATACGATATGTGGGCGTACTTTCTCATCTGCAAGGTGCTCGCCCTTTACGCCGACTGCTCGGGACAGGAGGAAAGGATAGAAAAGGTGCTTACTAAAGCCCTGAAAAGGCTGATGTTTCATATAAGGGGAAACACTCTCTTTAACTGGGGCAGCGCGCGGTGGTTCGAGTGCCTTATACCGATATTTTGGCTATATGAGAGGACAAAAGAGGATTGGCTTATATACCTTGCCCAAATGCTGAAAGTTCAGGGCACAAACTACAGAGCGCTTTTTGAGGAATGGCAGGATCAAAAGCCGCACAATGACTGGAATTATCAGACGCATGTCGTGAATCTTGCCATGGCGATAAAGGCGGAGGTGTTTTTCTCGCTCATTTCATCAAAGGAAGATTCGATAAACGAAGGGGAAAAATTTGCGGAGTTTATGCTCGGGGAGCTCTTTAAATACCACGGAACAGTTTACGGACATTTCACCGGCGACGAAAATCTGTCCGGCGACAGTCCGATACAGGGAAGCGAACTGTGTGGAGTGGTGGAGGCAATGTACTCATACGAGCAGATTTTTGCAATCACGGGAAGCACCCGGTGGCTCGACCGCGCTGAGATGCTGGCGTACAACGCTTTGCCCGCTGCCACTTCCCCTGATATGTGGACGCATCAGTACGATCAAATGACAAATCAGATGGCGTGCGTGCGTTTTATGGGAAGGCCCATATTCGGAACCAACGGTCCTGAAGCGCATCTCTTCGGTCTTGAACCCAATTTCGGATGCTGTACGGCCAATTTCAATCAAGGCTGGCCGAAATTTGCCCTTTCAACTTTCATGAAAACAAAAGACGGTGTGCTCAGCGCCGTAATCGCGCCCGCAGTTTTAAACACTCAGATCGACGGCAAAAAAGTCACGGTTGAGCTTGATACGGAATATCCGTTTAAGAGCAGCGCAAAATATACGGTGCGGTGTGCGGAACAAACGGATTTTGAACTTGCCTTCAGGATACCCGGCTTTGTAAAAAACGCCAGGGTGGGAGACAAGACCTTCCTCCCCGGGGAGGTGTGCCGCATAAAAAAGCTTTGGCATGGTGAAGAGAGTATTGACGTCACATATGTGTTTGAAACGGAGCTTGTCAAAAGACCTCGCGATATGGCAGCCATTAAAAGGGGAGCGCTTGTCTATTCGCTGTCTATCGAGGAGGAATGGAAAAAGCACGAATATATAAGAGGCGGAGTTGAGAGAAAATACCCTTACTGCGATTACGAGATATACCCTCGTTCAAAATGGAATTACGCATTCGCATCACGTGAGTTTGAGGTGACGGAAGGCGAAATAGGCGATTATCCTTTCTCAAGCACGCAGCCGCCGATAACGATAAGAACCAGGGCGCTTGAGATAGACTGGGGTATGGAAGAAGGGTATAACGACCTTGCGGCAAAGGTCCCGCATTCAAGAGAAGGAATCGGCGATCCAGAATGGGTCACATTTAAGCCGTACGGCTGCACCAATCTTCGTATGACAGAGCTGCCCGTGTTGTGCTGCGATCAGAAAAAGTAAAGCGTATGTCACAAAAACGCTTTAAGTGTATCATTGTTGTTAATAAATTGTGAATATAAACCGCAAATTGTTGACAAGCCCAAATTTTTTGTTAGAATGGTGTTGTTGTGGAACAATACCGATTCGCAAGGTAATAAATAATATTATATTTTGGAGGACTTATGGAAATCAAAGAAAAACTCGTTGAGATCATCGCAAAGTACCTTGACGTCGACGCGGAATCAGTAAAGACGGACGTTCAGTTCACAGATCTCGGACTCGACTCGCTTGATGTTGCGGAGCTTGTTATGCAGATCGAAGATGAAATGGGCGTGTCGGTCGAGCTTTCAGCCGAGCTTGACACCGTTGAAAAGCTTGCTGAGTACATTTCATCACAGCTTTGATAAACTGAAAACTGATCGCGTTATTTGAATCTTCGGTGGATTTGCACGCATAGCAAAAGCCCGGCATCACTTTGCGGCGTCGCCGCCGAACAAAAGGTGAGAATGAGAACGCGCGCCGAATTTACAAGGCGCGCTCTCGCCTTGCAATGAGACAGAGGGCGTTTTCTTTGCGGCAGTGAAAGAGCAAAGCAGCGTTTTAGTTTTTAGCGTTTATCGGGCTCTAAACTCTAAATATAAGAGAACAGCCGCAAAATCCACGTTCCGTCGAACAAGCTTGAGGGCGGATTTTTTTGGAGGAACCAAATGGGAAAAACAGCGTTTTTATTTGCAGGTCAGGGGGCTCAGTACAGCGGCATGGGCAAGGATCTTTACGAGTCCTCAAAGGCGGCGAAAGCGGTCTTTGACATGGGCGAGAGCATCAGAAAGGGTACTCTTGATACCTGCTTTAATTCAGATAAAGAAACACTTTCAAAAACCGAAAACACGCAGCCCTGCCTGTTTTTGACCGATCTTGCATGCGCAAGGGCGCTTGAGGAGAGCGGCGTTTATCCCGACTGCGTCGCGGGATTTTCACTGGGAGAAATAGCGGCGCTGCCTTTTGCCGGAGTGCTTGAGGAAAGGGAGGCATTTTCCCTTGTATGTCTCAGGGCCGACGCGATGGCAAAGTGCGGCAGATTGCATCCGGGCGGTATGGCCGCCGTGGTCAAGCTTTCAAACACACAGGTTGAGCAGATATGTTCCGCCTTTAAAAACATATATCCCGTAAACTACAATTGCCCGGGGCAGGTCGCGTGCGCGGGTGATATAAATGAAATAGACGCTTTTTGCGAGGCTGTAAAGCAAAATGGCGGAAAGGCTATAAAGCTTATGGTGAGCGGCGCTTTTCACACGCCGTATATGTTGCAGGCGACGGACGTTCTTGCCGAGCGCCTGAAGGATCTGAAGGTCAATTACCCGAGCATAAAGCTTTATTCAAACTACACTTCGGACCTATATCCGTCAAACGAGGATACCATAAAGCAGATCATTGCAAAACAGGCGAGCAGCAGCGTAAAATGGTCGGATATCGTCTGCAAAATGCATGAGGACGGAGTTGACACATTTATCGAGGTGGGAGCGGGCAGGACTCTTTCGGGGCTCGTTTCAAAAACGCTTACAGGCGTAAAGATCCTCAACGTTTCGGACAGCGCGTCACTTGCGGCGACCCTTGAGGCGTTAAAAGACTGAGAAAATCCAAAACGCCGCACTGCGCGGCGTTTTGCTTTATCTTGATACGCCTTTGCACCTTTTTTGTACTTAAAAACTTAAAGATTAAAGAAAAACGGAAATATTTTGACCTCACAAACGGCAAAAACGAAGCACAATAAACCATAAAAGCAATAAACAAAACCATCGCAGGTAAAATCAAAAAGAGAGGTAATAAGAATGGATTTTCAGGGCAGAACCGCGCTTGTTACGGGCGCGGCAAGAGGAATAGGCAGGACGATCGCCGAAAAGCTTGCAAGCGGCGGAGCAAATATAATTATCGTTGATGTGGCGTCGCCGGAAAGCGCTCAGACGGCGCTTGACGCGGTAAGGGCATACGGAGTGAAGGCAAGCTACTGCTGCCTTGACATCACAAACGGAGAAAAGGTTACTGAGGCGGTAAACGGTTTTATAAAGGAATACGGCAAGATAGACATTCTTGTGAATAACGCGGGAATCACAAAGGATAAGCTTCTTATGATGATGAGTGAGAGCGAATTCGATGCGGTGATAAACGTCAATCTCAAAGGTACCTTTATAATGACGAAAGCGCTTGTAAGGCACATGATGAAGAACAGATACGGAAGGATAATTAACATGGCCTCTGTTGTCGGTCTCATGGGAAACGTCGGACAGGCTAACTACAGCGCTTCCAAGGCCGGGGTTATTGCGCTCACCAAAACCACCGCAAAGGAATTTGCGGCAAGAGGCATCACCTGCAACGCAGTGGCTCCCGGATTCATTGACACCAGCATGACCGCCGTTCTTTCCGAGGAGGCTAAAAAAGCCATGTTTGACATGATACCCATGGGCAGGACGGGCAAACCGGAGGATGTGGCGAACGCGGTCGAGTTTTTGGCTTCCGAGTCGTCCGCTTATATCACGGGCGAGGTTATAAAGGTCGACGGAGGGCTGTATATCTGATTTTTGCGGCGCGCCGTACTTTTGGCCGTTGATTGATGTTGATTGATTGAAAGAAAGGCAATAAAGAATAAATATGGAACGAAGAGTAGCGATAACCGGAGTCGGAGTGATATCGCCGGTGGGCAACGACGCGCGCGTCTTTTGGGAGAACATCACAAACGGAGTGTGCGGCATATCGAGGATCACGCATTTTGACACCGAGGCATTTAAGGTTAAGCTTGCGGCGGAGGTCAAGGACTTCGACCCCAAAACGCTTTATGCATCTCCCGCCGAGGTGAGAAGAGCGGACATGTTCACTCATTTTGCAATAAAGGCGGCGCAGGAAGCCGTAGATGACAGTAAAATACTAAATAGCGGCATTGACAAAGAACGTCTTGGAGTCTATATCGGTTCGGGAATAGGCGGGATGCAGTCCTTTGTGACAGAGACTTTGAACCTGCACGAAAAAGGACCCTCGAAGGTCTCCCCCATGTTCGTACCTAAGATGATAGCCAATATGGCCTCGGGCAACGTTGCTATAAGGTTTGGCGCCAAGGGACCCTCGATGGCGATTGTGACCGCATGCGCCACCTCTGCTCACGCTATAGGAGAAGCCTACAGAGCGGTAAAGCACGGATACGCCGATGCGATGATAGCGGGAGGAGCGGAAAGCGCGATCGAACCGCTTTCCATCGCGGGTTTTACAAGCTGTCAGGCTCTGCACATCGGAGAAGATCCCCAATGTGCCTCCATTCCCTTTGACGCACGCAGAAGCGGATTTGTCATGGGAGAGGGAGCCGGAGTAATGATACTTGAAGACTATGAAAATGCCCTCAAACGGGGAGCGCATATATACGCCGAGATTGTCGGATATGGCTCAAGCACCGACGCTTATCATATGACCGCTCCCGACCCGACCGCAAACGGACCCGCGCAGGCGATAAGGATAGCGGTTAAAGAGGCGGGCATTACCGGCGGCGAGGAAATATACGTTAACGCTCACGGTACGAGCACAAAGCTCAATGACAAGACAGAGACTGCGAGCTTAAAAAAAGTATTCGGAGAAAACGCCTACAGACTGCACATAAGCTCGACAAAGTCTATGACCGGCCATATGCTGGGTGCGACCGGCGCTGTAGAGGCAATCGCCTCGGTGCTCGCTCTAGAGGACGGAATTATTCCTCCTACAATCGGGTATATGGAAAAGGACCCCGAGTGTGATCTTGATTACACTCCAAACAAGGCTAAGAAGGCAAAGCTCGAATATGCGCTTTCGACAAACCTCGGCTTCGGCGGCCACAACGCTTGTCTTGCATTTAAAAAAATCTGAGGCAAAAAGCCTCAAATCATGAGAAGGTTTCATTATGAATATAGAACAGATAAAAGAGATACTTCCCCACAGAGAACCGATGCTCCTTGTTGAAGAGGTTGTGTGCAACGAGGACGGCACCGCCACGGGATACTATACAGTAAAGGGCAACGAGTACTTTCTTCAGGGACATTTTCCGGGTAATCCGGTTGTTCCGGGGGTCATACTCTGCGAAATGACCGCGCAGTCCTCTTGCGCTATGTTTTTGAACGGAGAGCTCAAGGGTAAGACGCCGGTGTTTACAGGCATAAACAACGTAAAGTTTCGAAAGCAGGTAAAGCCCGGCGATAAGCTTGAATTCAGATGCTCGATCATCAAACAAAAATCCCCGTTTTACTGGATAAAGGGAGAAGCGAGAGTGCTTGACAAGGTGGTAATGAGCGGAGAATTCTCATTTGCGGTAGTATAAGACGGTATTAATAATAAAAAAAATGAATGATACGGGCGGGGCGGCTTGCTTTTTAGGCGGCCCTGCGCCTGTGTTTAAGCGATATGACTTAGCGGCGATCGCTCAAAAACAAGCAGCAGGCATAAGGCTGCAATAATGAAAGGCGAAGTTATAAGTGAAAGGAATATGCTATATAATCGGCCCCTGCGAAAGCGGGCGGACAAAGCTTGATATAAAAAACGGCGATTATGTTATCGCGGCCGACGGCGGCTATGAGATGCTTGATAGCTACGGCGTCACATGCGACATCCTTGTAGGAGACCTTGATTCGCTGGGGTATACGCCAAGCTCCTGCAAGGTGCTCAGACATCCGGTGAGAAAGGATGAGACCGACAGCTTTCTTGCCGCGAAGTATGCGTATGAGCTTGGTTACCGTGTGTTTGTCATGCTGGGCTGCTGCGGCGGTCAAAGACCCGATCACACGGCTGCAAATATATCGCTGCTGGCGTGGCTTGCCTTGCGCGGGGCGCATGGCTATCTTGTAGGTGACGGCTTTGCGTACACCGCGCTCAAGGATGGTGAAATATCCTTTTCCCCCGAAAATCACGGGGATATATCTGTTTTTTCAATGTCCGAAATATCGTGCGGAGTGTGGGAAAGCGGACTTTCCTACACCCTTGACGGCGCGAGTCTTTGCTATGATTTTCCCCTTGGGGTGAGTAACAGTTTTATGGGAAAAGAAGCGAAAATAAAGGTCGAAAAGGGCATGCTTCTTATATACTGGCAAACAGACCGCGACTCTTTAATGAGAACCGTTGAAAACAGGTTATTGGTATGAAAAAGATAATTAAAAAAGATGAAATTGAATACGCCATATTCGATATGGACGGCACGATAATCGACAGCATGTATGCTTGGGACACGGCGGCCGATAGGATGCTGCTCTCCATGGGAATAACTCCTCTTCCGAATATGCGCGAGGAAATACGTCCGATGACAACCCTTCAGGTGGCAAACTATGTTATGGAGCACTATTCTGTCAAACTCACCGCAGAGGAACTGACCGACATGTTCAACAAAACAATGGAGGAGTTTTACAAAACGGAGGCGGACTTTAAGGAGGGAGCGTACGAGCTGCTTTGCGCTCTTCATGACGCGGGAGTCGGGATGTGCATCGCCACTGCGACGGACCGATACATGACTGAAGGGGTCCTTAGACGGCTGGGAGTCCTTCACCTTTTTGACTTTATTGTAACTTGCTCTGAAGTGGGGCAGGGAAAGTCAAGCCCGCTTGTCTTTGACGCGGCTCTTTCAAGATGCGGCGCTTCAAGGGAAAGGACATGGGTTTTTGAGGATTCGTATTTTGCGGTGAGGACCGCGCATGACGCGGGGTACCGCGTGCTTGCCGTCTATGATTTGATAAACGAGCCGTTTGAAAATATAAAACAAGAGTTTTCTGATGTTTATGTACGCTCACTTAAGGAGCTTCAAATAATCAAATAACAAATAACAAATAACAAATAAAATAATTTGGAGAGATTACTTGTGCGATTTTCACAATAAATGTCGTTTGTTTTTTTGCAATGTCACGAAAAAACGCTAAGTACTTGAATTTAAGATTAAAACAATATATAATACATATAAGAATATTAAAAGGACGGTGACACGGTATGAAAAAGGTTGTCAGTTTGTTTTTGATCATCGGAATAATACTGCCCTGTATATCGCTTTTTGTATCCTGCTCCTCGAATAAAAACGATGAAGACGACGGTCTTATAAAGATCGTTGACAATGGCGAGTCAAAGTATACGGTGGTGAGGCCCGACAACGTTGGCGAAAATGTCAGAAACGCTGTAGTCGCTCTCAGGACCGCAATAAACGACAAATTCGGAGTAAGGCTTGAGCTTTCGACAGACTATATACCGCGAAACGAGGAAAACTATGTCATTCCCGAATATGAGATACTTGTGGGGGACACCAACAGAGAGGAAAGCGTTGCCGCTCTTGAAGGTTTGACAGGCGACCGATTTGTTATAAAGGCGGTGGGCAAAAAAATAATAATTTGCGGAGCTACCGATAAAATGACAGAACAGGCGGTCGGATATTTTATAAGAAACTTTGTGGAATCCGATTACGCCGCCGATACCGACAGCTTCACCTTCACAAGCGCGCTCAACGAGCAAGGCGTCGGAGGCTACTCGTATTGCATTTCCACGGGGCTTACCTTTGAGGAAATGGCGAGCCAGGTATACACGGATTTCAGAAAACGTTTTTGGAACGGCACATGGGTACAGGGAAGCGGCTTTTGGGACGCCGCCGAGATACTTGAGACCTTTATAGATGCGTATGAGGCGACAAAAGAGCCCGAATATCTCGAATATGTAAAGACCTATGCCAAGAGCTTCGAGCAGGTAAATGGGAGAAACTGGCTTTCAAACAGTTTTAATGACGACGTGATGTGGATAACCATTGCATATCTCAGGATTTATCTGCTTACCGGCGAGACCTCCTACTACACTCATGCCAAATCAATGTACGACGGCGTGTACAAAAGAGCCTGGGATACTGTGAACGGGGGAATGTTCTGGAAGACCGACAACAAATCCAAAAACTCGTGCATCAACTGCCCTGCTGCTATTGCCGCAAGCCTTATAGCGCAGATAAGCAAAGAAGAAAAATATAACACCCAAGCTAAGGAAATGATAGACTGGGTGGTTGCAAATCTTTACGGCGGAGACGGTTATGTATACGATTCGGTATCAGTTGAGACCGGCAAAATAAACAACTGGGCCTCCACTTACAATCAGGGTACATTCATCGGCGCATGTACACTTATTTATCAAAACACAAATGATGAAAAGTACATGGGGTACGCCGACGATGCGGTAAAGTATACCATGGTAAACATGTTCAAAAACGGAGTTATCAACTCCGAGGGCGGAGACAACGGAGACCTTCACGGCTTTAAGGGAATCCTTACCCGTTGGATTTACAGATACGCGATATTCAAAAACGACCGCAATGTACTTGAATGGTTACAGCTAAACGCAGCTACCGCATATTCTAACCGCAACAGCAAAGGACTGATTTGGACTACATGGGCTGACAAGACCGAGGAGACAATGTCCTCCGAAAAGACGGTTTTCGGTTACAGCACGGCGGTCGCACTCATGTTCAACAGTCTGCAATGGTGGACGGCAGACGAAACGTTATAAGGTGATATTTTCAGGAGGAATTATATATTATGAACGGCAGCGGACTTCCGAATTTTAAATATGAAGGACTGAAAAGGGCGGCAGGAGTGCTTTCGGTAGTTTCAAAGGTGCTTATGATACTTACCATAATTTCGACAGCCGTATCCTTTATGGGAGCCGTCATTTTAATGGCGCTTCCCCAGGAGTTTATGGAAGCGAATACCGTCACAGACGCCGAGTTGAGCATGCAAAATTACGCCAACCTCACCGAGGGCGATTTAGATGGCGTCGTCGCGACGATCGCGGATTTCTTTGGAATCGACGAGGATGACGTCAAGGCGTCGATAGAGGACGATAAAATTAAATTGGATCTGCAAATTCTGCAAAATGTTCAGCTTCGCGAGCTTGGCTACAGCTTTATCCCGAATGTGATACAGCAGCTTGTTTTGTCGTTTCTGTTCTTTTTTGCCGACGCCTTCTTTAAAAGTATTGCAAGACGCGGTTCCCAGTTTGGCATAACCCTTACCGATGAAGAAGCAGGAGTGTTTAATAACGACGGTCTTAAGGCCCTTCGAGCGGTTTTTGCAATTTATATAATATATGTTGTTCTCGGCGAGATAGTTTCTGTTTTTGCGGCTGGCTCAGGCAACGGCATATCGTTTCTGCAAATCGGCGCTATATTTATTTTATGGTTTGCCACTAAGCTGTACGCTTATCTTGTTGATAAAAACTCTTCCGCTTCCTCAAACGCTTCGAGCACCGATTTGAGGCTGTAGAGCAATTTGGTTTTGTAGAACTCAGATAAACGTGAGATCGTCAAGATAGCTTTTATAATCATGGTCGGTATGTCTAATTTCAGACATGCCGGCTTTTTTTCCTATATATATTACTTTTCCTATTCTGCGATATCCCGGCAAACGGGGCGCTTTTGTGAGGCGGTCGCTTATGCTGTTTATGTTTACAAAGTTTTTCCACCTCAGGGACATTCCGTATCCGCATTTTCCGTAAAAAACCTTTGGAGAGCCGAATGCACAGCCGAAAATATACGCTCTCAGCTCGGGGCGATTGTAATAAACATACTCATGGCACAAAAACGCGAGCGCTCCCGCGTACCCGAGTCCCGAGATGTTCATTCCCCTAATCTCTTTTGAAAGCAGTTGTTCCTTTATGTGAGGAAGCACCGTTTTCCACGCCTTTAGCGCACCGTAATGACATCGCCACTTTACATTTGAATTTTTGTAGGGCTTTGGGTGGCAGAGAAGGGACTTTATGACGCTGTTCTCATAAGAGCTGCATCTGAAAAACATATAAAGAGTGCCGCCCGATATTCTTGTGTAATATCCGCAACAGTTCGCGGGATATGTGTATACCGCATTTTTTTGCTCGTGAAGCAGCGAATAAATCGAATTAGACATAATAAAATAAGACCGCCCGCATATCATCGTTTTATAAATAATATGCCGGCGGCCTTCATTTTGTTATAACAGGTTTTAAAGGCCTTTATCCTCAAGCTTTTTTGAATCGCCGTTCATATAGCCGACCTGATTGTCAAGGGCGAGGCGGTATTTTTTGTACGCCCTTTTTGCCCTTAACACCATAAACGCGGCAAATAGGGCAATGAAGGGAAGCAGGTAGAGGCAGAACGCGCAAACGTTGAATACTTCCTCAATTCCCCCGTAGGTAAATACGATGGCGTCGAGAGTGAAGAGCATTGCCGGCGCTGAAATGCTTCTCAAAAATTGCTTTTTTCTGTTTACTTTGACGGTGTACTCGTCAATGAAATATTTTGCGTCGCACACTTTTACAAAACGGTCGCAAACTAACTTCGGCGCTACAAAAAGCATGTCGAATGAGGAAAGAAAGGACTTTTCAAAAATGATCGTGCTTTCACTTGTCTCTGAAAGCGTTTCAAGTTCGGCCTCGATATAGATGGGAGCAAGCTCCTCGTTTATGCTTTTTCTGAAAAGGAAGAACGCACGCACCAAGGTGAAAAAGTACATTTTTAAAAAGTAGATCAGATAAAGCAGAAAACCGTCCTTGATGGCGTACTCTTGCCTGACAAGAAGGCGCGTGGGGTGAGAGATTGTTACTTGCGGATCATTTGAGGTCAGGTCCTTATATGTATTTGTGCTTTTATCCGCAATGTGAAAAATGAATTCGTCTGTATTCATAAAATTGATCGTCATTGCAACACGGCCTCCTTAAATTATCAAAAGCATGATTATTATACCAAAGAAGAAGTTGGATGTCAACTAAGAAGACAAAATTCATATTATGATATCGGTGGGCGTGTGCCCATCAAAGTATTACTCAGAAAGGTCAGGTCATAAAATGAAAAGATGTTTAATAACGGCGGTGACAAATACCGCCGCCCTGAAGATCCAATATGCGTTTGAAAAGAACGGAATAAACGCCGAAGTGGTGCGTCTTCCCGCCCGCTACACGGGAGCCGGCTGCGCTTTCGGCGTCGAGATATCGGAAGCCGACGAGTTCAAAGCTTACAAAGTGCTTTCCGTGTCGGACGTTTCTTACGGCAAGTTTATAAGAACCGACGGCAATATAAGGTAGGGCGCTCGCATGATCTATCTTGACAATGCGGCGACCTCCTTTCCGAAACCAGCGTCGATTTACGGCGCGCTTAATAAATGTCTGAATGAGTGTCAGGGCAATCCTGGAAGGGGAGGGCATTTGCCTTCAAGAATGGCCTCTAAGGCACTGTACGAGGCAAGGTTGAGCCTTTCCGAGCTGTTCCACTCCTCAACGCCCGAAAACGTGGTGTTCACTCACAATGCCACCGAGGCGCTCAACACGGCAATAAAGGGACTCGCAAAGAAAAATTCCCACATACTGATATCCGATATCGAGCATAACAGTGTCAGAAGAGCGGTAATAAAGCTGCAAGAGGAAAAAATAGAGTACTCGATATACAAAACAGGTGAAAACGCCTCTAAGACGCTCGATTCCGTGCGGCAAAATATAAGACCGAACACCTGCATGCTTGTCGCCTGCCACAAAAGCAATATTTGTTCAAGAGAGCTGCCGATTGCGGCGCTTGGAAGGCTGTGCAAAAAGTACGGCATATATTTTGTGGTAGACGCTTCACAGTCGGCGGGAAGTTGTGATATAGATATAAATAAGATATACGCCGACGCGCTCTGCGCTCCCGGACACAAGGGGCTGTACGGCATAATGGGCGGCGGCTTTATTCTTTTTAACAACGTTGAAGCCGAAAAAATATCGACTGTTTTTGAAGGAGGGAGCGGGGTAAACTCTAAGGATGATGAAATGCCGAATGTGCTGCCGGAGCGTCTTGAAGCGGGAACTCTTCCTCTTCCCGCAATCTGCACCATGAGGGCTGGTGCGGATTTTGTAAAAAAGGTCGGCGCGGACCGCATAGGAGAAAAGGAAAGGGCCCTTATGATGCGCGCAAAGGATATGCTCCTTCACACAAAGGGTATAGAAGTTTACTGCCCCGACGAAAATGACGGCTGCATTCTTCTTTTCAATTTTAAAAATATCGACTGCGAGGATGGGGCCGCGCTTCTTGACAAAAGCGGGATATGCGTCAGGGCGGGACTTCACTGTTCGCCTCTCGCCCATAACAGCATACAAACTCCAATGGGCGGAGCAGTGCGTGCAAGCTTCGGTTATTTTAACAGCCCGAGGGAAGTCGAGCTCTTTTATAAGGAGGTCAAAAGAATAGCCTGCGGCGTGTATTAAGAGAAAATCACACGTGATTTAAAATATTATTGTCGCTCTGCGGAGCCGTTCTTCCAATCGGGCGGCTCCTTTTTAATTATATGTGTATGAAAGGCGGCGTTCAGGAGCAGACCGCGGCCTTTGATTTTCGCCTTCCTTTTTTCTCCTTGACGGCGTAAAAGAGTTCAAAAAGAACAAACGACGCACATACCGCTTCGAATACGTCCCCGATGTATGAATAAAGAGTGCGCGTGTCGCGCATATAGACTTCCTCGGTCATATATCCGTCCACAAGCGGGGGCAGGTAACTTGTTATATCACCCGTCGGGGTTATGACCGAGCTTATTCCCGTGTTTGCCGCTCTGACTATATATCGCCTGTTTTCTATCGCTCTGAGCACGGCGTGGGCGTTGTGCTGATAGACCGCCGCCGAGTCGGTGTACCATGAGTCGTTGGTTGAGAGCATGATGATTTGAGCTCCGTCGGCGACGCTCTGTCTTGCGAGCGATTGGTATATCGAGTCAAAGCAGATGAGGCGGCCGATATCGCCCTTTTCGGTTCGTATGATCGCGCTGTCCTTTCCCGGAGTCAGCTCGCTTTCAAACATGTTCATATCGGCCAGCATCGGAAGAAAGGTCTTTATAAATCCCTTCATTGGGAGATATTCGCCGAACGGCACAAGATGCCGCTTGTAATAAGGATTCTCATCCACAGAGCCGTCCGGGTAAAATGCGATTATGGCGTTGTATTCCTTATCTGATTTTGTGTCAAAGGTGCCGACAAATATTACGGCTCCCGTATCCTTTGCAAGCTTTTTCACACTCTCAAGCGAGGATTCACTTTCCGTCAGAGTGAAGTTTATAACTGTTTCCGGCCAAAGCACGTAGTCAACATCCCCCGGCGTCCTTTCCTCATTTGGCGCGGCGTCTTTTCCGAACACTGCTTCATACGTCATATCGATATAAAGTTCAAGCGCCTCCTGACCGCTTATGCTCCACTTTTCGTTCGAGGAAATATTGCCCTGTATCAGCGCGACCTTCACCGCCTGATCCTCGTTGTCTCGGTACAGCGCCATACTTGCAAGTCCGTAAAAAGTGTTCGCCGTGAAAACGGCAAGGGCGATCGCCGCGCATATTTGTACGCTTCTTGCGCGTATGCCGTGCGATTTGAACTCTATAAAGGCAAGGGCGAGATAACCGTTTATAAGCACTATTATAAAGCTTACAAACAAAGATCCGAAAAGGGAAGCGCTTTGCAGCGCAGGAAGAAAGCCGGTCTGCGACAGCGCAAGTCTTGCCCAAGGCACGCCCGCCCATGTGAGGGTTTGAATGTATTCAAACAAAGTCCAAATGCACGCAAACAGTATCGGCGAAAGGAACTTATGGTGAAAGCTCAGTCTGAACACGACCGATAGAAAGGCGGTTCCCACAGCCTGAAAAAGCGAGAGTCCAAGCCAGCACACGGCGATTATGCCGACCGCCTCGAGCGGGGTTACTCCCATAAACTCCATCGGGTAAAGAAAGACAAACCAGTGATAATTGATTATATAGTATACAAGCGCCCAGATAAACCCGTAAAGGTATACCCGACAAAGCCCCGTCTTTTTTGCGGCGGCGTTGTACATGATATAAAAAAACGGTGTGAGCGAGAAAAAGGCCGCAAGGGCGAGAGGCTTAAATATAAGCGATAGAGACGTAAGCGCGGCGGAAATCACCGCAGGCAGAAATACTGTCATTTTTCGAATTCTCCGGCAAAGTATATTTTGGATATATCGGCCATAAATGTCTTACCCTTGAGATAGTTGAGGACGCCGGCATCGGACTTAAAATCAAAGGTAAGCTTGTAGGAGTAGAGCGCCTGATGCTTGTAACCCTTTTGACGGTCCTCCTTGTTTATGCCGTATTTTCCGTCCCCAAGCAGAGGATGTCCCTCAAAGGCGAGATGCGCCCTTATCTGATGCGTTCTTCCGGTAATGAGATTTACCTCGATCAGCGAAAGATCGTTTTTTTCGGCAAGCACGCGGTATTCGGTGACCACCTTTTTCACGTCCTCTCCGTTGCGGGGAGGAACTTTGTATATTTTCACCTTGTTGGTTTTTTCATCCTTTATAAGATAAGCGCTGAGAATGTCACGGTCCTTTTCAAAATGACCGTGCGCTGCGCAAAGATAACTCTTTTTTATCTCTCGGCTTTTTATCTTTTCGTTGATGACGCGCAGACTTTCGGCGTTTTTGGCGGCGATCACGATACCCGCCGTATTTCGGTCTATCCGGTTGCAAAGGGCGGGAGAAAAGGAGTTTTCCGCTTTAGGATCGTACTCGCCTTTGCGGTACAGATGAGCTTTGATATGAGAAATCAGGGTGTTTGTTTGCTCGCTCTCGTCCGGATGCACGAGCATGCCGGCACGCTTGTCGCAAAGTATTATGTTTTCATCCTCGTAAATGACGTCAATATGCGGAGTGAGCTTCATAAACGGCTCGTCCGCCCGATTTTCTTTGAAAAACTCGTCGCTGATAAAAAGCTGAATCACGTCGCCTTCGATGAGCTTTTGAGAAGGAGAGGCACGCTTGCGGTTGACTTTTATCTTCTTTGTGCGGATCTGCTTGTACATAAGCGAAGCGGGAAGGTCGGCAAGGGCCTTTGAAATAAACTTGTCGAGCCGCTGTCCCGCGTCGTTTGGACCGATGATCATTGTCTTCATAACATAAATTCACGGGGGCTGCCTCACTTTCTTGTGAGAAGCCCCGCTTTGTTTTATTTTTCTTTTTGTATTTGTTTGTACTTGTAATTTGCAAAATGTGAATAAGGAAAAAGTTTATTCGCCGATCTTAAATATATCTGCTCCTATTGCAGCGAGCTTTCCCACCATGTCGACATATCCTCTTTCAATGACGTCAACTCCCGCAATTTCGGTTCTTCCCTCGGCGCCCAATGCGGCGATAATCATCGCAGCTCCCGCGCGAATGTCGATTGCCCGAACCGCCGCTCCGGTAAGCGAGTTTCTTGTTCCTTTTATGGTGGCGTTGCGCCCCGAAACGTCGATGTTAGCGCCCATACAGCGCAGTTCGTCGACGTACCTGAATCGGTTGTCCCAAACGCCCTCGAAAATATGGCTCACGCCGTCCGCAAAGCAGAGCGCCGAGGCAAACTGCGGCTGCATATCGGTGGGAAATCCGGGATAGGGAAGGGTTTTTATATTGCAGCAGGAAAGATCGCCGTCTCTTGACACCACAACATAATCGTCGTATTCCTCCACCGATACGTTCATTTCAAGCAGCTTTGCCGATATGGATTCCATGTGTTTTGGAATTATGTTGTTTATCTTAACTTTTCCTCCGGCGACCGCTGCCGCCACCATGTATGTCCCCGCCTCTATCATGTCGGGAATTATTGTGTAATTGCAGCCGTGCAGCTCCTTTACGCCGGTTATTTTTATCGTGTCGGTACCCGCGCCGCTTATCTGTGCGCCGCAGGTGTTGAGAAAGTTTGCAAGGTCGACTATGTGTGGTTCTCTTGCCGCGCTCTCGATAATTGTAACGCCTTCTGTTCTCACCGCCGCCAGCATGACGTTGACGGTTGCACCTACAGACACAACGTCAAAAAAGACGTTGGCGCCTGAAAGCGTATTCTTTGCCTCGATGTCTATGTACCCGCCCGAAACATTTACCTTCGCTCCGAGAGCTTCAAAGCCCTTTATGTGCTGGTCGATGGGACGAATGCCGAAGTCGTCTCCGCCGGGATAGCATACGTGCGCCGTGCCGAATCTGCCAAGCTGAGCACCCATAAGATAATAGGAAGCTCTCATTTGCCTTACAAGGTCCATCGGAGGATCGCAAAGGCTTATGTCGGTGGTGTCTATCTCGATGCACGAGCTGCTTTTGGCGGTCACCTTGACGCCGAGGTGTCTAAGTATCTCCAGCGAAAGCAAAACGTCGTTTACAAAAGGAATGTTGTCGACCGTGCATTTTCCGTTCACAAGCAGAGTGGAATATACTATGGGAAGCGCGGAGTTTTTCATACCGCTTATCTCAATCTCGCCGTACAGCGGTCTCATTCCGTTAATAACTATTTTTTTCATCTATGATCATTAGTCTTTTTCAAGACTTCTCCATGTTTTGATGTTGAATTCAAATCCCCGCCATATGAGGCGCTCGGACGGAGAACTTCCTGTTTTCTGAGTTTCCGTTCAAGACCGCACACATTATAACACGGATATATGAACTCATTGTAAATACCGATATTAAATCACATATATGGGTCAGGGTATTTATGCGAAGTCTGCTTTGCCCCTTGATATATAGTATTCAAAAGGGCAAAAAAGTTGTGTTCACGGATTTTGCACGGGATATACGCGGGTAAAAGGGAATATAAGAGCATGAGATGTTTTATGCAATATTTGAGTTTAGCGAGCGATAGTAAGCGACGGCAAGATCGACTACAAGGCCGTAGCTTCTGCTGCCCGCCGTCTGTCCCTGAGACTGAAGATAGGTGTCGTTTATTGTACCGCTCACATCCGCGACGACATTTTCACGGTATTCATCGTAAAATCCCGAGTACGCGTAAAACTCGCCGACGACCTCGCGCTCAAGCGTGCCGTAAAATTCGTAGTACATATCACTGTCCGCCTCGTAAAGAGCGTTCATGCAGTACTCAAGCATGTTTATATAGCCGCTGTATTCGATATACGGATCGTCCGATTCCATGCATGCCAAAAACGCGACGAAATTTGCCTCGTTTTCAGGGGCTGTGCCCCGTTGATGGGCAAGCTCGTGCGCGGCGGTGTAGGGAAGGGTGTAATCGGGAAAATTGACATTCAGGTTTGCCTCGCCTGTATAGAAGGTGTATACGCCTGAAATGTGAGTGTATGTCATTGGCTTGCTGAGAATGACGTATTTTATATTTGAGCGCAGCTTTGAGACGAAATCGTACTTGTCTGCAAGTTTTGCGTACGCGTCATTCAGCTTGTCGCACATCAAATCAAGCGAATAAGGTAAATGCGAAAAGCCTTCATCGTCATAAGCAATGTCGTCAAGACGCATTGAGACCTGCTCGCTGAGCCATGTTGAAGTGTCATAAAGCTCTTTTGCGCTAACCTGCTTTTGCTTGAGATTAAGTTTGCTTGCAAGAGAACTGCCCTTGTAGCCCGGCGCGAGAGTAAGCACAAAAAGCGAATATATTATGCACAGCACCGAGAGAAGAAAGCAAAGGTATTTAGTGTACGCGCGTTCATCCTCCTTGCGGCTCAGATAAACCGTGAGGCTCAAAAGCAATATCAGAATAAGCGGAAGCAGGATAATAACCATTTCGGCAAGAGAAAAGGGCAAAAGACTCGTTATGTGAGCAAGCGTCCATCTTACCGCCGCATTTGGATATTTGACCATGAAATCGGCAAGCACGGGAAAAAAATTACACAGTATGTGTATGAGTGCGCATAGGACTGCAAGACACACGGCAATTTTAAAATAGAGTGGAGTGGCGATAACCCATTTTTTGATTCTGCCCGGCAACAATGCCAGCCACTTTTTAAAACGCGCGGGGGCAGGTTCTTTTTTTATAGTATCATTATTATTCATATGTTGATATCCTTTCTTTCGCACAACGATAAAATATCCTCGCTAACCGGCGCTGTTACTGTCATTTCCTTTGCCGAGACGGGATGGATGAAGCTTATTGAATAAGCGTGCAGAGCCTGACGGGATATGAGGGGAGAGGGAGAGCCGTAAAGACTGTCCCCGATGATCGGATGTCCCACGCTTTTAAAGTGCACTCTCAACTGATGCGTTCGTCCGGTGAGCGGCGTACAGCTTACCAAGGACATGTTTTTCACCTGACAAATAAGCGAGTACAGCGTCTTTGCGTATTTTGCGCCTTTCTCGTCCTTTTGACACACGCACCTTGTTATAATGCTTTCCGCCTCACGTCGTATGTACCCTTCGATTGCGCCTTCCGTTGGGAAAATATGTCCGTCAAGCATTGCTATATACTTTTTGCGGATAACTCCGCTTGCCATTTGACTTGAAAGGCGGGCCGCGCTCTCACGCGTTTTTGCCACAAGGCAGACGCCGCTCGTGTCACGGTCAAGCCTTGTCACGGGTCGAAACACAAAGGGTTTGTCCCCGTAATAGTACATAAGGGCGTTGGCAAGACTGTCAGTTCGGTGTCCTCTTGAGGTGTGCACGGGCATGCCGAAGGGTTTGTTTATTAATACTATGTCGTTATCCTCATAAAGTACCGAAAGCTCGAAAAACACCGGCTCGACATAAGGGTTTGTATCCTGCGGCGTATCTTGCGTCATAATGCTGAGGATGTCCCCTTCTTTCAGCGTCGCTCGAACGGTCACGTGAGCGCCGTTGAGCGTTATTCCGTTATCAAGCCTTTTAAGACGGGATATCGCCCTGTGGGAGAGATTGAGCCTTACGCTGAGAAAGTAAAGCACCGATCTGTCGTTACAGTCTGCATTGATAATAACTTCCATAAAAATATATCGTCCAAAAAACAAGTAAAAGTATGAGATGCTTAAATTATAACCTAAAAAAACGGACAATACAATATTTTTTTATTAAATTAACAAAAGACCGTATAAAAAGAGGCAATGATGTAAAAATTATAATCTGAAAAACCCACAAAAAAGAATGAAAAGGAAGGTATGTCATGAAAAAGAAAGCATTAACACTCAGCACAATCGTGTTGATTTTGGTATTTTCAAGTCTGTTCGCCTTTGCGTCGGCAAACAAGCTCACATATGGCCTTGACGTTATAGCGTACGATATGGAAATAGCAAAAACCGGACCTGCGGGAAGTGAGATATCATTTACTGCCAAGGATTTTGAAAATGCACTGGGCGTTTCAAAGATCGCCAGTATAACGGTGCTCACTCTTCCCGAAAAAGAATCCGGAGAACTGAGACTTTCGGGCGTCCCGGTAATGAAAAATCAAATAATATCAAGAGACAGCATAGAAAAGCTGACCTTTGTGCCCGCTCTCGAAAACGGTTTTGAAACATCCTTTGTTATAGGAAGCGTGAGCACTTCGCAGCCGCTTGCAGTAAAATGCAAGATAACAATCGCCAATGCAGACGGCAGCGCGCCGGAGGCTTTTGCTCCCGATGAAAGTGAGATGACAGAGGCAATTGAGGGAGTCGTGTGCTACTCGTATCTTACAAATGGGGACGGCACAAACGCAAAGAAAGAGGATACTCGTTACAGAATAGTGAGCTATCCCGAAAACGGAACGCTTCGTCTGCTTGATAACGCCGACGGGTATTACTGTTATACGCCCGTTGACGGATTTACGGGAAGCGACGTATTCACATATGTGGTGACCGACAAGTACGGCAAAAATCCCAAGCAGAGTACGGTTGAAATCAAGGTGAGAAGCTGTCTGAGCGATATCGAATACTTTGACATGAAGGGAAATACCGCTCATCAAGCGGCGATGATATTGGCCGAAAAAGGAATCATGGCGGGAGAAACGGTATGCGGAGTTTCATACTTTGAACCCGAAGGAGGCGTCAGACGCGACGAATTTCTCGCAATGGTCATAAAAGCTGCGGGAATCGATGTTCCGTATGATTCCAAGGCGGAAACTACTTTTGCGGATGACAGCAGTATTCCCGATCATCTTAAAAGCTATGTGGCGTATGCGGAAAAGGAAGGCTATGTGAACGGAGTGCAGGGCAGCATGGGCAATGTGTTCATTCCCGCGGGAAAGATAACCACGGCCGAGGCGGCTCTTATGATCTATAATGTCGTTGGGATGGAGCCGAGCGGCGAGAGCGAGGTGTTCGCCGACAGCGCGGCAATTCCCGATTGGGCAAAGGAGGCGCTTGCCTCCACCGCAAACGCGGGTATTATTGACACGGGCAGCTACAGCGGGTATGCGAGCACCGTTACTCGCGCACAGGCGGCACAGATGCTTGTAAAGGTCATTGAACTTTGCGAGCAAAAATAGATTTTGGCATTTAGCAGACAAATATGAAGCGATAAGGGGCTGTAAAAAAACAGCCGAAAAAAAACGACTGCAAGGCATCCGAAGGGATAGCCAAGCAGTCGTTTTTGTGGTA
>CANPZU010000020.1 GCA_947588825.1 uncultured Clostridia bacterium
ACCACAAAAACGACTGCTTGGCTATCCCTTCGGATGCCTTGCAGTCGTTTTTTTTCGGCTGTTTTTTTTACAGCCCCTTTAAAAATCGCTTGCGTTTGCCCGAATAAAAGTAAGGTCGGGCATAGCGGTTCCGAGGTTTGAATAGTAGTATTTAAGTATATCGCTTCTTGTTACAATTCCGATAAAATTATTGATATCGTCGACAACAGGCACAAAGTTTTGATTTATTGAACTTGTGACAAGGTCTTCAATAGGGCTTGTTATTCCCACAGGAGGATTCTTTTTAGGATGCACTATGCGGGAAATGGGAGTGTTTTCTATGTCGGAGATTTTTGATCTTTTTATGTTTTTTCCGTCGTCAACGAGATACCACAAAAAATCCCCTTCGCTGACCGTTCCCACATACTTATTGTCGCGTGATATGACGGGTATTGCGGTGTAGCCGTAATGTTTCATCTTTTCAAGCCCCTGACGGAGCGAGCAGTCATCGTAAAGAAAAGCGATCCTGCTTTTGGGCAATAAGAAAAATGCAATGTTCACTTGATCACCTCATAACTATTATACACGATAAATACAAACAGTTTATAAATGCGGCGTAAACTTTTTTGGATAAATATACATTTATAACTTTATTTTAAAATCACTTCCCGTCGCATTGATTTTTCGCCGAACAATAAACCTATATTGATTTTAACCGCTGTTAACAGTTATATTCAACGGTATACCGGGCGCGACACAAGAAGCGCGGTCGAAAGAAACGGCGTTTGGGGGCATAATACAGTATAAAGGTGTTTTATAGTATAAGAGACAGCGCGTTTTGTAAAATGTATACAAAGATTTCGTTTTAAATTTGTTCAATATGGCAGATGGCGTTTCAAAAACAGAAGTTTTTATCTTTTTATATTAGAAAATTGTGTCGTTTAGTATCTGCCGAACATCATGTTGAGTTTTTTCCACATTGCGGTGTCGATAAGGGAGAGCTGCTCTTTTGTGAAGCGATACTGCCAGTTGCCGTCTGCAAGTCCCGGACGGTTCATGCGTGTGTCAGAACCGTATCCCAGTATATCCTGAATTGGAAAGATCACGGTGCTCGCGTGCGAGGCCATTATTGTTTTAATTATTGAAATGATACCGTTTTGCCAAGGACCGGTATGATTGCAGTATTCAAGCATATACCGCTTTGTGTTTTCTTCAAGCTCCCACAGATAACCAAGCAGGGTGTTGTTGTCGTGCGTTCCAGAGTAAGCGACGCAGTTTTCCGGGTAGTTATGCGGAAGGTGCGGACTGTCGTAACCCAAAAATGCAAATTGAAACACTCTCATGCCGGGCAGGCCGCTCTTTTTTAGAAGCGCCTCAACCCTTTCATCGACGTCGCCCAAATCTTCGGCGATTATAAGTTTTTTACCCGCGACTTTTTTTATGTGCCTGACAAACTCGATCCCGGGCCCAGGACACCACTTCCCGTTTTTGGCCGTGCTTTCACTCGCGTCCACGGCAAAATACTCGGAAAAGGCACGAAAGTGATCGATTCGGATCCCGTCAAACAGGGTAAGCTGCCATTTTATTCTGTCGGTCCACCAGGAATAGTTGTCTTTTTTCATATAGTCCCAGTCATAAAGCGGGTTCCCCCAAAGCTGACCGTCCGGGGAGAAGTAGTCGGGCGGAACGCCCGCAACCTTTTCGGGCTTGCCGTTTTTGTCAAGAAGAAAATTTTTCCTTCCGAAGTAGAGATCGCTGCTGTCGGTATCGACGTAAATGGGCAGATCGCCGATAATTTTAACTCCCTTTTTATTTGCGTATGTCTTTACCTTCATCCACTGCTCAAAAAACTCATGCTGGATAAAACGGTGCATAAACTCAAGCTCTTCACATTCCTTTTGAGAAAGCAAAGCCTTTGATTGTTCGGTCAGAACCATGTATTTGCAGAAGTTGTCAAGGTGGGGGTGCGAGTCTGCAAACGAGTTGACCTTTTCCCTTTGTGAAGCTGTCAGACGCTTTGAAGCATTAAGGAGCAGCTTTTCACGCCTGTCCGAAAGACCTTTAAAGTCACACAGGTAGGGCTGCGTTTGGGTATTTGATATAAGTTCGTCTTTTGTTATAAGCTGTTTTTCAAATAGGATATCAAGGTCAATAAAGTAAGGATTGCCTGCGAATGCCGAGATCGCCTTATAGGGCGAGCCGTACTTGTCGGGAACGTAGAAGGGCAGCACCTGCCATATTGTAAAGCCGCAGTCGCCGAGAAAGTCGGCAAATTCGAGGGCGGCCTTTCCAAAGCTGCCGCACATATAATTTCCGGGGAGTGAGGACACGTGCGTCAGCACGCCGCTTGAACGCTTCATGTTTTTCGTAACCTTTCCTTGTTTTTAAGTGTTTTCTTCTCTGATTTTTTCGATAAGATCAAAAAAGCGCTGCTTGTCGCGTGCTCGGTTTATCTCTTCTCTGAATAAGGAAGCGCCTCGCATGCCCTTTACGTACCAAATAAGATGCCCCCTTGCCTCCTGAAGAGCGGAAGGCTCGCCCTTGTTTTCAATAAGCAGACAAAGGTGTCTTACGGCATCGTCGAGTATTTCTCCGGCGGTAGGGTAATAAGGCGTTTCTCCCTTCATTTTGGCGATTATTTGAGCGAAAATGCGCGGATTGCCTCTTGCGCCTCTTGCAATTGCCACACCGTCGCAGGAGGTTTCACGCATCATTTTTACGGCGTCGTCGGGATCGTATATTCCCCCGTTGCCGATAACGGGAATCTTAACCGCTTTTTTGACCGCTTTTATTATGTCGAGATTTACCGGCGGAGAATACATCTGTTCCCTTGTCCTTCCGTGAACGCAGACAAGTGCGGCTCCCGCGCTTTCCGCGGCGAGCGCGCATTCGGGAGCATTCAAGTGAGATGCGTCCCAGCCCGCTCGCATTTTCACGGTTACCGGGATGTCCGACGCAGAGCAGACCGCCTTAACTATTTTGTATATTATGTCGGGATCGCGCATAAGTGCGCTCCCCTCACCGTTGTTTACCACTTTTTTTACGGGGCATCCCATGTTTATATCTATGGCGGCGGGAAGAATGGCACTCTCATAGCCGCGATAGCTGCAAGAGGCGATTTTATATGCCGCTTTTGCAAGTATGTCGGGTTCAGACCCGAACAGCTGCATGGCTATCGGTTTCTCGTCGGGGTAAAGCTTGGCAAGCAGGGCAGTCTTTATATCGCCGTATTGAATCGCCCGCGCGCTTATCATTTCGGTGCATGTAAAAAAAGCTCCGTGGAGACGGCACAGGCTGCGAAACGGGTAGTCGCTAACTCCTGCCATGGGAGAGAGAAACACGGGATACTTTATTACTGTGTCTTTTAAAACAATTGCCATTATGAAAAGATGTCCTCGGGTATCATAATAATAAACTGGGCATGTAAGCCGGGTTCTGTACCGCATGTTCATGCGGCAGCCGCCATTTATCTTGGCTTTATGTTGCCATAAAGCTCTATGCCACCCCGGGCAAATGTCGGGCCGACTGCCCATAGGGGTGTTGCTTCGAATAGGGTTTACACTTGCAGCATGTTGCCATGATGCCGGTGAGCTCTTACCTCGCCTTTTCATCCTTACCGCAGTACGGCGGTTATTTTCTGTTGCACTTTCCCGGAGGTCACCCTCGGCGGACGTTATCCGTTATCCTGCCCTGTGAAGCCCGGACTTTCCTCACGGTAATACCTTACGGCGTGATACCGCGCGGCGGCACAGCCCAGTCTTTGTACATTATAACTCACCAAAAGCAATTTGTCAAATTAAAAAGCAAAATCAATAAATATTTATGGAAATTCACAACTATTTAATAATAGTGTATTATAATACTCAAATACAGTATATCAACATCGGAGTAATGGCGACATATGGAAAGAGTTGTATTAATACCGGCGTACAAACCGTCAGATATTATTGTCAATTTTGTAAAGGAGCTGAAAGCGAGTTCCTTTGAGGTCGTTGTTGTGGATGACGGCGGAGGCGGCGATTTCGACGGCGTTTTCAACTCGCTTCAAAGTATATGCAAAGTCATACGTTACACTCCCAATAAAGGAAAGGGCGCTGCTCTTAAGACGGGGTTCAAATATATAAGAGAGAACATGCCCGACACCCGTTTTGTGATAACGGCCGACGCAGACGGTCAGCACAAGATAGGCGACATTATCAGTGTTGCGGACCGGCTTTCGGCCGAAGAAAATAAAAACGTAATGGTCATAGGAGCGAGGCATTTTGAAAATAAAGTGCCTTTTCGCAGCAAATTCGGCAATATCACGACAAGATTTGTGTTCAGACTGCTGACCGGTCAGAAGGTTGTTGACACTCAGACGGGCCTTCGCGGATTTCCTTTCTCATGCCTTCAATGGCTTGAAAGCGTAAAGGGAGATCGGTACGAATACGAAATGAATATGCTTATGAAGGCGGTTGAGCAGGGGATAAAAATCAGGCAGGTGGAGATTGAGACCGTGTATGAAAACGACAACTCGTCTTCCCACTTTCGCCCGTTTGTCGACTCGGTGAGAATATATAAGACGATTTTTGCTGCCTGTACTCCGCTAAAATACCTTGCATCGGCGTTGCTTGCATTTGCCGTGAATTTTGGTATATACTCTTTGCTCGTACGCGCGTTAAAGACGCATATATCTTTTTACCTTCCGATAGCATTTTTTGTCGCTTGGGCGATTAGCTCGTTTATAAACTTTACTGTAAATCGCAGCTTTGTTTTTGAAAAAAAGGATGGCTTTTTAACTTCATTTGCGGGATATTACTCGCTCGCCGTTGTTGTCTCGCTTGTGAAGTTCGGGATAACATATCTCTTTGCAGATATTATAAAGCTCGGGCCGTACAGCGACTATATAGCTTTGCCTATAGCTGAGGCCATACTTTTCGTATCCAATTATTTTGTACAAAAGATCTTTATATTCAAAAAAAGCAAGTCAAATGATATGCGTGGAGGAAATAATGGCAAATAATAAAAACAGCGTCCTGAAGCGTCCGGCGGAGCTCACTCCTCACATAATAATAATTACGTCCACCGTGTTTTTGACTTTGTTTGTCACCGACCGCTTTAACGGCGCCATGAATTTTATAGCGCATGACCTTACCGAGAAAATGATTATTACATGCGCGCTGATATATGTATATCAGACTGTTGTTTTTATTCTTGATTTCGGGAGCAAAAGGCGGCTTTTATCGCTTTTGCTGCTTTGCGCTCTTTCGGCTTTCATTGCCGTATATCTGCTTATGATATGCGTCAGGGACCTGAATGTCGACGCGAGCCGCTTGATGCTTCTCGAATACAACAAATTTTTGCTTATGATTTACTCTCTCTTATCTGTTGCATCGTCCGTGCGGGTGATAATGGTTCAAAGGGCGTACAAAATGAGCTGCAACAGAAGGTCAGGAAGGAATTACAATATAAAATGAAAAAGGCGGTATTATTATGAACACTGTTCAGTATATTGACGCGCGTCCGACTAAGGAGTTTTGGCTGCTGTCTCTGCTGAAAGCGGTAGGGTATGTGGCGCTTTATATGGTGACGATGACTCTTTTCAGCATCATAAATGAGCTGCGGCTTTATGTCGTATCTTATAACGAAGGATGGGACAGAGACAAATTCATCGAGGTTGCCGAAGGTCAGTCGTACACTGTGATGATAGTATCGGCGGTATTTACGCTTATTGTTCTTATCGCCCTTCAGGTTCTTTTTAAAAAACCTCTTGTCAAAACGTTTCACATTAAAAAGATATCTTTGATTTCAGCTGTATGCGCCTTTATAACCGGTGTCACCTTGAATTTTGCGCTTAATGTCGTCATGTCCTTTCTGCCTCAGGAAGCGCTTGACGAATACGGGGAGTCGATGGGAACTGATAACATACCGATACTAATTTACACATTTGCCGCCGTGATTTTCGCCCCGCTCATCGAGGAATTGATATTCAGAAATTTTGCTACTTCCGCGCTGAGGAGGTCCATGCCGACATGGCTTGCGATAGCGCTGACCTCGATAATGTTCGGCGCGGTTCACGGGCACTGGATACAGATGTGTTACGCCGGGGCCTTGGGCGTGCTGCTCGCATGTGCGTTTTGCTATTCGGATTCAATATTTCCCTCCATTATAATACACTTTGGCTTTAACTCGGTCAGCCTTATCAGCCTTGTGATGGAGACGGTAAAGATGACTGAAAGCGAGATACATACATTTAACGTCATTTACACGGTTATTTCATATTTCTGCGTCTTTGCCTGCGTGGCTGCAACTTCTGCGCTCTTTATTTCGATTAAGTCGAGTCAAATGAAGGAGAAAAGAGACGCGCTGTTAAAGGCGGCAATGCAAAAGAGCGCCGCGGACGCCGAAGCGCAAAGCGGAGAGTGGAATGCAAACGGTCAATGAAGCCCTTCAAAAGCGAAGAAAACAGCATGTCGGTATAATAAAAAGATCAAGGATTTACCTGCTTGCGACCCTGATACTCACTTTTACCAATTCACTGAGTATTGTTATCGGATTTGTATGGATCGCCCTGCCTTACGGTCTCACCTCTGTTCAGGCGTGCCTTGAATACGCTTTAAAGATTAAAGGAGAGAACTATTCTTGGAAATTTACTGCTGCCGTTTTGATCTTTTTAGCGCTTTATGCGCTCTTTATAAAAGCATGGTTTTCAATGAATGAAAGCTATCTTTGGACGAGGATAGCATGGTGGCTGTTTATCGGAGATTTTGCGGTCACACTGGTAATGACAATTATAAATTTTGTGCCTGAGTTTTTTACTACTCTGCTGTATCTTATCGACATAGCTTTGCACGTCTTTGTGATGCTCCAGTTGGGACGGGCAAAAAGATCCCATTACGCGCTCATTCTCCTTCCCGAGAGGGAAACGGAGGAAGACCCGTATGAAACGTTCGGGGAGAGACAAACACATAAAAGCTCGACGGATAACGAAGATGCCGATTTTCACAAAAGCGTTGACTCCGACAAAACCGACATGTAAAATGCAAACGAGAGGATAATTTTATTATGGACGCCCGGCTATACTCGGTTTATAACAAAATCAAAGAAAATATCAAAAAGGTTATTATCGGGAAGGAAGAGGTAATCGACCTGATGCTTGTGACCCTTTTTGCCAGAGGGCACATGCTGCTTGAGGACGTCCCGGGCACTGGAAAAACCATGCTTGTGAAGTCTCTTGCAAAATCCGTTGAAGGAGCTTGCAGCCGCATACAGTTCACTCCGGACCTGCTGCCTTCGGATATAACGGGAATTAATTTTTTTAATATGAAAACGAGCGAATTTGAGTTTATCAAAGGGCCTATCTTTGCAAATATAGTGCTTGCGGACGAGATAAACCGAGCGACTCCCAAGACACAGTCGGGACTTCTTGAATGTATGGAGGAAAGGCAGACGACAATAGACGGAAAAACCTATCTGATGCCCTCTCTTTTTATGGTGGTTGCGACTCAGAACCCGATTGAAAACATGGGAGTGTTTCCCCTGCCGGAAGCTCAGCTTGACCGCTTTCTTGTAAAAAGCTCCATTCAATACCCGAGTCACGACGAATCGATAGCCATTATCGAGCGCTTTGCCTCGGACAATCCGCTTGATTCTCTGACGGCGACGGTCAGCGCCGAGGAGGTATTCTCGGCGCAGAAAGAACTGGACGGGATATATGTCGACCGGGACATCGCGGCGTATATAACGAGCATCACGGAAGCGACAAGGGTAGCGAAAGGAGTTGAGCTTGGCGCCTCTCCCCGCGCCGCGCTCGCCCTGCTGAGAGTTTCAAAGGGCTACGCCGCAATAAGCGGCAGAAATTACGTAACTCCGGATGACGTGAAAAGGGCGGCCATTCCCGTTCTTTCCCACCGGCTTATTCTGACAAACACGATGAGGATAAAGAAAAACGCGGCGAGCGAGATAATAAGTGAGATAATATCCTCTTTGACGGTTCCGACGGAGACTCAGCTTTCATGAGCATTATTTCGCTAAGCGCTTCCTATATGCCCTTTGTAATTATCCTTTGTCTTTTTATTCTCTTTTTTTTCGTGTGGCGAAGGATAACCAAATATGTCTTTTCAAAGCTTATATATTCGCGTGAATTTACGGATGAAGGGGTCTTTGAGGGGGATTGCACGGTACTTGAGGAAACGCTGATAAACCCCACCGCGTTTCCGATATTCTTTGCCGAGGCGGAGGCGTACGTTTATAAGGAGCTGGAGTTTGCCGATTACATTCCCGAAATGGATAAAAACATGCAGTTTATGATAAGCCGCTTCACCCTGATGCCTTTTATGAAGGTGAAGAGAAGGCACAACATAAACTGTAAAAAAAGAGGATTTTACCGCCTTGAAACGGCGGAGCTGTGGAAGGGGAAAAAAAGCAGATATGTCGAGTCGTGCGCGTCGATATACACATATCCGCGCACGTTGGATTCGGGCATGATACCGAGCCCGCTTTCCTATCTTCAGGGCAATTACCTTACATCGCGAAGGCTTATAAGCGATCCCTTTTCGTTTGCCGGTATCAGAGATTACCGTTTTGGCGACAGCCTTGCCTCTGTCAACTTCAAAGCGACGGCCAAAGCCCCCGTAACCGATTACAGCTCGATAAAGGTTAACAGCCGCGAATTTTGCTCAAACCGTAATATAATGATATATCTGAACTTTCAGACTGACAATAACGAACCCATTCCCGCAGGTGTATACGCGTCTTTAATGGAGAATGCCATAAGCTTTGCCTGCCATATAATATTTGAAGCGCTGAAAGAGGGATACAAGGTGGGCTTTGCCGCAAATTCAAGAAATATAGACGGCAGCATAAGCACAAGAATGCCGATGCTTTCGGGAAACGATCACTATATCGAGCTGCTGAAATGTCTTTCTCTGCTGGGCGTACAGGCGGGAGCGTCCGTCCTTTCGCTTTTTGAAAAAGACATCGGCGACTGTGTAAGCTGCACCGAGTTCTATATCATGACCGCCATGATAAACGAAGAGATATCCGAAAAAATCGGTATGCTTGAAAGAAACACGAACACCGTAAATATCATAAGACTTGACCGAATGCTGCTGACAAAAGAATGAGAAAGGTAAGGTAAGGGCTTGAAAAAGAGCACAAAATTTTATATTAAAATAACGCTGCTTCTCCTTTTGGAGCTTATTATTGCCCTTTGTTACGCAAGACTCGGCGGCATGGGAATGCAAAATACCGATGACGCCAAAAGGCATCTTTCTCAGTTTTTGGCCATATTATCTGTGGCAAATATGATATACTCGCTTTGGCTTATCTACAAATACTTCCTTTCGGTTAAGCTCAAAAAGGGATATATTAAGGCAAAAAAAGGTATAAAAAAGTTCATCCGATTCATATCAAAAAAAATCAGCCTGTTTTTAAACAAGCTTGGTATCGGTGAAAGGCGGCGTCTTGCTTTGGGCAAGGACGAGTATTTTTTTATTTCCGACGAGGAAGAAAAGCAAAGCAGACGCTTATTCGTCGGAAACGTCAACAGATGGAAGGATCTCACCGACAACAATCAGAAGCTGCGATTTTTGTTTATAAGGTACATGCTGCACAAAATAAGGCGCGGATACCGAAAAAGGCGCGGAAAGACCCCAAAGGAGTGGGCGCGCGACCTGCATGTTGAAGGGGACGAGCTTGAACTTTTTGAAAGTTACGATCTTGCAAGGTACGGCGGCGGGACGGACACGGTTTCCGACGGCGCGCTCGAGAGGGCAAAGAAGGTGTGCGGCAATAAAAATCTCAGATAAAAATGTACGGCGGCAAAAAAACTATGAAGGATTTGTCAGAACTTGCGCGCGAATGCGTACATGAGCTCGAAGAAATAGGGATACACCCCGCAAGCGCTATAGCATGGAAAGTTAATTCGCGGGCAAAGAAACGTTGGGGGTGCTGCAAGAATCTGCCTGACGGCAGTTTTGAAATAAGCATATCAAAAAGACTGCTCAGTGATGACGTCCAAAACGATGCGGCAAAAAACACCGTCATCCATGAGCTTCTTCACACGGTAAAGGGCTGCACGGGCCATACGGGAAAATGGAAGCAGCTTGCATGTTCGGTCAAAGAAAAGCTGGGGTATGACATTAAAAGGACCTCAAGCTGCGCCGAAAAAGGTATTGCCGAATCCGACCCGCCCAAGCGCAAATATCTTTTGATCTGTCAGGGCTGTAAAGGCGAGATATGGAGGCAGAGGGTCTCCTCCCTTATAACTCATCCCGAAAGATATCGCTGCGCGGTATGCGGCCAAGTTTTAGTGAGAGCGATTTTTGCGGCGCATAAAACAAGCAATTGAAATAACATAAGTGTTTTTAAACGGGCATATTAATTTTTATGCCCGTTCTGATTTTTTAATTTAAAAAATAAAAGGAATGGCCAGTCGATTTTTTAATAAAATTCATGCGGTTTTCGTGTTATTTCGGAGAATTTTTTGCTCGCTTGCCTTTTTGTTTTCTATTTCTTCTTTTTTATAAAAAGTTATTGACATCCCACAATTTAGGTGCTATCATTATTGGGCGCGCTTTTGAGTTTGCGAAAATCCAAACGCGCCTGAAGTTTTACCGAAAGGCTATGGTATATATAAAATGGAACTTCTATTCAGTCTTGGGATTGCCCTCTTCGCAGGGCTGATTATGTCTCGGGTGGTCAAATATCTTCACTTGCCCGCGGTCACGGGCTATCTTATAGCGGGTATCCTTGTGGGTCCGTACTGTCTCGGTGCGCTCGGTATAGACGGCCTCGGCTTTGTCTCCTCAGAACTTTCCGGGGTAAAATTCTCGGTTGATACCTTTGACATACTCTCAAAGCTCGCGCTCGGCTTTATCGCCTTTGAGATTGGAAACGAATTCAGAATGGCAGAGCTTAGAAAGGTAGGTAAGCAGGTAATCATAATTTCTCTTACCGAGGCTTTGGGAGCGGTGATTCTAGTCGACGCGGCGTTAATAACTCTTCACTTTATAATGCCCGATCGTATATCGCTTCCTCTCGCGGTAACAATGGGAGCAATAGCCGCCGCGACGGCTCCCGCCGCCACGCTTATGGTTGTTAATCAGTATAAGGCGAAGGGAAGGGTGACCGAACTTCTTTTGCCGATCGTCGCGCTTGACGACGCTATCGGACTGATGGCTTTTTCGATAAGCAGCGGCGTATCAAAAGCGCTGTATGACGGGAGAGTCGATATAATCTCGGTTCTCGTGAATCCTCTCTGCGAGATAGTATTTTCACTGGCGCTCGGCGCGCTGCTCGGCGCGGTTCTCACGTTTCTTGAAAAGCTCTTTCATTCGAGAAACAACACAATGGACCTCTCAATATGCTTCGTGCTCTTTTCGGTGGCGATTTCACTTATGCAATTGAAGATAGGAAGCATTAAATTTGAATTCTCTACGCTGCTGGTATGTATGATGCTCGGTACGGTCTTCTGCAATCTCAGCGAAAAATATGAGGGCGTCATGGACCGCTCGACAAGATGGGCAAACCCCGTAATTCTCCTTTTCTTTGTTCTCAGCGGCGCCGATCTTGATTTTTCGGTTTTCGCCTCGGCGGCAGCCGTGGGAATGGGAATTGTTTACCTTGTCACTCGAAGCGCTGGAAAGTATTTAGGCGCGACTTTTGGAGCAAAAATAACTCATTCCGCCCCCGAGGCCGTAAAATATCTCGGTATCACGCTGCTGCCCCAGGCGGGAGTCGCGCTCGGAATGTCGCTGACCGCCGCCGAGACGCTCGGCTCAGACGGCCAGTTGATTCGAAATGTGGTGTTGTTTGGCGTGTTTGTGTATGAGCTGATAGGGCCGATGCTTGCAAAGCTCGCTCTTGTGAAGTCGGGCGATATAGCGCCTGAAAATCTGCTTGAATAGATGAAAAATTTATTATTACCGTCTGTAAAATGCCATTGGCTTATTGACAACGCGTATTAACTTTGATATAATTAGTCAAGTCTTAACGCAAATCACATAAACACATTATATTTATTGGATGAAAGGAATCAGTTATGAAACTCAGAGCACCTTCAGTACCACTTATAACGGTAGACCCATACTTTTCAGTGTGGTCGGCAGCCGACAGACTTACAGACACCGTGACCGAGCACTGGACCGGCAAGCCAAACACCATGACGGGTATCGCCGTGATCGACGGTAAGGAGTATTACTTTATGGGTAAGCCCAATCGCAGCGCCGATATCATGAAGCAAATCTCTCTTGATATTACCGCTCTTTCAACCGAGTACAAATTCAGCGCGGGCGGCGTCGAGCTCACCGCAAATTTCTGCACACCCCTCCTTCCCGACGATTACTATTATTTTACCCGTCCGGTCAGCTATCTTAAGCTTTCATATAAGTCCGAGGACGGAGCAAGCCACAAGGTCTCGGCCAAAATAGCCGTTTCCGAGGAGCTTTGCCTTGACTGGAGAGGCCAAATGCCCGTCACTACCGAAGTGCTCGAAAAGGACGGTATAAAGATGGCTAAAATGGGCGGCACAAGACAGAACGTTTTGGGACGCCGCGGCGATGATATCAGAATAGACTGGGGATATGTCTATCTTGCGACTAAAGGCGGAAAAATTTATACAGAAGATATTCCTTTTCCATTTAAAGAAAGAGAAAGACACGGCGAATCGATATTTCTGACATGCATGGTCGCCGAAAATACAGTGGCAAAGACCGGAACGCTTTTTGCCTTTGCTTACGACGATGTTGAAAGCATGATTTATTTCGGAGACCGTCTCAAAACATGGTGGAATAAGGACGGCCAAAAAATCGAGGACGAGATAGTAAACGCTTTCGCAGATTATAAAGAGGTATACGCAAAGGCGGTAACCTTTGGCAAACGCATGTTTGCAGATGCGCAGAAGGCGGGAGGCGAAAAATACGCTGAGCTGCTTTCCCTTGCTTACCGTCAGGTGTGCGCCGCACATAAACTCGTGCTTGACAAGGACGGCAATATTCTTTATATCTCTAAGGAATGTCACTCCAACGGCTGCGCCGCCACAGTCGACGTCAGCTACCCGTCCATTCCGATGTTCCTGCTTTATAACCCCGAGCTTGTCGCAGGCATGATGAGACCTATTTTCAAGTATGCAAGAAGCGACGAATGGGTGAATAAGTTAAAATACGACTTCGCGCCTCACGACGCGGGCCAGTATCCCCATGTGAACGGCCAAGTCTACGCAGGCAATAACCTTGACGGTCAAATGCCCGTTGAGGAATGCGGAAATATGATAGTTATGGCCGCTTCGCACGCAGTTGCTTCGGGAGACGTCTCATTTGCAAAGGACAATCTCGACCTTCTTGAGCTTTGGGCAAACTATCTTCTCAAATACGGAGCCGATCCCGCCAACCAGCTCTGCACAGACGACTTTGCGGGACATCTCGCGCATAACTGCAATCTGTCGCTCAAAGCGATATCGGGTATCATAGGCCTTTCTATAATCTATAAGATGTTGGGAGATAAGGTGAAGTGCGATGAGTATATCGCAAAAGCCAAGGAGCTTTCGCTCGACTGGGCAAAGAGAGCCTCAAACGGCGACGGCAGCTATCGTCTTGCGTTTGACAGACCCGGCACATTCTCGATGAAATATAACATCGTTTGGGATAAACTGTTCGGAACAAACGTCATGCCTCGCGAGGTCATTGACAGCGAGCTGGAATCTTATAAATCTAAAATGCGTCCTTACGGTCTTCCGCTTGATAACCGTAAGTCATACACTAAGTCCGACTGGCTTATATGGACGGCTACGCTTGCAAAGGACAAGGCGGGATTTATGGCCCTTGCCGATCCGCTTTGGACCGCTTATAATTTCAGCGAGACCCGCTGCCCGATGACCGACTGGTATTGGACCGTGACCGCAAATCAAGCCGGTTTCCGCCATAGAAGCGTTCAGGGAGGACTGTTTATAAAACTTCTTGAATCGACCGGAAAAATGAAAGTAGAGCTTTAATAACCTATATATTAATTAAAAACGGGACCGCCGAAAACGGTCCCTTTTGATTTGTTTGCTTGTGTTTTTCCTTATTCAAAATCGCCGCTGTGATCCCCTCCCGTTTGTTTTATGACCTTTTATTATAAAATAAATAATGCGCAGCTGTTTGCCGCGCGCTTTACATTTATATGACAAAAAAGACATTTATGAGCCTTCAGACGAAAGTATGAAAGTATGATAAAGCATGGGTTTTATCTTGTCAATTCAGTTGAGATTATTTGGTTAATATAAGAAAAACGGGGCGTTGCATTTTATTTGTTAAGATTATGTGAAATGCTTGAAATATTCACAAAATATAATTATAATCGGTCTTACATTACGCATCTGTCGAAAATTCAAAGAAAGGATCCACAAAGCTTGAAAGGTATAAAATGGTTTGATCGGAGTTTTTGCAGATTTTTGTTGGTAGGGGTTGTAAACACTCTTGTTGGCGCGGGTGTGATGTACGCTCTTTTTAATCTTTTTCACGTCGGTTACTGGCTCTCAACGGCGGCAAATTACCTTGTGGGAGGGACAGTCAGCTTTTTTCTGAATAAATATTTCACCTTTCGCAGCAGGGAGCGCTCGCTTTCTCAGGTTATTTACTTTGCATTGACTGTTGTTTGCTGTTATTTTATTGCGTACGGAGCCGCAAGACCGCTTGTCGGCGCTGCGCTTGCCGCCCTGCCGCAAGGGCCAAGAGATAATATAGCCATGCTTGTGGGTATGGTGATTTATACGGTATTAAACTATTTCGGACAGCGTTTTTTTGCCTTTAAGGAAGGCCGCTCTCTGTCACTTGTTATGAAGTTTCCGATAATATGGCTGATAGTTGTCATAGCCCTTGAACTCACTGTTTTTAATATTTCCTCTTATCGCCTTGTTGGCGACGATTATACCGAAAAAACGCTTGATATAAAGAGCGCGCAGGTCTACAACGGCGAGCGCTTAGAGAACGGCGGCGTTCTGATACCCGCCGACACGGTCGTTTACATCGAGTGGAAAGAGCTTGACCAAAAGATAGGCACGGTGCAGGCGGACCTTGATATTCCCAATTTTGCCGACGCAACGGTAAAAATAAACGCTACCGACGACACCACCTCAAGATATCGATATTTTGTTGCCGAGAAGAAGATAAGTCCCTTTGACCGACGCTCCTCTTTTGTGATACTGCGCATGTCGGGAGAAGTTCATGATATGTTTTTGTCGGTCACCCTGCCAGAGGGGACAAGCGGTGTTCTTGAGAGCGTGAAGATAAACAGCCCCGTTCCTTTTCGCTTTTCAATCGTGCGCAGTACGATCCTTCTTTTTGTCGGACTTTTTGCATGGCTTTTTATCGCGTACAGGCCGATGAAGCTGCCCTGTCTTGAAAACAGACGCGTCCTGACCCTTACGGTGTGCGGCACGACTCTTATTTGTCTGCTTGTCGCGCTCTTTATGACGGTTATATACAGTACGTATTATTCAAACGGACTCTTAAGCGAACTGAGACTCACCACCGGCAATCAGCTGACTAAGGAGCTTGTGGACGCATTCGATCACGGACAGGCAAGTCTTCTCACTAAGCCTTCCAAGGAACTCCTTGAAATGGAAAACCCGTATGACTGGTATGCAAGGGACGAGCTTGGCGTAGAGTATCTGTGGGATCACTGCCTTTATAAGGGAGAATATTATTCATATTACGGAATAGCGCCGGTGCTGCTGCTGTTTTTGCCGTATCATTTACTGACCGGATACTATTTTTCAAGTATAATCGCAGTTTTTATATTCGGAGCGCTGGGAATAATCTTTTTGTCGCTCACCTATCTTGAATTTATCCGAAGGTACTTTATGAAGTTGCCTTTGCGTCTCGCCCTTTTCGGGCTTTTGACCCTTCAAATGTCGTCCGGAATATGGTTTTGCTTTTGCGCTATGAATTTTTACGAGATAGCGCAGTCCTCTGGGTTCTGTTTTGTCACCATTGGAGCGTATTTTTTGCTTACTTCGAATGTGATAGGCGGGGGTAGGATCTCTTGCTTGAAGACGGCGGCCGCGGCAATCTGCCTCTCGCTTGCGGTGCTCTGCCGACCGACAACGGCGCTTTACTGCCTTGTGTCTCTTGTGTTTTTTGCCTTCGGATTTTGCAGGTTGCTGAAAGATTATAAAGCAAAGAAGGCAATATGCGAAGTTTCAAATATCTCATATACAGAAAAAGACATTTCCGACTCGCAAGGTACCGTTATAGATATAGAGAATATGCCTTTGCGAAAGAGAAACATAGCGTTGTATCTGCTTTCATTTATAATTCCGTTTGCGCTTATCGGCTCCGTTCAAATGATCTACAACTATATCCGTTTTGATTCGTTTTTCGATTTCGGGATACAGTATTCTTTGACTATCAACGACTTTACAAGATCGCAGTTTTACGCGCGCTTCGTTTCAATAGGGATCTATAACTATCTGCTCAACCCTCCAATTATTGCGCCCGAATTTCCTTATGTCTCTTCTTCCTTCAATGCACTCAACTCCGGCGGATACTATTTTGTGGCCAATAATTACGCAGTGGGGCTTGTTTGGCGAGCAATTCCCGTTCTCGGGCTTTTACTTGCTCCGAAGGCGTTAAAGCTCCTTCCTAAAAAAGCGCGATTGAAGCCTGTGCTTATTTTCGGAACACTTTCGGTTTTGGCGCCCTTTGCCGTGCTTTTTTCAATATGGGAAAGCGGTTACGGGGTGCGGTACTCTGTCGACTTCTGTTGGGAAATGCTGATTGGAGCACTTGCCGTTCTGTTTTATCTGTACTGCAAGACAAACAACGACAAAGTGAAGGAGCTTGGCTGTAAGGCGGCGCTCTTTACCCTTCTCCCCACCGCGCTAATTAATTTTGCCATGTGCTACAGTTTCTTAAAAGACACGGTCAGCTCGAATGCGGCTCGCGCGATATTTGCGCATCTTGAATCGGTGTTTAATTTTTGGTATTGATCTGCGTTGATTTATTGCCTAAAAGGAGTTCTTCATGGAAAAAACATGTACGCTTTATTTTGTGATCCCATGCTACAACGAAGAGGAAGTGCTTTTCGAGATTGCAAAACGGCTTTCGGCAAAGCTTGATTTTCTGTGCAAGCAAAACAAGATATCAGAAAACAGTCGGATCGTTTTTGTTGACGACGGCTCACACGACCGCACGTGGGATATTATCTCTTCCTTTCACGAAAAGGATAAGCGCTTCAGAGGCATAAAGCTCTCGCGCAACCGAGGACACCAAAACGCGCTCCTTGCCGGGCTTATGAGCGTTAAGGATGAGTGCGACGCCGTTATTTCAATGGACGCCGATCTTCAGGATGATATTGACGCTTCGGATGAAATGATAGAGCTTTGGAAAAAGGGAAACGACATAGTTTACGGCGTGCGCGGCAGCCGAAAAAAGGACGGCGCCCTTAAACGCATGAGTGCCCGCGCGTATTACAGGCTGCTTAGCTTCATGGGGGTCGAAGTGGTTTACGATCACGCCGACTACAGACTGCTCTCAAAGCGCGCCCTTGACGGTCTTGCCGAGTTCAAAGAAGTAAATCTTTTTTTGCGGGGTATAGTGCCGATGATAGGCTACAACACTGCCAAGGTAACATATGAACGCGGAGAACGTTTCGCAGGAAAATCCAAATATCCGCTTAAAAAAATGCTGAAATTTGCATGGGAGGGTATATCTTCACTATCGATAAGGCCGATTAGAATGATAACGGCGCTCGGTTTTTTAATTTTCGGTGTTAGCATTATCATGCTTTCCTATTTTCTGATACGCCATTTTTCGGGCGCCACCGTTCCGGGTTGGACCTCGATTGCCGTGTCGGTTTGGGCAATCGGCGGATTGCAGCTTTTGGCCATCGGTATAATCGGAGAGTATATCGGCAAAATGTACCTTGAGACCAAGCGGCGTCCGAGATATATCATAGAAAAGTATCTAAAGTGACAAAACGATCCGTCGGGAGAGCCTACCCTAAAGGTCTCTCCCGAAGCTCTTTTCAAGCGTGCCCTAAAGGCCGTTTATATATAAAACGCAATTTCACTGACGGTATAAAGTACCGCGCCTTGCAAATCGGGCGAGAAGGTTCGTTGACAACAGTAAAAAAAGGTGATATAATATCCGTATAACTGCACCAAAGGGGTACGATATGGAATTGCCGCTTTATGTGAAAAAAATAATAGACACACTTCATAAAGACGGGCACGAAGCATATGCCGTGGGCGGGTGCGTCCGGGATGCTCTTCTTGGGAAAGTTCCCGATGATTACGATGTTTGCACCTCGGCATTGCCCGATCAAATCAAAACCTCTTTTAAAGATATGACGGTGCTGTCGGTCGGTGAAAAGCACGGAACCATAACCGTGATATCGGAAGCGCCCGTTGAAATCACGACTTTCAGAACCGAAGGAGGCTACAGTGACAGCCGTCACCCCGACAAAGTGAGCTTTGTAGGCAGGGTTGAGGAGGATCTTTCAAGGCGTGATTTTACAATAAACGCCATGGCCTTTTCTCCCGAAAAGGGGCTTATCGATCCCTTCGGCGGAAGAGAGGATCTGCGTCGCGGCATAATACGCTGTGTGGGAGATGCGAGCGAGCGCTTTTTGGAGGACGGACTGCGCATAATGCGCGCTCTTCGCTTCGCCTCGGTCTACGATTTTGATATAGAGGAAAATACGATGAGGGCGCTGCATGAAAGGCGTGAGCTTCTTCGCCGCATTTCTCCCGAAAGAATTTTTTCCGAAATGTGCAAGCTGCTGCAGGGCAGGGCGGCGCATGTCGTGCTTGATGGTTATGTCGACGTCGTGGGTACGGTAATACCTGAGCTTTTGCCGATGGTCGGTTTTGATCAACACAGTCTGCATCATCACCTTGACGTGTGGCAACATACTCTCGGTGTTTTAAAAAACTCGTTCGGGGACGATCTTGCAATGCGTTGGAGCGCGCTGCTTCACGATTGCCAAAAGCCTGAATGCTTCAGCCTTGACGAAAACGGGCGGGGACATTTTAAAGGCCATCAGGAACGCGGCGCTCAAAAGGCGTTTGAAATACTAACGAGGCTCAGATGCGACAAAAAAACAAAAAAATCGGTCGTCTCGCTCATTGCAAACCATGATTTGTATTTTTGCGGCGATATACGCGACATGCGCCGCCTTATAAACAAGCTGGGACGGGAGCTTCCTTTGCGGATTTTCAGGTTCAGAGTATATGACAGCATGGCGCAGAATCCGTCGACGGTCAAGGACAAGCTTCTTGAATGCGAAAGGGCGATGAGCATTTATAAAGAGGTTGCAGACGCTTCTTTGTGCTGCTTTGTAAGTGAGCTTGATATAAACGGGGACGATCTTATAAATCTTGGGCTCAATCAGGGCAAAAATATTAAAATCGCGCTCGAATCGCTTCTTGACGCGGTGATTGACGGCAAGTGCAAAAACAATAAGGCGGACCTTGTTGTGTACGCTCAAAAAAATATTATAAGGTTAAATAAATAATGGATATTATTTGGCAGATAGTCGGCTATATGGCCATGATAACGATAATTCTCTCCTTTCAGATCAAAAATCAAAAGGCGCTTATTGTCGTTCAGGCCGCAGCGCAGATAATGTTTGTTGTTCACTATATAATGATAGGTTCTCCTTCCGGCGCCGTGCAGAATTTTTTGTCGGTGGTGAGGGCTCTGTTTTTGCTTTCGGGAAACAGACGCCTAAGGTCAAATGCCGCAAAGTACTTTATTATGTCGCTCTTTCTTTTGTCTCCTATTGCGGTTTATAAAAACATCGCCGACTTTTTGCCGGGTATAGCAATGGCGATAAACACCTATTACATTTGGTCAATGAGCGGAAAAAAACTGCGAATTGCCCAAGCTGCGGCGGTATCTCCGCTGTGGATAGCTTATAATATTGTGAATGTATCTCTGCCCGGGGTGTTTACCGAACTGTTTAACATATCCTCCTCGGTCATTTATCTTATAAGAACGAGACACACAAATAAAAGCGACGGCTGAGCCTGCTTCTCGGCGCCGCAAAAGGAAGTGAAAAAAACATGGTCGATTACAAAATACTGATATGCGGTGATCGTTCGGTCATTGTTGCTTTCCCCGACGAAGACATAATGGTTTCAAACGAAAGGGCAAGATGGCTTGAGAGAGAACTGAATAAAAGGCAATTTGACTGGCTTGAGTGTACCAAGGTGCTTTCGGACTCGACGGCGCTGATTTACAACCCGGCCTATATGCCCTACGGAAAGCTTTGCGCAAAAATATCAAAAATAATTAAAAAAGGAAGTGTTCCTCTCACGCTTCCCGATGGAAACGAGAAAAAGCTCGTGCACTCGCTTTCTGTCTGCTTTTCAGAAAAATACGCCCCCGACCTTGCACAGTTGGCGTCACTTCTCGGTACAGACGGGCAGGCTTTGACAGACTCGCTATGCTCCAGGGACTACCTCGTTTGCTACTTTTTGAACAAGGGCAGGGCACATCTTTCCCCTACCGTATTTAAAGAAAGACCGGAATTGTCGCAGCATTTTGCCAATCGGCGGATAAAGCAGGGACAGCTTGTTTTTGACGGAGGAGAGCTTTACATAGCTCCATTTGACGCGTTGGCAAACGGGGCGATAGTTGGTACGGCGGTTGTAGAATATACAAATGGAGAAGGGAATATCTTTTGCCGGCCGGGAGAATATCTTTCATTTACATCCGTGACCGAAAACAAATTTAAAAAGCTCTGTGAGAAAAAAGAGCGCTTGGTGACAGAACGCAAAGTGAACATTGTAAGATGAAAAGAGAGGTATGAAAATTGAAGATCAGGGTTTTGGGCTGTGACAAAGAAATAAGCATATGCTGTGCCGATTCTTACAACAACACATTTGACCGCGAAATGTCGGGTGTGAAATATGCGTGCGATTTTGAGGCTGCCTCAATCGGAAACATGCTTGTCGAAAATACCGAGGACGCTCTCTGTCTTGAAATTTCATCAAATGCGAAGTTGATGTTTGAAGGGGACTGCGTTATTGCGATAACGGGGGCTTCGGGAAACGTGAGAATAGCGGATGAAACGCTGCCACGCCGCTGCGCCGCCCAAATAGACGCGGGAGACATTCTTGAAATTTGCGAAATTTCCGGCGGATACCTTTATATCGCTGTAAACGGAACGCTTGAGGAAGGCAAGAGCTCTCTTATCTCTGGGGATGAGATTGAGCTTTCCGATAATAATGAAAATCTTTATAACATGGATCTTCGCTGTCTTCCTGAGACTGTCTTTGACGGTAGCGCGCCGCTGCGGCTCATACCGGGCCCGTACGCCGAGGATTTTAAAACACACGCTCTCGAGCTACTTTACACTACCGAGTTCACCGTAAAAAAGGCAAACAGGGAAAACGTCGTATTTCACGGTGTCGAGATCGAAAGGGCAAAAAAGCTCGACGAGATTACATACGCTCCGGTGGGCGCGCTCTTTATCGGCGACGAGGGAGACCCTTACATAATAATGCAGGATTCGTGCGACCTGACGCAGCATAAGTGCATGGCGGTTGTTATAAGCAGCGATATGCCGCGTCTTGCAATGCTCGCGCCGGGGGATAAAATAAGGTTTTCTCCCTGTACGGTTGAGGCCGCCCAAAAACTGCTGGTTGCAAAACGGAAAGAGTATATAAACAGCTATCTGCTCATGAATTCCTACGAGCAGTGAAAAAGCGCAAAAGATCCGTACGGGGAAAAATAGTACCCGTACGGATCTTTATTTAATGCGTTTTAGCCTTTTTCAGTATTATTTATTATTGCCGGCTTGAATGTCAAGCAGCGCAAGAAAATCCTCGTTGCTCACAAATGTCTCGGGAAGCTTGCCGTCCCAGTGAGTTATGTAGTAATACCGAAGAAGGTCAGGCGTAAGCGACTCTGAGATCGCTTTGTTAATAGCCGCGTCCTTTTGGCCTTGATATTCTGAACTGTCAGCCTGGATCTTAACCACATCGGCATCCGATTCGGCCTTGATCTTTGCGACCTCCGCGTCGGAGTCGGCCTTGATTTTGGCGCGCGCCGCAGCCTGCTCGGCTTCCATTGTCGCTTGCTGCTGCTCGATTTCGGCTTGCAGCTTGTTTTGAGCCGCGACCTGCTTTGACTCGACCGCGTCTGTAAATGCGTCGTTAAAGTCGATGTTGTCAATCGATGTGGCGACAAGCACTATATTGTACTGCGCCAGCTCGCTTTCAAGCGCCGTGTATATCTTTTGAGAGAGCTCTTCACGGCTTTCGATCAACTGCTCTGCGGTATAGTGGGCAACGTATGTTTTAACGGAGGACTGTATCCTCGGTTCCATTACCGTGTTGAAATAATCAACGCCGATGGTTTTGTATATTGTCTGAGCGTTTGATTTTTCTATCTGATAGTTGACTGAATAGGAGAGCGAAACCTCCTGTATGTCGGAGGAAAAACAGGAAAGCTCGATAGACTGCTTTTGATTTCTGTTATCCATTTTCACAACCGACTGCCACGGAAGTTTAAAATGCATTCCCGCTTCAAGCGTTTGATCTTCCACCTTACCGAATGTTGTGATGATCCCCGTGTGTCCCGTCGGCACCGATACCATGCAGTTTGCCGCGAGCGCTATAAGAAGTATCAGAGCGACTCCGAGCGCTATAAGGATCCCTACGGTCTTTGGGCTGATTTTCTGATTTGTGTATACTTTAGCCATTATAAAAATACCTCCTGTCGCAAAACGACAAAAAATAATAACAATTCCGTAAGTCGCGTAATGCGTCTTACGTATATATTAACTGATTCTTGCCGTATTTTTCGCAGAAAGCCGATTAAATTTATTTGAAATTTCGCTTTCTGCAACAAAAACGGCATCGATTTTCCAAATATTTCAAATACATGATTTGATTTTGCCTGAAAGTGAGGCGTCGTAATTTGGAACAATTTTGCTCACGCACGGTTTGTTATACACTGCATACAAAGATTTTATCTGCCGCGTAAGGTCGTCATTATGTCAACAGTATAACATACAGGTCGTTTTTTGTCAATAGCGGGCAGAGTCAGCACAAAAAGAATGAGCTGTAATTGAGGGAAAAAATGATAAGCGGCTATTGATTTTTATACGCGAATATGATAAAATAAGTGAGAAATTGAGCGGGAAAAAATGCTTTTTCGCATGGCGAAGGCGCACTGCTTTAAAGGCGCGGCGTACGTGTTCTCAAAAGCGTTTCTTACCGTAAAAACAACAAGAACGAAACGTTCAAAAACGGAAGGGCTTATGTATGAAAGCGATAATTACGGTCACGGGTATTGACGGGGTTGGCATCGTCGCCTCTGTCAGTACGGTGTGCGCAAAATACGGAGTGAATATCAACGATATTTCGCAAAGCGTTATCGGGGAGTATTTTGCAATGATCATGGTGGCAAATATTGACGAGATTACCATACCATTTAATGAATTTGTCGATATAATAGAGGCGCTCGGAAAAGAGAAGGGACTTGTCATAAACGCCATGCACGAGGATATTTTTTCCTCGATGCACAGAATATGACGTTTGAGGCGGTGTGTGTATAAATGAATCTGTACAGCAACGTAGATATACTTGAGACCATAAATATGATCCGTTCGGAGAACCTCGATATACGCACGATCACAATGGGCATATCACTTTTTGACTGTGTGAGCGACGATATCGGAACGCTGTGTGACAGAATATACGATAAAATAACAAAAACAGCGCAAAATCTTGTTCAAACGGGACGGGATATTGAAAAAAAGTACGGCGTGCCGATAATACACAAGCGCGTTTCGGTAACGCCGATCTCGCTGATCGGCGGAAGAGCCGATCCCGACGGATATGTAAAAATTGCAAAGGCACTTGATCATGCCGCGGAGTCGGTGGGCATAAACTTTATCGGCGGTTTTACCGCGATCACTCAAAAAGGGATGACGCTCGGCGCCGCAAGCTTGCTTGAGGCAATTCCACAGGCAATAAGCGAAACAAAGTTTTTGTGTTCTTCGGTGAATGCAGCGTCCACCAAAGCCGGTATCAATATGGACGCCATAGTGAAGTGCGCAGGCATTATAAAGCAGCTGGCATACCTCACAAAGGACGATCAGTCGATAGGCTGCGCAAAATTTGTGGTCTTTGCCAACGCCCCGGACGACAATCCTTTTATGGCGGGAGCGTTCAACGGGGTAGGCGAACCGGAAAGCGTAATAAACGTCGGAGTTTCGGGACCCGGGGTGGTTGCCTCGGCAATAAGGCGCGCCGGAGAGTGTGACCTTTCCGCTTTGGCGGAAATCGTTAAAAAGACCGCGTTTAAAATCACCCGAGTCGGTCAGCTTGTGGCAAGAGAGGCATCTGAAAAGCTGAACGTGCCTTTCGGCATAGTTGATCTATCTCTTGCGCCTACCCCTGCGATAGGGGACAGCGTGGCGCATATTATAGAGGAAATGGGAATCGAAAAATGCGGAGGCTGCGGCACTACCGCCTGCCTTGCTATTCTTAACGACGCGGTGAAAAAGGGAGGAGTAATGGCGTCTTCACATGTGGGTGGACTCTCGGGAGCGTTCATACCTGTTTCGGAGGATGCGGGCATGATAAGCGCTGTCACATGCGGTGCGCTCTCGATTGAAAAGCTGGAGGCGATGACTGCCGTATGCTCGGTCGGTCTTGACATGATAGCCATTCCGGGGGACACTCCCGAGGCGGTTATTGGCGGGCTTATCGCGGACGAGATATCGATCGGAGTTGTTAACACAAAAACTACGGCAGTAAGGGTAATTCCCGCATACGGCAAGAAGGTGGGCGACAAGGTGTCCTTTGGCGGTCTTCTCGGAGATGCGCCGGTTATGCAGATAAGCACGTACAGCCCCGAAAAATTTATTTCCCGCGGCGGAAGGATACCCGCTCCCATACACAGCCTTAAAAATTGAGGATCGGTCATGAGAAAAAAAGGAGACAATCCTTTTATCTATTCGGATACGAATAAGCGCTACCACACTTACGACTACTTTTTAAGACAAAAATTCGGCAAAAAGGTCTTTAAGGTCCCTCTTGACTGCGGATTTACATGTCCCAATATCGACGGAACCAAAGGCGTCGGCGGATGCACCTATTGCTCCGCACGGGGAAGCGGCGATTTTGCCGCCTCCGCTTCTTTGCCGATAAGGCAGCAGTATGATGAATTAAGGGCATCTCTTTCAAAAAAGTGGGAGGACGCCTTCTGCATTCCCTATTTTCAGGCGCATACGAACACATACGCGCCCACAAAGCAGCTCAGAGAAAAGTACTATGAGGCGCTTGCTCTGCCTCAGGCCGTGGGGATAAGCATTTCCACAAGAGCTGACTGCTTGAGTAAGGCTACCGTTGAGCTTCTTCACGAGATCAACGAAAAAACTTTTCTTACCGTGGAGCTCGGCCTTCAAAGCATACACGACGTCACGGCAAAAAGGATAAACCGCTGCCATACTTATGAGGATTTTTTAAACGGATACCGCTCATTAAACGGGCTCAATGTGTGTGTCCATATAATAAACGGACTGCCGGGAGAGGACAGGGGAATGATGCTTGAAACCGCAAAGGCGGTCGGCTCTCTTTCGCCTCACGCCGTGAAGATACATCTGCTGCATATAATAGCGCAAACTGCGATGGCAAAGCAGTACGCGGCGGGCGAGTTTGAGGCGATGACCCTTGATAACTATGTGGACACGGTATGCGCTCAGCTTGAATACCTTCCCGCAAAAACGGTAATAGCAAGAGTCACCGGGGACGGCGCGCCCGACTCGCTTGTGGCCCCCCTTTGGAGCAGAAAGAAATTTGTGGTGATGAACGAGATAGATAAACGGCTCGCTGCCCTGAACTCATATCAGGGTAAAAAACTTGAGGAAACTTCCTGTTACTGAAATTAAAAAATTTATCAAATTTATTGACACCGAGAAATATACATTATATAATCAATGTAATCAATTGTGAAGGCTTTTTGCGCGGGGTGAGGCTTTGAATATTCAAAACGAGCTTGAAAAAAGAAGAAAGACATGTCTTGGTTACAATGCGGTATTTATAATTTTTATTATCATATCATTTCTGTTTTTTCCCTTTTTGGGATTTATATCATTTCTCCTGTTTGCGCTCGATTTGCTCTTTTTTATATTTGTCGTGAGAAAAAAGAGCGCGGAGTATAGAAAATTTTACAAAGAAAACGTTGTAAAGAGCATTCTAAAGGAGTTTTTTGACGATCTTTTCTTTGATCCCGCGGGCGGTATATCAAAAGAAGCGATAGACGGGACGGATATGATGATGCTCGGAAACAGTTTTTCGTCCAACGACTATATAAGCGGCCGCTATAAGGATATAAGATTTGAACAGTCGGATGTGCTTATACAGGACGTGCGCAGCACCGGAAAGCAGACCACAACTGTCACCTATTTTCAGGGACGATGGATGATATTCGAGTTCAATAAGAAATTCGTATACGACATGCAGATAAGTGAAAAAAGCTTTTTATATTCAAAGCACAAAAACTCGCTTTTCGCCTCAAAAGAGGAACGCTTTAAGAAAATAGAGTTTGAGGATGAGGCATTCAACTCGGTATTTACAACCTACGCCAAAAACGAACATGAAGCGTATTATATCGTCACTCCACACTTTATGCAAAATCTGATGCACTTTAACAACGCCGTTTCGGGAGATCTTCTTTTGTGCTTTGTGGATAACAAGCTTCACCTTGCGCTGAACAACCGCAAGGACGCTTTCGAACCAAGCGTCTTTAAAAAGGTTGAGCTTGCGTTTGAAAGAGAACGCATTTTAAACGACCTGTCTGTTATCATTAAATTCGTCGAAACGCTCCGTCTTGACAACGATTTGTTTGCATGATTACATGATTTTGCTTTACTTTCGGGAGGTTGCTTTTGAAAATCGACATTGAAACAAAAAAAGAGCTTGAAAAGCTTAGAAAATCATGCGCCTTTTATATGGGAATAAAATATTTTCTTTTGGGGCTTGCCACTGTGCTTTTGGCTCTCGCGGTGATTTTAATTATAATTATTAATTATGTCGCACATTCTGATAATACGGATTTGTTTGTTGCCATTATCATTGCCGCAATGTTGGGCGGGTTGGCGCTGATTTTCATTTTCGTGCTGTTTAACAATTTATGCGCTATGCCCAGGCTGTGCGACTATAAGAAAAAATACAAGGCTTTGGTCGTAAATAGCGCGCTTGAGGAGCTTTTTAAAAATTTTGAGTATGAAAGCGAAATAGGAATGGGCAAGCATGCTGTTGAGGAGGCGCAGCTTTCAAATATAGGAAACGTCTTCACTTCAAACGATTATATAAGAGCAAAGCGAAACGGATACATTTTTCAACATTCGGATATATGTATACAGGACGTGTCCAGATATAGGAGCAGGACGTATTTTAACGGCAAATGGGTAATATTCGAGTTCAAGAGAAACTTTGTTCAAAATCTGAAAATCAGAGAAAAAGGCTATTCTTACAAAACGTTTCCAACCTTTTTAAATCGTTCATTTTCACAGCACAGGCAAAAAGAAAGCGCTCCGATAAAGTCAGAGACGGGAAGCTCGGAATTTGACAAACAGTTTGATGTATACATTAAAAGCGCAGAAGATTCCCGATCGATAATTAATTCTCAGTTTATAAGCAGCCTTTTGGAGTTTAGAAAAAGACTAAACTGCGCTCTGTTTCTCAGCTTTACAGAAAATCGTCTGCATATTGCGCTGTACAGCAAAAAAGACGAATTCGAGCCGAAAATCTTTAAAGAAAACGACCTTGAAGCAGAAAGCGGATCGGCATTACGCAGTATCGGCGCGTACCTTGATTTTGTCGAGGAAATCACCCTTGACGAAGGGATATTTGCATAAGAAATCGGAAAATAAAAAGCAGACACCTGTAATTTTAGCGTTTCATGCGCATTATATATAAAAAATAAAAAGCGAAAGGACGCCCGGTCGTTTCGGGCAAGGTTTATTATTATGCCGTTTATTATAGCAGCAGCAGTACTTTTGGTCCTTCTTATCATAGTATGGTATATTTCAACTCTCAATAATTTGAGAATCATGCAGGTAAAGATTGAGGAAGCCGAGTCGGGAATAGACGTGGCGCTTACAAAGCGCAGCGACGTGCTCGCGAAGATGCTTGATACCTGCAAGGGCTATATGAAGCACGAGAGCGATCTGTTTTCAAGAGTCATAGAGCTGAGAAAAGGTATGACGCTCTCCGAAAAGGCGCGCATAAACGCCGACATGGACGATCTTCAAAAACAGATAAACGTTACGGCCGAGGCTTATCCCGAGCTTCGCTCGAGCGAGACTTTTGTAATGCTTCAAAAGAGCATAGCGGATGTCGAAGAGCATCTTCAGGCGTCAAGACGCGCGTATAACGGCAACGTTTCAAGATACAATCAAAAGCTTGTCTCCTTCCCGGCATCTGTTGTTGCAAATGCGGCGGGGATGAAAAGGCGCGATTTTTTTGAGGCGAGCGAAAAGCAGCGCGAGGATATAAAAATAGAATTTTAAGCAGTATCGCAACGGTATTAAGCGAGGTGGAACTATGAAAGAGCTTTGGAGTAGAACGGCTGATATGTTCAAGATGATGACCATATACGACTTCATTGATATATTGGCCGTCGGCGTGCTTATTTTTCTCGCATACAGATTTATAAGCGGGCGCCGCGCGGGCAAGCTTGCGGTGGGTATAGCCGTAATTATATTTTTGTCAATTGCCAGCAATGTTTTTCATCTCAACACGATGAGCTTTCTCTTTTCCAACCTGTTTCAGGTCGGTATCATTGCAATCATCATAGTTTTCCAGCCGGAGCTGCGTTCCGCTCTCGAAAAGATGGGCGGAGTCAAGGAGTATATCAACCATGTGTCCTTGAATAAAAGCGAAAAACACTTGGCAGACTGCATCGATATTGTGTGCGACGCCGTTTGCGACATGGCGCTTGACAAAACGGGAGCGTTGATAGTTTTCGAGCGTTCCACAAAGTTAGGAGACATAATTAAAAGCGGCACTCTGATAAACGCCGACCTGTCGGTGAATCTTATAAAAAATATTTTTTATAAGAACTCGCCTCTTCACGACGGCGCGATGGTTATAAGAGACAACAGGATAATAAGCGCAAAATGCATGCTTCCGCTCAGCACAAAATCGAGCATGGACAGCGAGGAATTTGCCACAAGGCACCGTGCGGCGATAGGCATGAGCGAGAACAGCGACGCGGTCGTGGTGGTTGTCAGCGAGCAGACGGGCATAATATCAATTACCTACGGCGGCAACATTGACAGAGACTACGATTACAGAAAGCTTCACGACGCGCTTTTGCATTTTCTCACACAGACTCCCGCGCAGAATCCGAACGGCGAGCGAAAGGGAGGCTTTTTACCAAAAAAGAAACAGAAAAACGTCAAAGGCGATCAAAGCGGGCAGGAATAGCCTGCGTCTGAAAAGGAGAAAGGTCGAATATGCTTTTTAACAAAAAACAAAAGGATAAAGACAAAAACGCCTCAACAAATACAAATAGAAAAAACAAAAAGGGTCTTGCGACGGTCGATATAATAATGCTCATTTTCTCGCTGATGCTCGCCGTGGCTCTTTGGATTTATGTGTACGACACCACAAACACTCTCGACGAAAAGACCTTTAACCTTGTGAGCATCGAAAAGAAAAACACTGCCTCTCTTTTTGAAAATCACAATCTTGTGGTCCAATACGTGAATATTGATACGGTGAATGTCACCGTAATGGGAAGCAAAAACATAATAGAGTCTCTCGGCAGCAACGATATAAACGCCTATATAAACCTTGGCAATATAACCGATGCGGGAGAATACAAGCTTGAGGTTATGATAGACCTGCCCGAAGGCGTGACCTGTAAAAGTCAAACCGTGCCGTACGTCGAGGTCACTGTGGATTCTTCAACCGAGAAAAACATCAAGGTGACGGGGGACAACGTCATACTCAGCGGCTGGTCTCTTGAGGAGGGTTATTCCTTCGGAGAGATCACCACAAACTTGACAGACGTGAAGCTTGAGGGCGCGCTCAACGATATAAACAAGATAAGCTCCGTCGGACTTGTTACCGGGGATCTGGGCAGCGTACGAAACAGCATGACCTCAATTTGTCAGCTGGTGTTGCTCGACTCAAACGGCAACAGGCTGAATCTGCCTAACGTTTACGTGACGCCAAATATCAACATGAGCGATATAATGGCGCATATCACCGTTTATCAGGAAAAAAGAGTGCCTCTTGTTCTTAGTTATACCTACGGGTATATAGACGAAAGCTGTGTCAGCATATCTCCTTCTTACGTGACAATAAAGGGCGAGGCAGCCTCTCTTGAGAATATAAACAGCATAGTGATAGGCAATATCGACGAAGGCGTGATTCCATATCCCGTTTACGAGGTGGAATTGGCGATCGGCTATGATGGAGTTCAAATCTTTGACGACAACGGAAACGCCCTGAACAGCGCAAAGGTTAAAATCGACCGTTCAAGCCTGCCCTCCCGCATAGTGACGGGCGCCGCCCTATACCGCAACGGCGTCTTTTCGGGATACGCAGAGGTGCTGCTTGTCGCAAGGCACAATGACGACAGCTGCAAAATGTTTCTTTCCAGTATCTCTGCGGAAAACATCAGGGTTTACGCTCAGAGCGGGACGGATGGGTATGCCGTCGAACTTTCGGACAATTATTTTGAATATTTGTATCAGTGCGGCGTTACGCCCATGGTGGGTCCATGAGTAAGATAATTCTTCGAAATATAAAGGCTCCAGTCAAGGATACCGAGGACTTTGCATTAGAGCGGGCAAAAGAGCTGCTCAAAAAACAGGGCGTTCGGTATACCGGCAGTATCTCTCTTTGCAAAAAGTCACTTGACGCGCGAAGAAAGCAGGACATACACTACACGTGCTCGGTAATTGCCGATATCGAGCAAAATATAAGCGATAAAAAGCTGAGTCATCTTGATGCTGTTCCTCTTAACGAGAACAGCATCAGCGTACTATACGGCAGCATTCCCACATCAGAACCGCCCGTTATTGTCGGTTTCGGACCGTGCGGGATGTTTTGCGCCCTGCTCCTTGCCGAAAACGGTTATAAGCCGATTGTCATCGAGCGGGGAGGAAACATAATTTCAAGAAAAGCAGCGGTGCGGAGATTTTATGAGAGCAGGGAGCTTGACACAGAGTGCAATATTCAGTTCGGCGCGGGAGGCGCGGGAACTTTTTCGGACGGCAAGCTTTTGACAAGGATAAACGACGGCAAATGCTCATACGTGCTCAAACGTTTTGTTGAGTTCGGAGCACCCGAGGATATTTTGATAAATGCAAAACCCCACATCGGTACCGACTTACTTGAAATTGTGGTTCAAAATATCGAAGAAAGGATCAAGTCGCTGGGCGGCAGGATCTTTTATGATACAAAAATGCTTTCCGTTTCACTTGACGCTTCCGGACGGGCGCTTTCGGTGAGGACAAACAAAGGAGAGTTTCCTTGCGCGACACTGACGCTCGCTCTCGGGCACAGCGCCAGAGACACATACGCATATCTTATAAAAAACTCGTATGAGATTATTCCCAAGGCTTTTTCTGTGGGAGTGAGAATAGAGCATTTGCAGGAAGAGCTGAATTACGCGATGTACGGCGACATGGCTCCTCTTTTGCCGCCGGCCGAGTACAGCCTTTCAAAAAGGGCGGGGGAACGCGGAGTTTACAGCTTCTGTATGTGTCCGGGAGGCGAGGTGGTTGCGGCGGCCTCAGAAGAGGGCGGAGTTGTCACAAACGGTATGAGCTGTCATAAAAGGGACAAAGAAAACGCAAACAGCGCCATTGCAGTGTCTGTTCTGCCAAATGATTACAATAACAGCGCGCTTGGAGCTATTGAGTTTCAGCGAGGGCTTGAAAGGCGCGCCTTTGATGCCGCGGGAAAAGATTACAGCGCCCCTCTTCAGACTCTCGGCGACTTTATGAACCAAAAGAAGGGCAGCCCGCCCACCAAGGTACAGTCAAGCTACATGGGCAAGGGGAAATTTGCCTTATGCGATTTAGATGATATCCTTCCTCCCTTCGTTTGCGAGATGCTGAGATTCGGTATTAAGGATTTTGGAGGTAAAATCAAGGGATTTGACGCTCCTTACGCCCTTCTTACCGGTGTGGAGAGCCGTACCTCCTCCCCTTTGCGCATAGTCCGAACGGACGAAATGACCTGCCCGGGACATAATAACATATATCCCTGCGGAGAGGGCGCGGGATATGCGGGAGGAATAACAAGCGCGAGCGTGGACGGTATATCGTGCGCGCTTGAAATAATGAGAAAATACAAGGCCGTAAATTGAAAGACAGAAAGCAAGAGCTTTAGTTTTAAGTTAATTAAAATAAGTTTATTAAAATGAGAAAGGAGGCATGCGCAGTGTCAAATAAATGTTGGCGTCAGAAGGGAGAGCTTCTCACTTCATCGCCGGAAGTCAAAAAACTTGCAAAAGAACTCGGCGTAACACCCGTTACGGCGCTCCTGCTTTATAACAGAAACATAAAGGACGCCAACAGCGCCGAAAGATTTCTCAGGCTTTCCGAGGACGGCATGTACGATCCCTTTCTCATAAAAGACATGGACAGTGCCGTCTCCCGTGTGCTTGACGCCGTGGAAAAAAAAGAAAAAATTGTGATATACGGCGATTACGATGTCGATGGCGTCACCTCGGTGAGCATACTGTATATGTACCTTTCGGAGCTCGGAATAACTCCTGAATACTATATACCGAGTCGCACGGACGAGGGGTACGGAGTAAACAATAATGCCATAGATCATCTTAAAGAAAAAGGGGCCTCGCTTATAATCACGGTGGATACCGGTATTACCGCGATAAAAGAGACCGAATATGCCAAGAGTCTCGGAATAGATATGGTGATAACAGACCATCACGAATGCCCGGAGCATCTTCCCGAGGCAGTCGCGGTGGTAAACATAAAAAGGTGCGACAGTTCCTATCCGTTCAGGGAGCTTGCCGGGGTGGGCGTTGTGTTTAAGCTCATTTGCGCCATGGAAAGCGTACTCGGCCAAAAGAACGGCGAAAAAGTGCACGGCATTTCAAGGGTGGCAAAAAAATATCTCGACCTTGTTGCAATAGGCACCGTTGCGGACGTTATGCCGATAGTCGATGAAAACCGCCTGTTTGTGAGCATGGGGATTTCGGCAATGCGAGAGCATATGCGTCCGTGTATACGAATGCTGCTTGAGGAAGCGGGAAGCAAGGCGGTCGCCGGGGAGGCGGGCACTAACATCACATCTTCCGCCATAAGCTTTACTCTCGCCCCGAGGATAAACGCCGCGGGAAGAATGGAAAACGCCGAAATAGCAGTGGAATTTTTTCTCACGGACGATCCTCAAAAATCAAGAGAGCTTGCAATTAAGCTGTGTGAGGTGAACAAAAACAGGCAAGAGAAAGAAAATATCATCGTAGAGTCGGCGATAAAGAAAATAGGTAAAATAAACGAGGATACGAGGATCATAGTTCTTTCCGAGAAAGATTGGAACAGCGGAGTTATCGGCATTGTAGCTTCAAGAATTACCGAACGATTCGCGCTGCCCTGCATTCTCATATCCTTTGACAGTGATGGAACGGGCAAGGGCTCGGGAAGAAGCATAAAAGGAATAAATCTTGTTGAAGCGCTCGGCAGCTGCTCGGACCTTCTTATAAAATACGGAGGTCACTCGCTTGCCGCAGGACTTTCCATAAGGAAAGAAAACCTTGAAGCCTTTAAAGAGCGTATAAACGAATATATTAAATCAAAGAGCGAGGGAATCTCCCTTGTTCCCACAATAGAATATGAGGCGGAGCTTACGCCTAACGAGATATCGATAAATCAGATAAACGAACAGTCGATGCTCGAACCGTTCGGCGTTTCCAATCCCACGCCGATATTCAGAATAAATAACGTCATTGTCAGTGACGTTATGGAGCTTTCGGGCGGCAAGCACACAAAGCTCACGGTGACAAAGGAGGGTATATCCCATCCCGTACTACTTTTCGGCGTACCGAGAAGGGAGCTTGACATTGTCAAAGGGGATGAGGTCGATATTCTGTTTTGTATGGCTCTGAACGAATATAAGCTTGTGCTTTCCGTTCGAATGATAGGGCGGGATATAAGGCTCAGCCATGAAGAATTTACAAGCGCTGAAAGAGAGAGGTATCTTTCACTGATGGCCGGAGCCGCGCATTACAGGGACGAGGATCTGATTCCCTCAAGGGACGAGCTTGCAATGGTCTACCGATATGTCAGAAACAGAGCCGGCCACTCACGGGACGATTACATATCGATACGGGAGATAATTTCCGCGTGCGCCGGCAAGCTCGGATATGTCAAGGCAAAGACGGCAATTAACGTCCTTTCGGACGCGGAACTTATAAACTGCGAAAGCTATGATGCAAATCACGACATTTATCATATTGGCATAAACTATGTAAAAAACAAGGTGGATATTGAAAGCTCGCCGCTGCTTGTAAAGCTTCGCGGCAGTATGCAAAAAAGGGAAGCGCCGTAAAAACGCCTCAATTATCACCTAAAAAGAAAGGAACTGTGGTGAAAATGTGCACCGATATTGAAGCTTTGGTCAAATTGCTCGGCGAAACGAGAAACAGCTACGATATTGACAAGATAAGGCACGCATATGAATTTGCAAGGGATTTGCACGAGGGGCAGTACCGCGTGAGCGGCGAACCTTATATAATGCATCCTCTTGCGGTGGCGGAGATTGTCGCCTCGCTCGGCCTTGATACCGATTCTATCTGCGCGGCTCTTCTTCACGATACTGTAGAGGACTGCGGCATTACGGTACAGAATATAAGCAGCGAGTTCGGCACGGAAGTCGGAATGCTGGTGGACGGTCTTACAAAGCTCGTTCAGATCCCATTTGAGGACAAAGAAGAAGAGCAAATGGAGAACCTTCGAAAAATGTTTCTCGCCATGTCAAAGGATGTTCGGGTCATTTTTATAAAGCTGTGCGACAGGCTTCACAACATGCGTACGCTTTCCGCTAAAAAGGACGATAAAAGGAGAAAGACGGCTCTTGAGACTATGCAGGTCTACGCTCCCCTTGCTCACAGGCTGGGCATGCAAAGAATAAAGCAGGAGCTTGAGAATCTTGCGCTTTCTTATCTTGACCCGATCGGATATGCACAGGTCAAGGGCAGTATTGAAAAAAAATACGGTCAAAACCGTAATTTCGTGTCAAGCATAAAGGAACAGATAACAAGCAAACTTACCGAGCAGGGCTTTAATTTCCAGCTTGACGGGCGAGTAAAGAGCGTCTACTCGATATACCGCAAAATGTTCAATCAGAACAAGTCGCTTGACGAGATATACGATTTTTACGCCGTCAGAATCATTACTCAGACCGAGCTTGAGTGCTACACTGTGCTCGGAATAATCCATGATACCTTCAGATCGATCCCCGGCCGCTTTAAGGATTATATATCGACGCCCAAGCCGAACATGTATCAGTCTCTTCATACAACCGTTATAGGAAGAGAGGGAATACCGTTCGAGGTGCAGATAAGGACCTGGCAGATGCATCAGATAGCCGAATTCGGAGTCGCGGCGCACTGGAAATACAAATCCGGGGACAGAAGCAAAGAGGAAATAGACAAGAAACTCGGCTGGATAGCCAAGCTCATCGAGAGCGAGGACGACACGAGGGACCACGAAGAATTCATGCAGGCTCTGAAAGTGGATATATTCCACGACGAGGTGTTTGTCTTTACGCCCAAGGGAGATGTTATAAATCTGCCTCAGGATTCCACCCCCATCGATTTTGCATATGCCATACACACTGCGGTGGGCAATCGCATGATAGGGGCGAAGATTAACGGAATGATAGCTCCCATAGATAGAGCGCTTCAAAACGGCGACATAGTTGAGATACTGACAAGCTCTTCCTCGAAGGGACCTTCAAGGGACTGGCTGAAGATCGTCAAAACAGGAGAAGCACGGAACAAGATCAGGCAATGGTTTAAAAAGGAAAAGCGCGCCGACAATATTATCGTCGGCCGCGGCGAGTTTGAAAGAGAGGTAAAACACTACGGCAGAGCATATACTGCCGAGCAGTTTGACGAGATATGCGCTAATGTAGCCTCACGGCTCGGATATCACGAAACGGACGATCTTTTCAATATGGTGGGATACGGAGGTATGACCATAGGAAAGATAGCCGCAAAGCTTAAAGACGAGTTTGACCGTGTGGTCCGCGTGCCGGAGAGCGAGCAGCAGAGCGAGATGCAGGTACGCACCGTGTTGAAGCCCAAAAAATCCTCAAGCAAAAACGGGGTAATCGTGGACGGAGTCGAGGGCTGCGAGGTCAAATTTGCAAAGTGCTGCAATCCTTTACCCGGAGACAGGATACTCGGATATATCACCAAGGGGTATGGAATATCCATCCATAAGGTCGACTGCCCAAATGTGGAAAATCTCAGATCCAAGGATACAGACGACAGCCGATTTGTTACCGCCTTTTGGAACAGCGAGGCTTTTCAAAATAAAAACGAGGGCAATATGTTCGACGCGTATATTCAGGTGTTCGCCGAAAACGACATTATGCTCCTTGCCAATATAACAAGCGCGCTTGCCGACATGAGAGTGACTCTTCATCAGATCAACACTCAGATGAAGGATGAAAAGTTTATTATAAATCTTATAATAAGCTGTAAAAACACCGATCATTTTAAATCGATAATGTCAAGACTTTCGTCGATAAAAAACGTGACAAATGTCAAGAGAGGGTTTTCTTAATGATAGCGGTCATACAAAGAGTAAGCCGTGCGAGCGTGACCGTAAATAAAAGCGTTACGGGAAGCTGCGATAAGGGCTTTGCAATACTGCTGGGAGTCTCTAAGGAGGACACCGAAAATGACGCGGACCTTCTTGCCGCAAAGATATCAAAGCTTCGTATTTTTGAAGACGATATGGGCAAGATGAATCTTTCAATAAACGACGTCAAGGGAAGCGCGGTCGTTATCTCGCAGTTTACCCTGCTTGCAAGCTATGCAAAGGGAAACCGTCCCGATTATTTGAACGCGGCGCCGCCCGCGCTTGCAAATGAGCTTTACGAGCATTTTGTTAATACGCTGGACAGGCTTATTGTCGGTAAGGTATCCTGCGGCGTTTTCGGCGCGCATATGACATGCGAGATAATAAACGAGGGACCTTGCACCATAGTCATGGACAGCGGCGCGCTCAAAACCAAAAAGTAAAAGTAAAAAGAAAAATCAAAAGGTAAATAAAATGAAGCTGATAATAAACGGGGACATAAGCCGCTACTATGTTCAAAATCTCTGCCTTATATATTTTCCGGGCTCCAAGTTTTCAGAGCACGAGGTTATGACCGAGGAAACTCCCATAGTCGAGGTAAACGTAGACGAAAGGGAGGACGGAGTATATTCAAGCGCCGTAATAAAGGTGGGAGAGCTTGTGGGAACATCCGACGCCTTTGAAAAATACGCAAAGGATTTTACCCGCGAACGTATAAAAAACATAGCGGTGGGCAAGGCGGTTTTCTCCGCAGGCGAAAAGTTTTTCGGCTATACGCCCGCATGGGGCATACTTATTGGAATAAGACCGACGAAAATTGCAAGACAGCTGCTTGGCGACGGGTACGATCCCGCGCAGATCAGAAAAATACTCAGAAACGAGTATTTTCTTAATCCCAAAAAAGCCTCTCTTCTTACAAGTATAACAATGAGCGAGGCAAAAATAATAGATCAAATGGGTAAAGATTCCTGTTCGCTCTATATTTCTATTCCTTTTTGCCCGACAAGGTGCGTTTACTGCTCGTTTGTCTCCTTTGCCACAAAGCGTCTGCTTTCCATGATACCCGAGTATATGGAGCGACTTTTGCGGGATATCGATCATGTGATGTCGATAATCGAGCAAAATCACCTGAATCTCACCACCCTTTACATAGGCGGGGGAACTCCTACGACCCTGTCGAACGATCAGCTTACAGCCCTCTTTGAAAAGATACACGAAAGGATTAACGTAAGCTCTCTCAGAGAGTTTTCAATAGAGGCCGGACGCCCTGATACGATTACCGAGGAAAATCTGAAAATAATCAAGAATTACGGAGTAAACAGGATAAGCATTAATCCGCAGACGCTCAACGACGCGGTGCTTAGATGTATAGGCCGGTGTCACACGGTGCAGGATTTTTACAAGGCTTACGACATGGCAAGAAATTCGGGAATAAAGTATATAAACACCGATCTTATAGCCGGTCTCCCCGGCGACAGCTACCGCGGCTTTTCAAAGACGGTGGACGCAATATTAAAACTTGCGCCCGACAATGTGACAATCCACACCTTCAGCGTAAAAAAAGGAGCGGATATAGTCCACGCGGGCTCGGAGGTGTACAGGCCCAACGCGGGAGACGCGCAAAAGAGCGTCGATTATTCTCAGCTCAGACTGCGTAATTTCGGTTATAACCCCTATTACATATACAGACAGAGAAACACCGTGGGCAACCTTGAAAACGTCGGGTACGCGCTTCCCGGGCGCGAGGGGCTTTACAACATTTATATCATGGAGGAGCTGCACCATATATTTGCGGTGGGCGCGGGAGCGGTGACAAAGCTTGTCGATTTTAACAAGCCGAAAATTGAGAGAATATTTATGCCCAAATATCCGTATGAATATCTCTCCGAAAAATTCGAAAAGGATTTTACGGAAAACTACCGAGGTAAGGTCGAGGCATTTCTTTCGGCAATGAAATAAGAATGATAAACATAACGTCAAAGAAAGACGAATAAACTAATGTATAGCTTTATTTTGTTTTCGGAGATGTTGTGTATGAAAAAGAAAACAGATCGCGTGAATGGCGCTCTCTCGACGGGCAGAATGGCATATGGCGTGCTTGTTCTATCCGTTTCGGGAATACTGGTCAAGGTAATAGGACTGCTGTTTAAGATACCTCTTACCAATATGATAGGCGAGGGAGGAATGGGATACTTCAACTCGGCGTATACCATTTATTCCTTTTTTTACATGATCTCGACTGCGGGACTTCCCATAGCCCTGTCGATTTTGATTTCTTCAAGCCGCGGCGAAAAGAAACGCAGTAAGGTCTTTTCGGTAGCTCTCGCCCTTTTTACCGCTCTCGGAGGCGCGCTCTCCTGTTTTATGTTCCTCGGCGCGGGACTGCTGTGTGATTTTATTTCCAATCCGGGCGCGGTATATGCGGTCATGACTATGGCGCCCTGCTTGTTTTTCGTGTGTATACTGAGCGCTTACCGCGGATACTTTCAAGGCTATCAGTCGATGCTCCCCACTGCCGTTTCGCAGCTCATTGAGGCGGCCGGCAAACTTATCTTCGGAATGGTATTTGCTCTGTGGGCGCTGAATTCGGGTTGCTCCACTCCGGTCGTCGCCTCATTTGCGGTGCTCGGAATAACGGCGAGCTCAGGTCTTTCTATGTTGTATCTTGTCGTTGCAAAACGCTTCTTTAAAGCCGGTACGCCCGACGGGGAATTTTTGGATGATCCCGACGTGAAGACCGCTCCGCTTCTTAAAAAACTTATAAAGCTTGCTCTGCCTATAAGTTTGAGCTCGGCTGTTCTCTCGCTTTCAGGGCTGCTCGATCTTGCCGTCGTCATGAGAAGACTCGGGCACATCGGCTTTTCGCCGGAGCTTGCAAACGCAATTTACGGAAACTATACATCTCTTGCCATCCCGCTTTTTAACATGCCGACCGTTCTTATCACTCCCATTTCCTGCGCCCTCGTTCCCTTTATCGCAAGAGCGCTTTCGTCAAATGACAAAAACAGAGCGACAAACGGGGCTAAAAGCTGCCTTAAATACGCCACGATTATAGCGCTGCCCGCCTCGGTTGGAATGTCGCTGCTTGCAGAACCTATACTTAAGCTGATTTTTGACGATACTCTTGCTAAGAGCGCGGCGCCTCTTCTTTCGGTACTCGCGATTTCAATAATTTTTGTGGCTTACACGAACGTTACAGTTTCGGTAATGCAGTCGTGCGGGAAAATTATGCTGCCAATACTCTCGATGGCTATAGGCGGACTTGTCAAGCTTGTTTGCGCATGGGTTCTTATCGGAAAGATGGGTATGGTCGGCGCGCCCGTCTCGACCGTTCTTTGCTATGTGACAATGACCCTTATTAACTTTACTTTCCTTGACAAAATGCTCGATATAAGAGTGAACCTTGCAAAGATGACTTTTGTTCCTCTTGTTTCGACGCTTCTGATGGCTCTTGTCGCGAGCTTTTCTCAGACCTGTCTTGAGACTCGTTTTAATGAGCTTTCATGCCTTGTTTCGGTGTGCGTTGCGGGAATTGTATACCTGTCTGTTCTGCTTTTGACGGGTTATATAAGAAAGGAAGAGCTTCAAAGGCTGCCTGTTATAAAAAAATTTATTAAAAAAACGCAAAAGGATAATATGAAAGGATAAAAATTGGTATATGGATACAAAAAAGAAAATCGAAGAATTGAAAAACAGCAAGAGTTATACTATTTCGGATCTTGTGTCGATAATGGAAATACTGCGCGGGGAAAACGGCTGCGCGTGGGACCGGGAGCAGACTCACGAAAGCATAAGAAAAAACCTGATAGAGGAGACATATGAAGTCGTCGAGGCAATAGATCTTTGCGATATGGCACTTATGAGAGAAGAACTGGGCGATCTGCTTTTGCAGGTTGTCTTTCACGCAAGGATGGCAGAGGAGGAGGGCTTTTTCACATTTGACGATGTTGCAAACGATATCTGCGCAAAGCTTATACTCAGACATCCGCATGTTTTCGGGGACGCCAGCGCCGACACTCCTGAAAAGGTGCTTGACAACTGGGATAAAATAAAAATGCAGAGCAAGGAGCAAAAGACTCCCGCCGAGGCGCTTGACGGAATTTCAAGGGCACTGCCCTCTCTTATGCGCGCCGAAAAAATAGCCTCCAAAGTGAGAAAATACGGTATAGACAGCTCCTCACTCGAAGAGAGAATCGGAGACACTCTGCTGAATTTGACCCTTTTGTGCGAGGGAGCAAACATCGACGCGGAAAAGGCTCTTTATGACGCCTGTGACAGAATGGTAAATTCCGCGTTTTTAAAAGAAAAGAAGGAGAATAAAAGAAACGAAAATGAGACTTGATAAATACCTTAAGGTTTCAAGAATTATTAAAAGAAGAACCGTGGCAAACGACGCCTGCGACACTGATCATGTTTTGGTCAACGGAAAACAGGCAAAGGCTTCGTACGGCGTCAAAGAAGGCGACATAATAGAGATTGCCTTCGGCGGCAGAACGCTTAAGATAAGAGTGATAAGCACAAGCGAGCATGTGGGAAAGGCTGAGGCTTCATCCCTTTACGAGGTGATATCCTGAAGGTTAACAGCCAAAAGAAGCCGCAAAAGACATAAAGAAGAGGATTATCGCATATAATAACTAAAAAAACGTGAGTGGTGATATCATTGAATAATCCTTTAAAAACGCAGGCGGGCAAAACAAGCGGCAATCATATTGTAAAGATTGATAGCCGTAAAAGGATCGAACTCGGCGCCATTACAGACGTTGTGAGCTTTGACGAATCGTCGGTGGTGCTTGGCAGCTCGCTCGGAGTGATAAGTATAGAAGGCGAGGACCTGCACATTCTAAAAATGAATGTCGACAGCGGCGAGATAGTGATAGAGGGAAAGATCAATGCCCTTATGTACATAGATAAGGCGCCAAAAAAGAGCGGTCTGTTTAAAAAGAAATGACGCAAGAGCTTTCTCAAACATCTCTCGCGGCCCTGATGCTCACGTCGCTTATCGTTGGATTTGCATTTGGAGCGATATACGACATATTCAGGATACGGAGAATTGCAAGTAAAAAAAGAAAATCTAAGGGAAAGCACTTGACATCTTTCATTCAAGCGGTTATAATCGGTATTGAGGATGTTTTGTTTTTTATCCTTCTCGGGTGCGTCACCTCCGTCCTGTTTTATGTTTTTTGCCACGGAAGAGTGCGTCTTCTCGCCCTTTTGGCCGAGCTTTTCGGCTTTGTACTGTACAGGCTGACCGTCGGAAGACTTGTAATGCTTATTTCAAATTTGATTATATCTTTTTTGTATTTTGTTTGGCGCAAGTTTTTAACGATTGTCATCCTGCCTCCGATCGCTTTTGCAAAGAGGATGCTTACAAAGGCGTTTGAAAAGATGAACGCCGCGCGCAAAAAAGCCAAACGTGCTCTTTATTCGGCAAGGGTAAAGAAGAAACTTTTGAGGGCGTCAAAAAAGGGAATGCTCGGCATTTGAAATAAAAACGGACAATGACAATTGATAATAACAGATAATCATGATACAAAACAAACAAGGATAAGGTAAAGGTATGAAAAATCGCAGCGGTTTTCTTATGAGAATATTGTGCGTTGTGGGGATAGTTCTTGTTCTTGCAATGATACTCAGCGTTCAACTGCGCCTTGACGAGCTGCGCGAGCAGAGAGATGAGCTTGCAAAAGAGGTGGAAAGACAGGCGGACAGGGTGGAAGAGCTTGAATACGAGATAGACCGCCCCATTGACAATGAGCTTCTCACTGAGCTTGCAAGAGAAAGACTCGGATACTATCGTTACGGCGACACTATTTTTTACTATAATCGCGGTGAGTGAAAATGAGGATAATAGACAGCGGGCAAATAAAAGAACAGATAGCAAAGCTCTTTGCAATCGCAAACACAACGCTTCCGCCGGAGGCCGAATGTCTTATAAAAGAGGCGGCTAAAACGGAAGAGCAAGCATCGACGGCGCAAAACGTCATGAACACGATATGTGAGAATTTATATGCGGCAAGGCGGCTCGGCCTTCCGATATGTCAGGACACGGGTATGGCGGTGGTATTTGCCGAGATCGGGTGTGACGTGCACATTGAAGGAAACTTTGAAAAAGCGGTGAACGAAGGAGTACGAGAGGCGTACATCGGTGAAAAGTTCAGATGCAGCGTAGTATCCGACCCCTTGTTTTCAAGAAAAAACACCGAGGACAACACGCCCGCAGTGATACATATAAGCATTGTTGACGGAGACAGGATAAAGCTCGTCGCGGCTCCCAAGGGCTTTGGAAGCGAGAATATGAGCGCGCTCAAGATGTTTACCCCTTCTGCGACCGGGGAGGATATTATCGACTTTGTAGTCGATACGGTGAAAAAGGCCGGCAGTAATCCGTGCCCTCCCATCATGATAGGCGTGGGAGTGGGAGGAACATTTGAAAAGTGCGCCCTACTTGCAAAAAAGGCGCTCACGCGCAGCGTGAGCGAAAAGAATTCTGACGCGAGATACGCCGCGCTCGAGGATGAAATACTTAAAAAAGTGAACGAGCTCGGCATCGGTCCGCAGGGCTTCGGAGGCAGAAATACCGCTCTTTGCGTACATGTTGAGCATTATCCCACTCATATTGCGGGTCTGCCCGTGGCTGTGAATATTAACTGCCATGTCATGCGGCATGCCGAGTGCATCATTTGAATTTTTATGTATTTAAAACGATATGAAACGCAGAGCCGCAGCTTATTGCGGCTCTTTTTTCGCTTCCATGCGTTTTTTTAAATATTTCAGTCGCGTCGCCTCACCGCCACGGTAATGTCTTTCCGATTTGTTCATTTGAAGCACTTCCTTTACCATGAGATACAGCGCCTTGTCTGTCTTAGGCAAGGTACAGGTCAGATCCTTATGTATGGTGGATTTGCTGATTCCGAAATGGGAGGCGGCGTTTCTCACAGTGCATTTTGTATCAACAACATACAAAGCCACCGTGCGCACTCTGTCGCTTATGTCGTAAAATCTGTTCATAGGAAGCCTTCCGAAAGAGTAATTAAAAACGGAAAATGTTTTATTAATATATATGAGTTTCAGGGCGGACATATGATTTTTTTCTTTAAAAAACTTGACAATCCTGTGTCGCTGTGGTATAATGATTAGGCTGTTGTAAAAAGCAGAAAATAAATATGATGATACGGAAAGATGGCTGAGCTGGTCTAAGGCGCACGACTGGAAATCGTGTGAACGCTAATACCGTTCCGAGGGTTCGAATCCCTCTCTTTCCGCCAAAAAATGGCACCGACAAAGTCGGTGCCATTTTTTGGCGGAAAGAGAGGGATTCGAAGGAGGCGGGAGTGAATGACGCACCGGCG
>CANPZU010000021.1 GCA_947588825.1 uncultured Clostridia bacterium
CTTTTTCCGTGCTCCATACCGAAGCGAGCGTAAATCTTATGAAAGGGTATGATATGGGGGTAACTATATCATACAAGGACAATATGAACGAAAAGTTAAAGGTGGGTATTATAGGCGCTACAGGTATGGTCGGACAGCGCTTTGTTACCCTTCTTGCAAATCATCCTTGGTTTGAGATTACAGCGCTTGCCGCGAGCGGCAAAAGCGCAGGACATACATATGAAGAAGCAGTTCAAGGCAGATGGAAAATGGCGGCCGATATTCCTTCCTCATGCAAAAATATGACGGTTATTGACGCGGCGGACATTCAAAAAATATCGGACCTTGTGGACTTTGTATTTTGTGCGATAGCGCTCGATAAGGCGAGAACAATAGAGCTTGAAGAGGGATATGCGAAGGCGGAGACCCCCGTTGTATCAAATAACGGCTCCTGCAGATGGATTCCCGACGTTCCCATGATCATTCCGGAAATTAACCCGCATCACATTCGTGTGATAGACGACCAGCGAAAAAGACTCGGCACAAAGCGCGGCTTTATCGCGGTCAAGCCAAACTGTTCCATACAAAGCTATGTTCCGGCAATTACACCGCTTCTTTGCTTTGAGCCGGAGGTAGTGCTGGCCACCACCTATCAGGCAATCTCGGGCGCCGGAAAAAACTTTTCCGACTGGCCGGAAATGATAGATAATGTGATTCCCTATATAGACGGAGAAGAGCAAAAGAGCGAACAGGAACCCCTCAAGATTTGGGGCGAGTATAAAAACGGCGTCATCGAAAAAGCCAAGGCCCCGCTTATAACGACTCAGTGCATCAGAGTACCCGTTACAAACGGCCACACGGCGGCGGTATTTGTGAAGTTTAAAAACAAACCTTCCAAAGAAGAGATAATCGAACGCTGGAATTCTTACAAGGGAAACGCGCCGCAGCTTCCGAGCTCGCCCGACCGTTTCATAACATACTTTGATCAGCCGGACAGACCTCAGACAAGGCTCGATAGGGATATATACAACGGAATGGGTATATCGCTGGGAAGGTTGAGAGAAGACACATACTTTGACTACAAATTCGTCGGACTCTCGCATAATACTTTGAGGGGCGCGGCGGGAGGCGCGCTTTTGTCCGCGGAGCTTCTCTGTCACGAGGGGTATATAACAAAAAAATAAATTAATTTTTTCCTCATCTGCGAAAACGTTCTTATCAAACAGTTTATATTGTTGAAAGGACTTTTGTTTTTCCATAAAAATTATATAAAGAAAAGAGGTATTCACAATGAAAATTACGATCGTTGGAAGAAAAATGAATGTCAAAGATTCCTTCAAAGAACATGCCGAAAAAAAGCTTGCGAGATTCAACAAGTTTTTTAACGACGATGCGGAGGCAAAGGTGATGATCTTCAAAGAGCCCAACACCGAATGCGTCGAGCTCACTATCAATTCAGAGGGCACAATCTTCAGAAGTGAGCAAAAAGACGCAACATTCATGAATGCCCTTGACAGTGCCGTCGATATCATCGAGCGGCAGATACGCAAAAACAAAACCAGGCTTGAAAAGCGCCTTAAAAGCGGCGCCTTTGATTCACTGAACACGCAGGAGGACACGTCTGCCATCGTTGAGGAAGAGGATACTGAAGAATTCTCGGTAAGATATAAGACATTCAGCATAAAGCCTATGTCAGTCGACGAAGCGATATTGCAGATGAATCTTATAGGACACGACTTTTTCGTGTTTGAAAACGATGTTACCGGTGAAGTCAATGTGGTGTATCGCCGCAAAAATAACAAGTACGGCTGCATAGTCAAAGAATAACGTTTATATAGCATTCGGGGCGTCCTTTTATAAAAGACGCCCTTCTTTAATCAAAAAAAGAGGTAAAATCAATGGACGGTGAAGAAAAGCTGCTCACAATTGAAAAGAAATACATGGTAATACCTGTCAACACTCATTCAAAAAACAAAAGAGTGTTTTTCAAAAAGGACGGTAAGCTCATATACGATTTTGAAACGCAGATAGATTTTGTAAGTCCGATGTTTAACACATATCTGAATGTTGAACGCTTTATCGGGCAAACATTTTCGCTTTCCTGCGACGCTACTATCGATTTGTGCTTTGATTTTGCAGACTCGATTCCAAAAGTCGGTAAGACGAAAAAAGAGCCTCTGCGTCCGCACGTTCATTTTACCGCGAACATAGGATGGATAAACGACCCAAACGGGCTTGTATTTGACGGTGAAAAATATCACATGTTTTTTCAGCACAACCCTTTATCCGTGAAATGGGGAAACATGACGTGGGGACACGCCGTATCTTATGACCTTGTAAACTGGGAGGAACTTGACGCCGCGCTGCTTCCGGACGAGCTTGGTACGATGTTTTCAGGAAGCGCCGTTGTTGACTTGCGAAATGTCTCCGGATTCGGAAAGAACGCGATCCTTCTTTTTTACACCGCTGCGGGAGGCACATCGCTTCTTTCAAGCGGCAAGCAAAGCTGCCAGTGTCTTGCGTTCTCGCAGGATAACGGCAGAACCTTTAAAAAGTACGGGGGCAATCCGATAATAAAAACTATTACAAGCGAAAACAGGGATCCGAAGGTGGTATGGAGCGACGAAATTGGCTGTTATCTTCTTTCGCTTTATCTTGAAGGGCATACCTTTGCAATATACCGCTCGAGCAATCTTATAAACTGGACGGAGTTTTGCCGGGTCGAAATGCCGTATGACGCGGAGTGTCCCGATATGTACAAACTTAAAGTCGAAAACGAGGAGAATACGTATAAGTGGGTTTTTTCGGCCGCGTCGGACACATATCTTGTGGGAGAAATATCTTCAAATGATGATGTTAAAGGATTTGTCGCTTCGCAGGAGGAAGAAAAATATCTGCAAGGCAAAAGGACAAGTTATGCAGCTCAGACCTTTTTCGGCACCGCCAAAAGAAAGATTCGTGTCGCATGGCAAATTCTTCACGCCCCGAACGCCGTATTTGAGAACCAAATGGGCGTTCCCTGTGAAATCTCCCTTTACAAGGCAGGCGATAAATACCGACTTCGCTCGCTGCCTGTATCCGAATTTACAAAAACAAGAGAGCTTGAAGAAAGTATGACGGCGACATGCGCGCGCACAATTTCACGGGCCTTGAAAAAGGGAGCGTACGACATTGATATTACGCCGGAAAAGGGATGCGGCGATTTTAATATTGAGCTGTTCGGGCACACTTTTTTTGTTAAGACTGGCAAAGGGATTTTTGCATATGACGATGTCGAGATTCCTATCACATACACAGGCAAGCTTAAAATAAGAATCATATTTGATACTCTCGGGTGCGAAATATTCCTTGACGACGGTCTGATTTACTCTGTTAAGCAGGGAATATGCGACTACGGTATAAACAAGCTTGCAATATACCCGACAGAAAAATGCACAGCGCTTGCAGCAAAGGTAGATATATATCGGATCGAAACAAAAAATGCGTGATGCAATGCTTTGAAATAAATGAATAAAAAATCACTTGTTTGCCCAAAATGCTTGCATTGTGAGCGAATAAATGTTATAATACATTTATAAATTTATAATCCGATTTACAATATCGTTTTGTGCGCTGCACAGGATAAACGAGAGGAGCAATCACCTTTATGAATATAGTCATTGTAGGAGGGGGAACGGTCGGAGGAGCCATATGTGCTCAACTTATCATGGAAAACCACGATATCACCCTTGTTGACGCCGATCCTGCGGCGATATCCGAACTTTCCAACAGGTGTGATGTGGCGGGTGTGACCGGAAACGGAGCGGATATTTCCGTTCTTCGCAAGGCGGGGGCCGATAAAGCGGATTTGCTGATTGCTGTTACCTCCGGCGACGAAATAAATATTCTGTGCTGCGCGGCGGCCAAAAAGCTCGGGACAAAGCACACCATTGCACGAGTTCGAAATCCCGAATACTACGATCTTATGCAGCTTATGAAGGGTGAAATGAACCTTTCGCTGACAATTAATCCCGAGCGCGCGGCGGCAAACGAGGTATACAAGATTCTGCGTTTGCCCTCGGCTACAAAGATCGATTATTTCTGCCGCGGCAAGGTAGAGCTGGCCGAATTTACCGTCAGCGCCGATTCATTGGTGTGCGGCGTGACCTTAAACGAACTGAGAACAAAGCTCAATATGCGTTTTCTTGTCTGTGCGGTTTTAAGAGACAAGGTAGCCTACATACCTACGGGATATTTTAGCCTCCAGGCGGGAGATGTCGTCTCGGTCACCGTACCCGACAAGGAGATTACTAAGTTTTTTAAGGCAATCGGCATATACAAGCATCCCGTGCGGGATGTTATAATCGTCGGCGGAGGACGTACTACATATTACCTTCAGACTCTGCTTAAGGACAGCAATATCAATTCGACCGTTATCGAAACCGACAGAGCACTGTGCGACGAGCTTGCGGGAGAATTTGACTGCACCGTGATATGCGATGACGGTACAAATCAGGAGGTGCTGCTCGAGCATGGAATAGCAAGTGCCGACGCGTTTATCGCTTTATCCGACGTCGATGAAGAAAACGCGATAGTTTCCATGTATGCGAAAACGCAGAACACGGGAAAAATAATAACAATGATAAGCGCCATGTCGTATATCGAGCTCTTTAAGGGAGTGGGTCTTGACAGCATCGTATCTCCGAAAACTACAACCGCCTCGATTATTCTCCGCTATGTACGTTCTATGGCAAACGTTCGGGATTCAGAGATTGAATCGCTCCATAAAATAATGGAGGATCAGATCGAAGTCATCGAGTTTATAGTTAAAGAGGAGATCGATGCCCTGACCGATATACCCATTAAAGAACTGAAGCTGCGCGAAGGAGTGCTTATCGCTTGCATAGTCCATAACAACAAAATAATCATTCCCTCCGGTAAAGACGCTATTGGAAACGGTGACACAGTCATTGTGGTTACGACCAAAGGTCAAATTAAAAGTCTTAAGGAAATATTGAGATAATGAACTACAAAATGATAGGATACCTGCTTGGCGTCATACTTCTTATTGAAGCTGCGCTCCTCCTCTTTCCGCTTATAGTGGCGCTTTGTTACGGTGAAAGCACTCTGCCTTATCTGATAACCATAGCCGTTCTCACGGTCTTTTCACTTTTTCTTGTGCTGTTAAAGCCTAAGAACAGGCAAATTTACGCGCGAGAGGGATTTGTAACGGTTGCGATAAGCTGGATACTCATGTCCGCGTTCGGCGCTCTCCCTTTTGTTATAAGCGGCGCTATACCGAGCTATATAAACGCTTTTTTTGAAACTGTTTCAGGCTTCACCACAACGGGAGCGTCCATCCTAACAGAAATAGAGGGAATGGAATACGGCATGCTCTTTTGGAGAAGCTTTACACATTGGATAGGCGGCATGGGAGTGCTTGTGTTTATGCTTGCCATCATTCCGTCCATGGGCGGACAAACCATTCACCTTATGAGAGCGGAAGTGCCCGGTCCCACAAAAGGAAAGCTCGTTCCCAAAATGCGCCACACCGCGCTTATCCTTTACGGAATATACTTTTTCCTGACTCTTTTGCAGATAATCCTTCTTTTGATATGCGGTCTCAGTTTTTACGATTCGGTGGTAAACGCGCTTGCAACAGCGGGTACGGGAGGCTTTTCGGTGCTTAACGACTCGATCGCGGGATATGCCAATCCTGCGGCGGAATGGGTGATTGCAGTATTTATGCTGCTGTTTGGCGTCAATTTTAATCTGTATTTTTTCATACTTCTTGGAAAAATTCGAGAAGTTTTTTGCAACGAAGAGCTTAGAGCGTATATCGGATTATTTGCTTTTTCGGTGGTCGCTATAACCATTAACACCTCTCATCTGTTCGAGCGTATTTCCGACTGCGTGCGCGCCGTTTTTTTTCAAGTCGCTTCAATAATGTCAACCACGGGATTCAGTACTGTCGACTTCAACCAGTGGCCGGGATTTTCTAAAACGATGATCGTTCTTCTTATGATCGTCGGCGCTTGCGCCGGCTCCACGGCGGGAGGACTTAAGGTTGCGCGCGTGCTGATTCTGATAAAAAGCGGATTTTCCGAGATAAAGCAGGTCGCGCGTCCGCGCTCTGTAAATGTTGTTCGTCTTGACGGAGAGGTTCTCTCGGCGGAAACCGTTAAAAAGGCCAATATTCATCTGTTCTTTTATGTTTTGCTCATATGTGTATCGGTCCTTGCCATATCCTTTGACGGATTCGGGCTCGAAACCGATCTTACCGCCGTATTGTCTTGCATCAACAATATAGGACCGGGACTTGCTTTTGTCGGCCCGATGGGAAATTTTGCCGGATATTCGGCGATATCAAAGATTATACTTTCCTTCAATATGCTTTTCGGCCGGCTTGAAATTATGCCGATGCTCATTCTTTTCTCGCCTTTTGCTTGGAAAAGGCACTGAGCGGTGATTATAAGGAACTCGCGTTTTTTTGTTTTATACACGCAGCCCTTATGAAGTGTCAAAGCTTAAAAACACTTTAGTATAAAATCCTTGCGCTCCTTAATTAAAAATTAAAAATATATTTTTGTTAAATTCAGTTTATGATTTTGACAGAAGGGATGTCAGTTATGAAATACAAAAAACTTTTAGCTATAATATCGGCTTTGTTTATTGTTATCGGGATGATTTCATCCTGCGGCAAAGACGAGCTCTCAGATCATAAAAACACCTCCGCCTCTAACACATCGGTATCTTCTTTGACATCGACGTCGTCAGTTACTTCATCATCGACCGATATAAATGTCACTCCCCCCGATCCTCCGGTAATTGACAAGTATCGTATGGATCAAAAAATCACGTATCTGTCATGCGTTTTTGATCAGAGTGAGGATCCCCTGAGCCCTGAAATACTCCCGCTCGGCGACGGAAAGCTTCTTTTGCTGTACAACGAATACAAGCAGGAGAGCGACAGCTTTGTATCGACATTTAAAGTGGTTGATATTTTAAACGACACTATAATAACGAATAAAAGCATTGACGGTTCGATGACATTGATTTCGGCGTTTGACGGCGGCTTTATAATCGATGACTATAGCGAGATGACATACCGCTTTTTTGACACGGATCTTAAGGAGCTTAAGCAGTACACTCCTCCCGAGCCAAACGGCAAGTTTTCTCCCGACGGAAAGAAATATTATTTCATATCGGCGGGCAAGCTTTGGTTTGCGGACGTAGCGACAAATAAGCTGACCTGCATCGAGTCCGAATATGGTATCAGGTATTCCGCGTTTATCGACAGCATAAGCGGCGACGGAAGAGCCATTTTTCTGTACGGCGACAGCTCCGTCATCGGTTATGACAGCAGCGCTATGGTTGGCGTCGATCTCATATCCGGCAAAACCATAGTACTCGCTTGCGACTTGTATTTGCCCTCCCTTAACGGGGATTATCTATACTTTCACCAGATGGTCGAAAATGACGGTCAGATAAAAGAAGATGACGATGAAATAATAGATATTTTTTACGTGGCAGAATCTTCGGGCAAGAGCGCCGTGGGCTTTAAGCAGGGAGAATACGCCTTTTCTTCCATCGCAAACAGCGCCTATTTCACATGCGCGCAAATGGGAGACGACACGGATTTGCTCAGCATGTATGTAGGAACACTCAACGGCGATGTCTGCGATATGACCTTTATTGCGGGAGGAGATGATGTTTACTACTACGGTTCGTTTGCATATATGGACGAGGAACAGCTTATATCTTTCAGCATAGCTGATACAGAAGGCCTAAAAATCGGCATCATCGATACAAGACTGCTTGAAACGGATAAAACGATGAACGCCGTTGTAAACGATCCTCCGGTTTTAATTGACTCATCAATATCGGAAAAATATACGGCCGCCCTGACAATACCCGATGTGCCCGAATATCTTTCTGAACAGAGAAAGAGAGCCGACGCTCTTGAAGAAAAGTACGGCATAAAAATATATATATCCTCTCAGTGCAAAGGAATGGTCATAAGCGACAAGGATTATCTGTGCACGGACGAATTTTTCCTCGGCGATGCATCTTCAGAAAAAAGTTTCATTGATTCGGTGCTCGACGATATGGAAACGGTGCTTAAAAAATACCCCGAAGGATTTTTTAAGCAGTTCAAGACGGTGACAGGCGACGGCGGGCTTCGCTTCTGTTTGACCGGGGAAATACTTGACGGATTCAGCGCGGCGTTCTCTATCGCCTATGACGAATGGTACAACATGGTATTTGACGTCAGATACAACATGATTGTAAACCTACCGCATGAAATTTGGCACAGCACAGAAAGTTATATATACAATTGCGATTACACTCTGCTTTCCGATGAAATGTGGTCGAGTTTCAATCCCGAAGGCTTTACCTATTCAGAGGATTACGGAAGCTATGATTATATAGACAGTCAATATTGCTTTACGTACGAAGAAGGCGCAGAATGGTACTTTTATGATTCGTACGGCAAAATAAACTCCAGAGAAGATAAAGCGCGTATAATGGAGGTAGCAATGTCCCCCGAGGCGTTCGATACCGATTTCATTCTATCCTCCGCGCCTATTCAAAAAAAGCTTGGCGCCATGTGCTCGGCTATAAGAGAGGCTTTTGATACCCAAAATTGGACCGATGTTTTCTGGGAACGGTACGTCATGTGAAAGAATGTGCAATATGAAAAAATAAAAAGGCGGCATAAAAGCATCTTTGCTTTCTATGTTGCCTTTTTATTTTACAAGATAGTGTATATTTAATTTTTATTTGGGTGTTCGGGAGATTCGTATATGATATACGTGTTATCACGCTGAGCAAATACCGTATAACCGTTTGTCTCAAGCAGCTTTGCCTCCCTGTCATATCCTTCGGTGCCGAGCACCACAAAATCGCATTCGAGCAGCATTTGGTCCGTACAGTAGAACACATCGTAAATAACGTCTCTTTGGGAGAGGCCGGTCGCGAAAAAAGCGGTTGCCGCAACCGAGGCTTCCTCAGGTATTGTCGACATGGTTTGCTCTATTGTGTCGTACCGATCGCGATCGGCGTAGTAGGTTTTCGGAAAGAACGACGCCTCCGGAAATACGATGGCAAAAAAGCAGAGCGCGCACAAACACAGAGAACACAGGGCGACAAGCGTCTTTTTCTTTGTTCTTCGAAGATCCGCAAAATTAATGACCGTAAGGTAAATAAGAAACGCGGCGCTTCCGAAGCAGTACTGAAAAAATATGTTGTACTGATAACCGTAATCGGTCATAAGATTGATCAGCAGATAGGGTATTAGGAGAATATATCTTTCAAACTTTCTTGTAAGCAAAGGGAGTCCCAAAAGCGGAACGAGGCTTAAGAGAATAAATCCTATTTTTTCGGCGTCAACGCACTCGTAAAGCATTTTTGCCGGGGACATTATTACCGCTTTAATAACGGCAAACAGGGATGAGGAGCCGTCGTAAATGAAGTTGTTATAACGCCATGTCATGACCCCGTCTCCGAATTTGGCCAGGTAATTTGTAACAATAATAAAATAGGAAACGGAGAGAACGATCATAAGAGAGGAAATGATCAGCTGTTTTATTCGTTCCTTTTTGTTTTTATGAAGCAGATAGTTTATAAGATAATACAAACCGATGACCGCTGCATACACGGCGGCGTCTTCCTTTATACCGAGAGTAAGCGCGGTAAATATAAGTGAAAGTGTGACGCTCCGCTTTTCAAGCGCATAAAAAAGCCACAAAATACACGGGGTAAGGAAAACATTCTCATGCAGGTCAAAGCTCGCGCCGGCGCAGAAGGCGGGATACAGCATAAATGCGGCGCATATCATCATGCGGTGTTTTGGTGAAAGTCCCCTTTTAGCGGCAATAAGCCAAAGTGGAATTACAGAGGAAGCCATGACAACGGCCGTCAGTACCTGCAAGGTGGCGGGATACGGAAAAATACAGTAAAAGGGAAGAAAGAGATAGTATATCGGAGAGACATGCACCTTAAAATGTGAGAGGCGGTAATGCCGTTCGATCGTCGTGATCGGTGCAAAGCTTTTTTTCATGCTGTAAAACATTTGAGAAAAAATTGCAAAGTCAAAAGAGGGAGTGCTGCACGTTATCACGCGAAAAACCAACCAAACGGCAAGAAAGACACATATAAAGAGCGAAACGGCGGCGACAATGAACAAAAACACCTTATTGTGTTTTTGCTCTTCTACTATCACCTTTTCCGAACTGTCATACTTGTGAAAGCAGTAAATAAGGGAGGCGACTACCAAAAGGGACATTGCCGCGAAAAAGTAGGGAGTAAATGAGGTATTAAGGGAAATAAGCGCGTACAGCATTACGGAAGCGGCAATAAGAAAGGGTTCCGCGCGCTCAAAGATTACAATTGTCGAAAGAAGCGAAAACAAAACAAATAACATGGCGGTCAAAATAAGAACCCGCGAAAAAGACATGTTCAAAAGATAGTCCGTAGAGCTCAGAGAACGCATTTCATAGTCTATTATGAGATATTCCACATTTATCGTCACAAGATAAGCGAGTATCAAATGACGTATCATTGATGCAAAATTAAGCTTATTATCAAAAGATATCTTAAATATTTCAGTAAAACGCATATATATATATTCCTTTGCGGTCAGAATTTTGAAAATGATTATTTTTAATGATATCACACCTTTCCCATATTGTCAATATTAAGTCCGGCCAAAATAAATTAGCGTTGCATTTTATGAGAAAAATGTCGAAGCTTAAATGTCATTTAGAAAAAAAACACATATTATGATATCGGTCCTTCGTTTAAAAAGCAACAGCAGGAGATCTAAATGAACAAGCAAAACATTTTCAGAAACAACCAAAACAACCGTTTAGGCAATAACGAACCGACAAACAGTATTATGTGTCCGTGTCCTCCGAAGCCGTGTCCTCCCGGACCGTGCCCGCCGGGACCGTGCCCGCCGGGACCTCAGGGACCGATCGGACCTCAGGGTCCGCAGGGGGAAACAGGGCCGCAGGGACCGCAGGGACCGCAAGGTGAAAGGGGACCAATCGGTCTTCAGGGACCGATAGGGCCTCAAGGACCTATCGGTGATACAGGACTTACCGGGGCGCAGGGGCCGGCCGGTGAGGCAGGACCCGCGGGAGTTCAAGGCCCGGTAGGTCCACAGGGACCGGTCGGAGACGCAGGGCCGCGCGGTCCTCAGGGACCCGCAGGACCGACCGGACCGGCGGGAGCACAAGGACCGATCGGAGAAAGAGGACCCGCAGGAGAGCGAGGACCCATTGGAATGACGGGACCTCAGGGTCCTCAGGGTCCCGCGGGACCTCAGGGAGCGCAAGGCGAGATCGGACCTCAGGGACCCGCAGGACCGGTAGGTCCGCGCGGACCGATTGGCAATACGGGAGAACAGGGTCCTATCGGAATGACAGGACCGCAGGGACCGACAGGACCACAGGGACCAACGGGAGAAATCGGGCCTCAAGGACCCGCAGGACCTATCGGACCGCAGGGTCCAATCGGACCTCAGGGACCTGCGGGACCCCAGGGACCGACAGGTGAAACAGGACCGGTCGGACCTCAGGGACCGGCAGGAGAGCAAGGACCTACGGGAGAACAGGGCCCCGTGGGAGCTACCGGTCCCATCGGGCCTCAGGGGCCTGTAGGACCTACGGGCGCAGCCGGGCCACAAGGTGAACAAGGACCGCAGGGAGAAACAGGAGAAGCCGGACCCATTGGACCTCAAGGGCCGGCGGGGCCTCAGGGACCCGTCGGAGACACGGGACCTCAAGGACCTGCAGGACCTATCGGACCGCAGGGACCGACAGGACCTCAGGGTCCCACAGGAGATATCGGGCCGCAAGGACCGAGCGGACCGGAAGGTCCTCAGGGACCGACAGGACCTCAGGGACCGGCGGGAGACGTTGGACCTCAAGGACCGGCGGGACCGCAGGGCCCGGCAGGGCCTCAGGGGCCACAGGGTCCGGCGGGTGAAGCAGGCCCGGCCGGAGCGCAGGGTCCGGTCGGACCGGAAGGGCCGGTTGGCCCACAGGGACCGGCAGGACCTCAGGGACCGACAGGAGATATTGGCCCGGTAGGACCTCAAGGTCCGATAGGATTGACGGGCCCGGCAGGGCCTCAAGGACCGACAGGACCTCAGGGTCCGGCAGGTGACACAGGTCCCGCGGGACCTCAGGGACCTATAGGACTTACGGGTCCCGCAGGACCTCAAGGACCGACGGGCGAGCAAGGGCCGATCGGACTTACAGGTCCCGCAGGACCGCAGGGGGAAGCTGGCGGAGTTCTCGGTTATGCCGACTTTTACGCGCTCATGCCTCCCGACAACGCCGCGACCGTCGCTCCGGGAAGCGATGTAAGCTTCCCTCGGAACGGTCCGTCAAGTAATTCGGGAATAGTCAGAAACGGGCCCTCATCATTTCTTCTTTCTGATATCGGAGTATATCAGGTGATTTTCAATGTGAGTATAACACAGGCGGGGCAGCTTCTGCTTACCCTGAACGGAATCGATCTCGATTACACGGTCGTCGGACGCGCCACGGGCGCTTCCGCCATAACCGGCGTCGCTATTGTTCAGACGACAAGCGTAAACTCGATTCTGACCGTTCGAAATCCCGAAGGGAACCCGACTTCTCTTATTATTACTCCGCTCGCGGGAGGAACAAGGTCGGTTTCCGCGCATCTTGTGATAACACGACTCCAATAATATAAAACAATAAAACAAACCTGTTATCGCTTAGCCGAAAGTAAGAGCGATAACAGGCTCTTTTTATCAAAATTCTTACTGAAGATTTGCTGTTTACTTTCAAAATAAAGCTGCATTGTAAAGGTGAGTGTGTGTGCCTGTCGGATTGAACGGTGAATAGATCTCGCGTTTTCGGTAAGTATTATAAAGTAATACTTACTGTAAGGGGAACATCATGCCATATTTTAACTATCACGCTGCGGCGAAAAGACTTATAGGCGAAGGAAGGCTAATAGGATATTTTTATACTGAAAAACACAAAAACATTTCACCCGCTCTTGTTTTGCTTTTTGATGATGCCAAGCATCCGGTTATGCCGATTCGATACAGCCGTTGGAAAGAATATATTCCTTTGCTGCCGGTGGAAAAGGAGCTTAATAAGAGGTTATAAAGTCTGTATATGGCAAAATTTAAATTTGGGCTCTTTCTTCTATTTTTCCGAAAGCACCAAGAAAGAACGGCAAGACAGAGACCTTGCCGTTCTTTCTTGGTGGAGACAGAGGGGATCGAACCCCCGACCTCACGGATGTGAACCGTACGCTCTAACCGGCTGAGCTATGCCTCCGAATATAAATATAAATGAAGATAATACAATAAAATATTTGACTGACGAACCGCTTTAAATGGTGCGGATGACAGGAGTTGAACCTGCACGGTGTTCCCACCGGAACCTAAATCCGGCGCGTCTGCCAATTCCGCCACATCCGCATATTTTTTTGTGTCTGCAGCACGTTTGTCATTAAGTACAAAGGATGCGTATATCGTATAACGTTGTTATTATAGCATAAAAAAAACGTTCTGTCAATACAAATTTCATGCGCTCTTTCAATTTTGCTTAGAGGTTAAGTCGCATATTTAAACTTATTTTGAATTTCAACTTTACAAATTGTAAATAGTGTAATTATTCCGGTAAAATCATAATGACAAATTTCGACGGTTATGCTATACTGTAAATATATAAAACTTATAGAAAGAACGCGTGTATTTGCGAAAAGGTGGCTGTATTGAAATATGATAAAGGTCTTATTGATATAAAGGATACGCTGGAGTCCTCCGAAACAATGTATTGTCTTGTTTGTTTGAGGGCCAAATCTCTTTTCATGACGTTCAACCAAATCAGATGCTTTTTGGACGGATGTTATCTTTTGTGCTTGAACGTTGATGATAAGATAGCGTTAAATAGCGGAAGTGCGGAGGTTATCAACCTTCAGTTTTTGCCCTATTTTTACAATGTAAATCTTTCGCATTCGGTCATCGGTAATCCGATTTACGAAGAACTTCGTATTCGTTACGGGTATCCCGATTTTCACCTTTTTCTGCAAAGAGACGAGCACTTTATAGGCATATTACCGTTAAACGAGGAAGAATATAATATGGAGAAGCTTTATTTTGAGCGTGCGAAGTTCCACATAAATTCACACGATTATGACGGCATGTGGTCCTGCCGCGCTCGGTCCGATATTATATCGATCCTGCGTATTGCAGAGGGAGCGAACATGGGAAAACAGGCCGAAAACGGATGGCAAATTCTAAAATACATACGTGAAAATATAGGAGATGAATTTACGCTTGCCTCACTTTCCGCGCGTTTTCACACCAACCGCACAAGCTTGACACAGATAATAAAAGAGCTGACAGGCATGTCGCCCATGCAGTATGTACTTGAGGAACGTCTTAATCAAAGCCGCCCCGATTTGCTTTTTACAAAGATACCGATAGCTGAAATATCCGAAAAATACGGCTTTTCAAGCGTCAATTATTACATACGCGCATTTAAGCGGCGTTTTGGAATGCCTCCGCTGCAATACAGAATCCAAGGATATAAGGAGCGCGTGCTGCACGAAAAAAGGCGGGAGCTTGAGATTGTGTAGCTTTAATAAACGTTTACTATCCTAAACTAAGCTAAGCCATTTGACGTTTAAGACAAACATTCCCCATAATGCAGTAACTGCACTTGCGTTATGGGGATATGCCATAAGGCGTGCTTTGCTTTCTGTACATTTTTGCGTATAGGCCGTTTTGCTTGAGCAAACACTTGTGATTGCCGTACTCTACTATACGTCCGTTTTCAAACACCGCGATGCTGTCGGCAATTTTTGAGCATGCAAGGCGGTGCGAAATAAATATCGTCGTTTTTCCTTTTGCCATGTGCATGAAGTTCTCATAGATCTCACATTCGGCCTTAACGTCAAGAGACGCGGTCGGCTCGTCAAGGATCAAAACGGGCGCGTCCTTGTATATTGCACGGGCAATTGCTATTTTTTGATTTTCACCTCCCGAGGGCTCTATCCCGTCGGGAGAAAAATTTTTTGTAACGTATATGTCGGTTTTGTTTGCGTAGGCTTCCATTCCGAGATTGCTCAGTATCGCGTTTAAATCTTTGGCCTCTTTTGCTTCTGACAGGGTTATATTTTCTTTAACGGTAAATGCAAAATTTGAAAAATCCTGAAATACCGCGGCAAACAGAGGATAGTATTTATCATTCGGAATGCTCCAAATATCTGTACCGTTGATCTTTATGGTTCCGCCGGTAGGTTTGTAAAATTTGCAAAGCAGCTTTATAAAAGTAGATTTACCCGCACCGTTAAGCCCGACAATAACAATCTTTTCATTATTGCGTATTTTAATATTTATATCCGTCAAAGCTTCTGTTTTGCTTTTGGGATAAGTAAAGCTGACATGCTCGAAGGAGATCTCGCTGATTTTTGTCAGGTCGGGGATTTTTACGGCTTTGTCAAAATTTTCTTTTATATCGGGGCGAAGAACAAGAAGTTTTTGATAATCGTTTGCGTTAAGTACCTGCCGGTTATACAGTGCAATTTGATCGCCGAGAGTTGAAAAGGAGGCGGTAAGCGTTGTTATTGCCGAAAACATCATTGTAAAATCTGCAATCCCGATGCTATTGGACATATAAGCCTCTGCAAGAATAATTAGAACAACAAAGTTTTGAATCGTCGTCGCGACGGCGATTATGGCTTCAAAAATCGCCCAATACTTAAAATCCCTATACTGCAAGGCGATCATTTTATGTCGGTAATCCTTTACTTTGTTTATAAACCAATTCTGCAAAGCGTTCACACGTATTTCTTTTTCCGCGCCCGGGTTAAAGTAGGCAAGCCCGTTAAGGTAATTGCCGGTCCTCTCATTCCTTGCCTCCAGTGTCCGCGCTTTTGCCATGTACCTGAAATGCAGATAGGAAAAAAGGTATTTGAGAAGAACGAGCGCAATCATCGATATGATTACTGTCATATTAAGTCTTACGATCAAACAGCAAAGTCCTATGATGGTTATTATGTTTGAGATCATCCTGCCGATATAAGAAACGGTGTTGGTGATTTCTGAAGCGTTTTGGGCGAGATTAACGGCTTCGGCGGTCGAGGCGCGCTCGATATCAAAAAGCGAAAGGGACATTGCTGTCTTTCCGATCCCGTATTTTAATTTGCTTGCGAAATTGTCTGAGGCAAGGGAGGATTTGTTGACAAAAAGAGTATTTAAAATGTTAAATAACAGTAGGAGCGTCCCGTATATCAAAATTATACATAATACTTCCTTAAATTTTCTTTTTAAAGTCAGCGCCTCAAGAATCAGTTTGGGAGCATAAACATATAAAACGGGCAAAAGGGAAGAGGTAAAAACATTTAAAAACGACCAAACAAAATAACTCGGCTCATATTTTAGGATTATTTTGTATATGCAAACGGGGGCAAATATTTTTTTCATACTGCATCTTCTACCATTTCATAATATTTTATAATATTTTGCCTGTGATTCAAACATGTCCGCATATATACCGCCCTTTTTCATCAAGCAATCATGATTTCCGACCTCGGCGATATGCCCTTGAGAGAGTACCAATATACGATCGCAAAAACGGGTGGATGAAAGCCTGTGTGATATAAAAAACGTAGTCTTTTTGTCGGATATTTTCGATAAACCCGAAAAAAACTCGTATTCCGCAATAGGATCGAGTGTCGAGGTCGGTTCATCAAGTATCATCATATCGGCGTCTTTGTAAATGGCGCGCGCAAGCGCCAATTTTTGTCCTTCGCCGCCGGAGAGCTCTATTCCGTTATCGTCAAGACTCTTATACAAAACAGTATCTAAGCCGTCGTTAAGTCCTTTGATTTTATTGGCAAGACCGGCCATTTCGATCGATTTAAGCATTTTTTCATGATCGAATTTTGAATAAGGCGCGATGTTTTCACTTATTGAATATGCAAAAAGACAAAAGTCCTGCAAAAGAACCCCTATATGACTTGTATATTCTTTATACGGAATGGTTTTGATGTCTTGTCCGTTTACCGTTATATACCCTTTTGTAGGATCGTAAAGACGGCATAAGAGCTTAATAAGAGTCGTTTTACCCGATCCGTTAAGTCCCACTATACCGATTTTTTCTCCCGGTTTTATTTTAATATTTATATCATTCAGTATTATCTTATCGCTTCCCGGGTACGAAAAGAAAACATGTGAAAAGACGATTTCCACGCTGCTCCAATCTATTTTGAGCGTCTTTTCGTATTTTCCTAATGCAATATCGCTGTTTGTCAGGATTTTATTTTTATATTCCCGAAACAGATCGGTGTACGATAGGGTTTTGTTGATCTTCCCGATCGCGTCAAAAAATCCGATTATTGTCGATGCCAAAAGCGTTGTCGCGCTCAGCAGCACCGTGTACTCGGCGATGTCTATTTTTTGAATTGAAACTTGATATGAAAAGTATATATACATTGTCACCGTTTGAAACACGGTGACAATATTTACAAATTCATCGATGCAAAGCTTTTTGAAAAACAGTGAGGCAAGGGCGTGCATTTGCTTTTTTAGCAGTTTAATGTATTTAAAAGACAAAAATTTTTCCGCCATCCCGATTCGAACCTCTTTTGCATATTTATAGTCCGACATTGTGCGGTACAGGTAATCGAGTTTGCGGTTGTCGGGGACCTTGGCGTTTGTAAAATCAAAATTTATTTTCTGTTTTTTCAGGTCTGAAAGAACCAAGACCGTGCAGGTAAAAATGATAATAAGAATAAACCAGGGTGACAGGGTTATAAACAGATACGCAATGCCGGAAAATTCCACTATGTATTGAAACAGAGTGAAAAGGTCGTTAAGAAACCACACCGGGTTTGCGCCGATTGATTTGCGTTTCAGGTCAAGTATACTTCCGTCCTCCGCGTAGTGATAATTGATATAAACGCTGTCTGTCATGTAGTCGAGCTGAGTTGAATTTGAAACCTTTCGAGCGGTACGGTTATTTAGATATTTTACGGCGACAGTAAATAATGATATGGAAAGATTTGCAAACAAATAAAAGAAAACGACCCTCCAAACTTCCTTGTGTGCACAATCAGACACAAGAGATTCGACAATGCTGCCAAGAGAAACTATACCGACAAGAGGAATCAGCCCGTGAGCGATATATTTTATCGACGAAGTAAAAAATAGGAGCTTACTTTTTTTAGCGGCATATTTTAAAAGATAAAAAATGTTTATTATTTTTTTATTCATTTTCAGACCCGAGTAATTTGTCTTTTTCCCATCTTTCACGCCGTCCCTGACGCATAAGGTTCAGCGCTTCATAAGGAAGCGCCCCTTCAACGACGGCCGCCTCGATCGCACTCGATAAAAACTCGGCGTACGGTATCAGGATTTTGATAAGACGCCAATCCATAGCGCCCTCGATTATTTTTTGAAAGATAGCGATTTTTGATCTTTCGTCAAGAAGAGGCATGAGTTTGAGAATCAGCTCGTCGCTTACCGACTCAAAATCGGCGTTTTCAAGCAGCTTGGTTACCGAATCGTCATTTAAATATTTAGCAAGTTCTATGATATCGGAAATGTCGATGCCTTTGCTTTGCAAGCTAAGCGCAAGCTTATCAAGTATACTCGGTTTGAGCAGCGGAGCGAGATTTAAAACGTCCTTAACTTCCTCTAAACTCACTTCATCTCCTCCGATTGCCGCACTTTGCAATATATTTGCTTCTGTGCGCGTAGGTTCTCCCGAACCTATAAGTTCGTCCAGCGAGAGTGAAAAAATGTCGGCGATCATTACAAGGATTGAAACATCGGGAAAATTATCGCCCGTTTCGTAGCGTGATATCGCTTGCCGCGTCAGATTAAGCTTGTCGGCAAGTTCAGATTGTGTCATGTCCTTTTCTTTGCGCAGACGGGATAAAAATCTGCCGAATTTTTGTGTGTTGAACATTTCTTCTCCTACTTAAAGCCTTTTAAAGCTTTGAATTTTTTTGTATTATAACACAGGTCTACGGTTTTGTCGAGCAACGATTGCTTGCGCAGAAAAAACATTTATATTCCGCCGCTTTGTTTATTTTTTGCGAGAATTAAAATGTTAAATTATTTTAAAATTATATGTAAATTGTTGAAATACGGCAAAAAAGATATTATAATTGAATCGTTTATTGACTCTCAATCAAACGAACAAATGAAAGCAAACCTCGCGGCTTTTACTTAAAAAAGAAAGGGTTCATAAAAAATAAAAAATCAAAAAAGGCGGTAAAAACACCATGAAATATGTGATATGCTCGCTTTTGGGTTTTTGCACAGGTATATGTGTTTATTTTTTGTCCGTCTTTCTTATAAAAGCGGAAACGGGTAATTTTCCTGTAACGGGCGGGAAAAAATTTGTTTGTATGCTTGTGAGCGCCTTTGTTTGCGGCGCGCTGTGCCTTCTTTTAGCCATTTACTATAAGGGCGCAGCAATGTCGCTTATTATCGCCATGCTCATTTGCCAAGTGCTTGTGCTCGTGTCGCTTTGCGATCTTGTCTCTATGATCGTTCCTTCAGTCGCGCTTTTCCTTCTTTTTATACTTTCAACAGCTTACAGCGCTTTTGACGTTCTGACCGGCGAGAACATGCTTGTGTGCTGTATCGACCATTTATGCGGATGCGCTTTTTCTTTTATAATACTGTACCTGCCATACAAGCTGAGCGTCGCGGCAAAGGGGCGGGAAGGAATAGGTGTCGGCGATATTAAACTTATGACGCTGCTCGGACTGACTCTCGGTCTGCCCGGCAGTTTCATAACCGTGTTTATAGCCTCAATCAGCGCTTCGCTTATTTTGCTGATCTTAAGATGCGTACAACATATTAAATACGGTAAAGCGTCAAAAAGTAAAGAGTATCCGTTTGCTCCCTTTATCTGTATTTCGGCGCTGTCGGCACTGCTTTTTGAAGATGAGATAATTTCCCTTTATCTTCTGACCTTTGATACAATTACAAAACTCAAATGATATAGGACGTCCGCCTATGAAGCGAAAATCAAAAAATTTAAAGGGCGTCACCCTTGTTGAAACTTCGGTGTCTTTGGCGCTTTTCGTAATTGTCACGGCGGTTGTAGCCACCGTTCTTATAGGCGCCTCAAGGGCCGGCGGCAGAGCCTTAAAGCAAATGAATTACGATAGTATGAAAAGCAATCTTGAGATATGTCTTTCTTCAGACGATCCGATAGACGCTCTTTCACTCTGCTTTGGAATCGAGCTTGCTTACGACAAAGAAAACGTGCTCTGTTTTGACGACGGCTTCTCATCTCTATGCGAAGACTCTGCCGCGGCGTACAAAATTTTCATACTTGTCACCGAAAACGCCTCCCACGCAGAAATTTACGATGTAAACGACAGAAAAGTTATTTATGAATTCGATGGACAGTGAGGCATCGTTTATTTAATTATTATGAAAAGAGCAAAAGAATCAAAAAAGGAAAACAAGGGCTTTGTTCTCGCCGCGACGGTAGCTTTTATCGCGGTTTTATCGGTCTTTCTTTCTCTTGTTATAATGGGAGCGGCGCTTCCGAGCTCACTTTGCGCCATGCACGGCGAGTATAAAGATCAAATGCGGGAGCTGGAAAAAATAGGCGAGGATTTTGCCGATAATTCAATTCTTGACGAAGCGTATGACAGGGAATTGTACGAGGTCGAGACAGACGAAATTTCATATATGGAAATCCGCAACCATGAAACGGGTCGGACTCTCCTGACGGTACGTCTTGAAAATGGAGAGATTATTCTTTGGAAATACGGTGATAACGGTTTTGACGCGTAATATTACGTCTTGTATTGTGATATATGATATATCTTATAACCCGCACGCAGCACTGCACTGTGGCGTCAAAAGCGTTTTGGCGCCGTTTTTTTCTTGCATTACAGCACAAGTTTACATTTTATAAACAGAATATCAGCAAATTTTAAACAAGATAAAGATATAATATAAAAATTAAACGGACGGCGTTCGGTTTTTGGCGTTCGAGGGTCGTTAAACCAATCCGTATAATATCAATAAGTGAGGAAAACAATGTCCGAACATTACATTGAGTTTAAAAACGTTGTAAAAAGCTACGGCAGCGGCGACGCGCGCATAAATGCGCTCGACGGTATTAATTTTGAAATAAACGAGGGAGAGTTTTGCGTGTTGCTCGGTTCCTCCGGCGCGGGAAAGACGACTCTGCTCAACATGCTCGGAGGCATGGATACGGTTACAAGCGGAAGCGTTTTTTTTAACGGGAAAGAGATATCCGCCCTTGGAAAGCACGCTCTTGTGGAATATCGAAGGTTTGACGTCGGATTTGTCTTTCAGTTTTACAACCTTATCCCCAATCTCACCGCGCTTGAAAATGTAGAAATAGCGGCGCAGCTTTGCAAGGACCCCATAAAGGCCGGAGAAGCGCTTGATATGGTAGGCCTTTCAAACCGTGCAAACAATTTTCCCGCCCAGCTTTCGGGCGGCGAACAGCAGAGAGTGGCGATAGCGAGGGCACTTGCCAAAAATCCAAAGCTGCTCCTTTGCGACGAGCCGACGGGCGCTCTCGACTATGTGACCGGAAAGGCCGTGCTCGCGCTTTTGTACAGACTGAGCAGACAGCGCAAAACAACAGTTATAATTATAACCCACAATCAGGCGATCGCCCCTATGGCCGATAGGATAATAAAAATAAAAAGCGGTAAGATCATCTCAAACGAAATAAATCAAAACATCGTTCCAATTGAAAATATTGAATGGTGAAACGATTTTGCATTGAAAAATTCTCTTAATGTTAAAGGAAGGCCCTGACAATAAGGCAAACTTAATGATATGACAGTGAAACTTGCATGGCGCTCCGTGCGCTCTTTTTTCGGACGCTATATGGCGATTCTTTTGATTGTTGCTCTAAGCGTAGGATTTTTTTCGGGTCTTAAGATCACAAGAGACGCTATGACAAATACCGGCGATATATTTCTCACCGAACACAATTTTTACGATTTTCGTCTTATTTCAACTCTCGGCTTTACAAACGAGGATGTCGAAAAGTTTGAGGCTTTATCATATGTGAAAAACGCCGAAGGAACATACACATTGGATATGCTTATGGAATTCAATGACAGCAGCGATCCTTACAAGCTTTTGGCGATTACCGAAAAAACCAACCTTCTTTCACTTGTCGAGGGCAGGACGCCTCAAAATGAAAACGAATGCGTCGCCGACGCGCACAGATTCTCAAAAAGCGACATCGGAAAAACTATCAAAGTTTCGCACGAAAACACCGAGGAAGATAAAGAAGCTCTTACTCAAGGCGAGTATGAGATAGTAGGTATCGCCGACTCTCCTTTGTACATAAATATTGACCGAGGCACGTCAAACATAGGCAGCGGCGCGATCAACGCCTTTTTATATCTGCCTGTTGAATGCTTTAGCTCAAACGTGTACACCGAGATCGATCTTACGCTTTCCGAACATGAAAAGATATACAGCGACAAATACAACGATCTTACAAATAAGTATATAGATGAAGTCAGGCAGCTTTGCCAAAACAGGGCAAAGCTGAGATATGAAGCTCTTATTGATAATTACGGTATAACCCCTGAACTTGCCGAGAGCTTCGGTCTGTACTCTCCCGAGACATATGTGCTGACCCGGTCGGAAAATTCGGGTTATGTCAACTTTGAAAACGACACGACAATAGTAAGCGGTATTGCCAATATATTTCCTGTATTTTTCATACTTATCGCTATGCTTGTGTGTATCACCACAATGACTCGAATGGTAGACGAGGAGCGCACGCAAATAGGCGTGCTGAAGGCGATGGGACTCAGCAACGCCGCGATAAATGCAAAATATATGTTATACGCCGGCAGCGCGACCGTGCTCGGCTGGACAGTCGGCTTTTTTCTCGGCACATGGGGACTTCCAAAGGTCTTTTGGTTTGTGTACAACGTGCTTTACGACTTTGCTCCTTTGTCCTATTTGTTCAGTCCGAGGCTTGCAATTATCACACTTACCGTCTCTATCGCCGGAATACTGGGCAGCACATGGTTTTCTTGCAGAAGAGAGCTGACATCCTGCCCCGCCGCGCTGATACGTCCGAGGGCCGCAAAAGCAGGCAAAAGAGTGCTTATCGAACGCATAACCCCGCTTTGGAATCGTCTTTCATTTATAAACAAAGTGACCTCTCGCAATATGTTTCGTTATAAACAGCGCTTTATTATGATGCTTGTGGGAATAAGCTGCTGCGCGGGTCTTGTCGCAACCGCGTTCGGAGTTCGCGACTCGATGCTGCACGTGGGCGACACTCAGTATGAAGAGATTCAAAAATATGATCTTGAGGTACAGGTCGAATCGGATACAGAGTCGGCTCTTGATCAGCTTTCAAGTATAAGCGAGATAGATAAAATGCTCACATGCTCCTCATCAAAAATCGATCTTGTAAATAACAACGGCACAAGTTCGGTAAATATGTTTGCTTTCAAAAACGACGAATTTGACTCTCTTTCGTCGTTTTGGGATTTTCACTCGGGTAAAGACAAGGTGAACTATCCTAAAGACGGCGAGGCAATAATAAGCGCCCGTTCCGCACAAAAGCTCTCTCTGTCAGTCGGAGACGAGGTGACCTTGAAAAACGAAGTCGACAATAAAAGCTGCCAGGTTAAAATAAGCGGTATATTTGACAACTATGTCGACAATTTTGCAATACTTACCCAAAACACGGCCGAAGATGCCTTCGGAACTCTCAAAAATGACAGGATTCTGATTATTCTTAACGACGGCGACGCCGATTCCGTCTCAGAAAACATTTTAGATCTTGAGGGCATAGAAGGCGTCAGAAAACTTTCTGACACTCAGACAAGGGTAAGCGACGCACTGTCATGTCTGAACTATGTCATATGGCTGGTGGTACTTTTTTCGGGCGCGCTTGCTTTTACCGTCATATTTAACCTGACAAATATAAATCTTGCCGAGCGCAGCCGCGAGGTCGCGACCGTTGAAGTGCTTGGCTTTTACCCTAAAGAGACCGAAAGCTACGTGCTTAAAGAGAATCTCATACTGTCAATCATTGCGAGCTTCATCGGAATTCCGTTAGGAACGCTCTTTCACAGGATCGTAATGAGCATGATAATTATCGACTTTATGTATTTTGACGTACACATAACGCCGCTCAGCTATCTTCTTTCCGTTATATGCACAATTTTATTTGCCGTCGCCGTAAATCTGTTTATGAAGAGACAGATCAAAAAAATCCATATGGCGGAATCTCTCAAGGCGGTCGAATAATTTAAATCTAAAACAACTGAAAATCAAATTTAAAATAAAATAACTTAATCAAAGGTGCAAATGTTTAATAAGTTTTATGAATATGTAAAAAACGCGTATAAATCGACCGTTTACACGCGTGCAGACAGCAACGGAGCAATCTTTTATTATTCTTATACGGATTTTCCGGGTCTGAAAAAAAGGGAATACTCTTTCAGGTCCTCGCTCGGACACATCCTTATGGGCGGCATATACTATCGTGACGGATATAAAAAAGGGCGTACGGTGATATTTGAGCACGGTATGGGCTCGGGACACACAGGATATATGCAGGAGATAAACCGTCTCACCGAGAACGGGTATTTGGTGTTCGCGTACGATCACACGGGATGCATGGAGTCGGGCGGTGAAAACACCGGCGGCTTTTGTCAATCGCTTGTCGATCTTGACGACGCGCTCTGCGCCCTGAAAAAGGACGAGGAATTCAAAGACAGTGATTTTTCGGTTATCGGTCATAGCTGGGGCGGCTTCTCCGCGTTAAATATCGCCGCCTTTCACCCGGACGTCACTCACATAGTCGCCATATCGGGATATATAAGCGTTCCTGTCATTATATCGCAGCATCTTGGAGGAATACTTAAAAAAGCGGGCGCGCAGATTTGCGAAGAGGAAAAAATTAAAAATCCGCGCTGCTTTGATGTGTGCGCCATTGATACTCTAAAAAATACCAAGGCAAACGTACTTGTGATACATTCAAAGGACGATCCTGTGGTAAGCTATGAGAAAAACTTCATGGCAATGAAAAAAGCTCTCGAATATAACGATAACATTTCATTTTTAAGCGTCGACGGCAAAAGACACAATCCAAACTACACAAAAGACGCGGTAAGGTATAAGGACGCCTTTTTTGCCGAATACAACGCGGCAATGAAAAAGAACAGGCTGACGGGCGATATTGAAAAAAAGAGGTTCAAAGAAAGCTTTGACTGGGCGAGAATGACCGCGCAGGACGACAGTATATGGAGTTCCATATTGATGTCTTTGGAAAAATAAAATAATAAAAATCATTATAATATAATATAAGCTCACCCGAAACGGTGAGCTTTTTTCTAAGAATTACAGAGGCAGCAAATCTTATTTTACATTATCGTTATCGCTCTTACTTGCTTCTTTTCGCCTTGCTCTGCGAACACGGTTGATATGCCGTTCAAAGTCTCCGCTTTCTATAAGCTCCGCGATCAGATATTGCTCGAACACGGGAACGGTGCACGAATAAAACTCCAGTTTTTGCTCGAATTCAGCAAGAAGACCTTCGGGAAGTATCATATATCCCACTCTTATAGAAGGAGCTATGGTTTTTGAAAAGGTGTTAAGATAAATAACGCGTTCCTTTGGAGAAAGCGAGAAAAGAGTATCCTCGTTTTTTCTTGAAACTGTCAGTTCGGAGTCGTAATTATCCTCGATTATAAAACCTTTGCGATTTTTTGCCCAAAGTAAATATTCATGTCTTTTTGATATATCGGCGCTCACGTGACTCGGATAGCTGTTAAATGGCGTGACGTGAAGAACGCTTGCCGAGGTTTTCTCAAGCTCCGAGCTTTTTATACCGTCGCTTCCGAGTTTAAGCATTTCGCATTTGACTCCGCTTGCCGTATACACCTTTTTAATTATGTCATATGAGGGCGATTCAAGGGCAAAGACGCGTTCTTTTCCGAGAAGCTGTACTATAAGACTGTAGAGATATTCGGCTCCCGCGCCAATGATTATCTGTTCAGGCGGCACACTTATGCCGTTGCTTCGGGCAAGATATGAGGATATCGCCTGCCGTAACTGCGGACATCCGCGATTGGGCGATTTAATAAGCAGTCCTTCTCCTATATCGAGTATTACTTTACGCATGGCCTTTGACAGCACCGAAAAAGGGAAGTCGCTCTTGCCACTGTGCCGGAGCGCACCGTGAATATGTTCATACGCGGCCGTCTCTGAGTTTGACTGAAAATCATCTTGCTTGTAGATTACAAAATATCCTTTGCGCTCTTTGCTCTCGACATATCCCTCATCGCACAGTATAAGATACGCGTGCTCCGCCGTTACAACGCTGATTTGAGCCTCCTCGGCGATAAATCTTTTTGAGGGCAGTTTTGATCCGTATTTATAAACACCGCCTGTTATATCATTTCTAAGCTGTCTGTAAAGCTGTATATATGCGGGCGTATCTGCATTTTTATCGATTCGATATTTCATAATACGGATTTTCCCCCAAGTAGTTATTTAAATAAGTATAACATTGATTTGCTCTCTTGTCAATCATTCGCCTATGCAAAAAGCGCCAAGCGGCCGAACAACAAAATATGTCTGAAACTCATAAAACATAAAAATAATTACTCCCAAACAATAAGTGCTTGGGAGTAAATTTTTACTAAGGAGGCCGTCTTAATAATCGAGGAAATGTGTTTTAAGCAATTGTGTTTTCAGTCTTCATTTTTTGTTTCCAGTGCCGCAAGTATTTTATAAAGCAGCCTATAAAGCTCGGCGTATTCCTGAGCTTCAAGATTTACGCAGGAAGCGACCTTTTCGGGAATAGAAGCCGCTTTATCTTTCAGAGACTCGCCCGCATCGGTAATTTCGACTATCAAAACTCTCTCGTCAATTGTCGAACGGCGGCGCGAAAGGTAACCCTTTGCCTCAAGATTTTTCAGTACGGGCGTAAGCGTTCCCGAATCAAGGTACAGCTTGTTTCCGAGCTCTTTGACGTTAATGGTCTTTTCTTCCCAAAAGACCATCATGACAATGTACTGAGTGTAGGTTAGTCCTATTTCTTCAAGAAAGGGGCGGTACTGGCGTATAACTTCTTTTGAGCATGCATATAGGGGAAAACAAAGCTGATTTTCAAGTTTTAGACCGCAGTGGTTAGGTGTGTTCATAAAATTTCCTCCGTGGTGAATCAAATTAAAATGTCAGTATTTTTGCGGGTTCGGTAAAAGAGCAGATCTCGGCGCGCCCGTTTTTAAGGAAAAACACCTCGGTATTGCCGTCTCCGGCTTTGTACATCGATTTTAGCTTCGGATAGGCGTACGGCATATGTCTTGCAGCTTAGATGTTACTGTCATATACAGCTTCGGCGTTTACGCGTATCCGTTTATCGTCCGGCACAATTCACCGTCCTACCTTCGGATTTGCATGCAGCTGCCATGAAACATCTTTGATATTGCCCGTTTAGTTTAAATGTAAAGCCGGTCATAAAACAAATCGACCGTGCCGAAAGGGCGACGTGCGGGGTATCGCAGTCAACGGTTGCCAAGTAATAAGTTCCGCGTTTTTTCTAAAACTCATAAACTACCTCGAGCATTGGAGCATACCTCCCATTATATTCAATTTTCGCCGCATGGTAAAAGTGAATAAAGTATTTACCCTGCAACTTTAGTTTATCAAAATATTATGAATTTTTCAATAACAAGAAGTCATTTTATATATTTTATTTGTTTTTTCATAAAAATGTGACACTCTGTACAAAAGAGAGAGGAATTTTTTATCTGTATTACTCAAGATTTGCGTAAACATGTAACAACAATTTCAAAACTGCAAAGCAATATATACGTGCAATTCAAAAAATATAAGAATAACGGTCATTTATTAACTTTTGCGCTTGAAATGTTCACACAATTCGCTTGAAAAATAATGTCGGCAAATGTAAAATTAAATAAAGCCGTAAACCCGACCTTTGGAGGTAAGTTACTTTGGAGAAAAAAAACAGTTATAAATTTATTATTCCAATTATTTTGGTACTGTTTTTATCAGCCGCGCTTGTCGCTTGCGGCATGATGCAGGGCAGGGTCAGAGATCATTCACCCGACATACAGGGTACCGAAAACACGAAAACGAGTACGAGCGAGCCCGATGCCCCGATTGTATCTACATCCGAGCAAACCGATCATGTCAAAGAAACAGGCTCATTAGACGGCACGCACACAAATATTGTTACGACCAATCCTTCGCCTGTAATACCGATAGATACAAGCCCCGTTACAAATGTCATAGACGTAAGTACAACTGCAAGAGCGCTTATGATATACGATATCGGCGCGGACAAACTAATATACACCACCGATATGAATGCCATGATATATCCCGCAAGCACGACCAAAATCATCACGTCGCTCTACGCCTTGACGCTTTCCGAGCCAAGCGATGTATTTAAAGTGGGCGATGAACTCTCCTTTGTCGCCTCCGACGCCTCGCGTGCCAAACTTAAAAAAGGCCAGGAAATCACTCTTGAACATCTGCTTTACGCCATGTTTCTTTGCTCGGGCAACGACGCAGCGTATGTTGTTGCGGCAAACGTCGGACGGATTGCGGCAAATAATCCGAAGCTTTCCGCCGCTGACGCCGTAAATACGTTTCTTGACGGCATGAATATGTACATAAAACAGCTCGGCATGTTAAACTCAAACTTTGCGTGTCCCGACGGTTATCATAACGAACAGACATACACGACACTTCATGATATGATGATAGCTACAAAGGCCGCCATGCAAAGCGAGATCATATTAAAAGTCGCTGCGACACCGCAAATTTCCTTAAAGATTGAATCGGGGCAAAAATACGAGTGGAAGAACGTGAACATGCTGATAAGCGGTCTTACCGACAAGAACGGCGAGCCTTTGTTGGAATGCGAGGGTGTTTTCGGCCTTAAAACCGGCTACACAGGCGCGGCGGGCTCCTGTCTTATATCTCTTGCAAAACGCAAAGAAACCACATTGGCGGTTCTTTTGTTCGGTTCGGAAAGTAAGACCGGCAGATTTTACGAAAGCGCCGAAATCATTAATTACGCTTTTGACTTTATAGACGCCATGAACGGCGATTATCTTGACAAGGCGGCTTGAACATACAGAAAATAATAAAAAGGGCGCGGATCTTTTGGGTCCGCACCCGATTTTTTAACAGTCAAGGATTATTGGAAGTATCATTGGCTTGCGCTTTACTTTTTGATAGATGTATTTTGCGAGATTATCCTTAACAAGGTTCTTTATCTGATTCCATTCAGAATACTTTCTGAAAAGTCCTTCTTCAATGGAGTCGTATGCAAGCGTCCTGAGCTCTTCCATAAGCTCCTCCGACTCGCGCATATAGACAAAACCACGAGTTACTATATTGGGTCCCGATATGAGAAGATTATCTTCAAGCGAGATGGCGCATACGACGATTATTATGCCGTCCTCGGCAAGATGCTTTCTGTCACGCAGGACGATGTTTCCGACATCGCCTATTCCGTACCCGTCGATCATTATATTTCCCGTTGGAACGCTTCCGTTCCATTTTGCCTCTGAGGAGGACAGCTCGAGTATTTTTCCCGTTTCTCCGAGAAAAATGTTTCTCGGATCAACTCCCATGGATAAAGCGATATCGCGGTTAGCCGCCAAATGCTTGTATTCGCCGTGTATCGGCATAAAGTACTTCGGCTTTGTCAGAGCGCACATCAGCTTTAACTCTTCACGGCAGGCGTGTCCCGAAACGTGCACTTCAACGCTGCTGTCGCGAAAAACGCTTATACCGCGGCGAGTCAACTCGTTTATTATTTTATCGACAAGCTTTTCGTTTCCTGGAATGGCGTTGGCGCTCAGTACGACAAGGTCGTTCACACCTAACTCTACAAAGGTGTGATCGGCGTATGCCATGCGGTAGAGGGCGGACATGGGTTCGCCCTGACTGCCGGTTGTTATAATTGCAACCTTCTCTGGATTGTATTTTTTAACGTCGCTTACATCTATTATCGATCCCTCGGGAACGCGCATGTAACCAAGCTCTATAGCGGCGCTGACAATGTTAAGCATGCTTCGTCCGGTAATGGCGACCTTTCTGCCGTAAGCAACGCTTGTATCGATTATCTGCTGGACCCTGTGAACGTTGGAAGAAAAGGTGGCGATAACGATTCTTCGGTCTCTGTTTCTCAAAAATATGCTGTCAAGAGAGTGACCGACCGTCTTTTCGGACGGCGTGTATCCGGGACGTTCCGCGTTTGTTGATTCGCAAAGCAAAAGGGCAACACCTTCCTTGCCGAGCTCGCCGAGTCTTGCGATATCCATGACCTCGCCCTCTATAGGGGTAAGATCGAGCTTAAAATCTCCGGTGTGCAGAATTGTGCCCGCAGGGGTAAAAACTGCGATCGCGCATGCGTCTGCAATCGAGTGGTTGACGTGAATAAATTCAACGGAAAGTCCTCCCGCTCTTATAACGTCGCCCGCATTCACACGGTTGAGACGGGGAGTGAAGGGAAGAGAATGCTCGCTCAGCTTATTTTCGATTATTCCGAGAGTAAGTCTTGTTCCGTATATCGGAATGTCGATAAGTCTTAAAAGATAGGGAATCGCCCCTATATGATCCTCGTGACCGTGAGTTAAAAAAAGACCTCTGATTCTGTCCGCATTCTTCTCAAGATACGAGAAATCGGGTATTACAAGATCTATCCCGAACATGTCGTCGTCAGGAAAGCCGAGACCGCAATCAATTATAATTATGTCCTCTTCGCATTCAATGACGGTCATATTTTTGCCGATCTCGCCGAGTCCGCCGAGCGCAAAAACCTTGACCTTTTTGTTTGCCTTGCCCTTTTTGCTCTTTGAAGTAATTGCTTTTTCCTCATATGCTGCAGAAACCTTGCTGTCAAGAGCGCTATTTACGCCGGGCGCGCCGATTGTCTTTTCCTTGCTTTTGTTGTTTTTAGCAGTCGCTTTGGTTTTTGTATCTTTATCGGTCGTCTCTTTGCTTTTTGTATTTTGACTTTTATTATTATTGTTATTGTTATTGTTGTTATTATTGTTTTCCGTTTTGGCGGATGTGTTCTTTTTTGCCACTTATATAATTCCTTTCAAAAAATATAAAATATAAATCTTTTAAAAAAACGCAAATGATTTGCGCTTTTGCCGCCCGATATCACAATCAGGGCGCAAAAACAACGGTGCTCCTCCGAAGAGCACGAAAATAAAGCTTGTTTCCAACAAGCCGATATGTAAAGCTATGGCAGTCGTTGTGAAAAGCATCAGGCGGACAAGGATGCTTTTCGCAACTGCGTTTAATATCTCACACAAATCTTATTTATGATATCATAAATTTGTTAACATATTGTTAATGCGCAAGGACATTACTGTAAATGCTATCGAAGAAACATGATTATAAGAGTATACACAAAGGCGCAAAGCGAGGCGCCAAACGAAAAGGTCAGTATGCTTTTGTTTGGACGGCGTTTTTTTTCGGTAATATTGACCGAACGTTCGACTATTCTGTTTGCCTCGCTTATAATGTCTTGATATGCCGATTCGTCTTGTGAATAATTGTCTTTTAAAATAAAATACGCTTCCTCAAAGTATTTGCTGTCAGTATTCTTTATAAGAATAATGTTTTTTCGAAGTCCCTTGTATATCAAGCGAAAAGCCCCTCCTTACGAAAAAAGCTTTTTGAGCTTGTATTTGAGGTCTGAAAAAAACTCAACGCACTTGAACCTGACCGTGTACTTCTCATCGTCGGTATCTGTTATCAACTTTATTTGATTGGTCGTAAATCCCGTTTCTGCAAGCTCCTCCGTTGCGCTGGCTGTCCCGGTGCAAATCGGAGGATAGAGTACGCACCACCAGTTTTGTCCTTTTCCTTCGCCTATTACCACGCGCAGCGAGCGATATTCCCCGCTTGGAAGGGTGATATCCTCATACTCTCTGGTGGGATAATACTCGACGGACAAAGAGGTCGTGACATTATATTCGTACCCGTTTTCCCTTATTACGTCAAGCGCGACCGAGTTCAAAGCATCTGTATTTTCATCTATCACGGCGCACGCCTTCTCAAGCGTCTCACAATTATCAAGCAGTACCTTCATTTCTTCAAGCAATGAATCGCGGAGTATAAGTTTTAGTTCCTGATCCTCTTTACCGTTTGAGTTTGCGAGAATATGAAGCCTTATTATTTCATCATATATTTCAGACGCTTCGCTCATGGGTATGAAGAAGGCAAGCGATGCAATAATAAGTACGCCGACTGAAAAGAGCAATAAAAATTTTTTCATAAATGTATCCCCCGAATATAGGTTTTACATTTATTTTTGCCTATTTTTTCACAGTGATTCAGCGGCGGTTAAAAAAACTAAAAAATGTCGCAAAATATAAAAAATAAAGAAGGGATATCATACATCAAACTGCACGGCAGGTTTTATCGCCAGGCCGTCGGGATAAACGCAAACGTTTCCAAGCGCAAAAAAACGCTCTTTAGAACAAAGGCGCGCTTGCGCTCCTTCGGGCAAATCAAGGTTTATTTTTTTTAAATATATCTCGTTGCCGTTTCTTGCAAGTCTTTCAAAAAAAGGCGGCAGAATCACTCGAGGCAGTTCGGTAAACGCCGCCTCTATATCGATAAGGCAGGAGAGTCTTTCCTGTGGGCTCATATTTTCGATATCATCAAGGGTAAAAGAGCTTTCAATGTCAAAATGAGAATTTTTTGTCCTGCACAAAGAACTCATAACGGCGCCGCAGCCAAGTTTTGTTCCTATATCCGCGCAAAGGCATCTGATATACGTGCCCTTTGAGCATGATATTTTTATCCTGTATTCGTTTTCTCGGTATCCCCTGCCAAGGTATGTTAGGCTGTGTATATTTACCTTGCGTCCCTCTCGTTTGACCGAAATACCCTGTCTTGCAAGATCGCAAAGCTTTTTTCCGTCGCGCTTTAGGGCGCTGTACATTGGAGGAATCTGAGTTATTTCACCCGTAAAGAAGGGAAGAACAGATTTAAGCTCCTCCTCCCCAGGCATGGAAGATATATAAAGATCCCTGACGTTGCCGTCGGTATCCAGAGTGTCGCTCATCTTGCCCAGTATTAGAGAAGCTATGTACTCTTTGTTTTTTGCAAGTAAAAATTCGCTTGCTTTAACGGCTCTGCCGACAAGTATAACAAGCACTCCCGTGGCCATAGGGTCAAGTGTTCCGGTGTGCCCGACTTTTTTAACCGAGTAAAGCTTTCGAATTCTGTTTACCGCGTCATGAGAGGTTATACCGGCAGTTTTGTTAAGGCAAAGTATCCCGCAAGGGCTTTCATCTGTCATATTTGTAATTCCTTAAGCGTTCAGTTTTCAAAAATCAGCGTCTCTTTCAACGCATCAGTCAAAATATTTACCGCTTCATTCATGCTTGAAGCAATTATTGTCGCACCTGCGGCGCGAATGTGGCCTCCGCCTCCCAAATATGCCGCGATAAGCGAACAGTTTACGCTTTTGCGGCTTCTCATTGAGACTTTAAATTCTGTTTCACATCCGTCCTTTTGCCGCAGAACTATACCGAGATCGGCACCCTCCACCTGCCTTGAAAGAGCGGACAGCTCCTCAAGATCGCCGTCGACAAGCGAGAGAGCGCACTTTTCACTGTTGGTGACTGTGACGAGATTAACTCTTCCTTCATATAGCACTCGGCAGTTTTTAAGAAAGAGAGGATATATTTGAAGGGATCTGAGTGATTTTGTCTCAAAGAGCGCCTCGTCGATCTCTGCGTGCGACGCGCCGAGAGTTATCAGATAAGCGGCTATCATGTGCGTTTTGGCGGTGGTGTTCGAGTATTTAAAGCAGCCGGTGTCAGAGGAAAGCGCTGCGTAAAGTGCGGACAGCGCTTTTGTATTTTGGGTAAGTCCCATGCATGTGAGTATCTCAAAAACGATCTCGCCCGCGGCGGCCGCCTCATAGTCTACATAGTTGTATTTTGCGAAATCGGTTCCTTTTTTGTGATGATCAATGCGTATCTCCACGATGGGAGCGAACTTTTCGCAAAGGGAACCGAGCATTTCGGGGGAGGCAACGTCCACACAAATGATAAGCTCGCCGCCGAAAAGCTCGCAGTCCTTTTTATAAAGATCGCCGCAAATAAATTTGAGCCGCGTTGGAATATCGCAGTCGCAAAGGCATACTGTCTCCTTGCCTATGTCATTAAGCGCGCATGCAAGCGAGACGGCGCATCCTATGGTGTCTCCGTCAGGATTTGTATGCGACAGTATTATGATTCTTTGGGCGCTTTTCAGGCTTGAGGCTATTTTCTCGGTCGTTATGCTGTTCATGCTTAGCTTCCTCTTTTTCGTAATTTACTCCTGCGAAACGCCGCCGTCGTTTTCTGAGACGTCGGGATTTGCATCATCGCTTTCCTTAAGCTCTTTTTCCACTTTATGCATGAGTTCAAATATTTTAGCCCCCTGCGCCATGGATTTATCGTAAACAAAAGTGAGTCGGGGAGTTTGCCGCATATCAAGCGTTTGCGCAAGTCTTGTTCTTATATACCCGGAGGCGCTTACAAGACCTTTTTGTATTTCTTTCTCGTCCTTGTCACCCATGTACGAGTAATATACCTTTGCGCTTGAAAGATCGGGCGAGACAGAAACGCTTACAATGCTTATTACGGTATTTGCAAGCCTGTAATCCTTTACGTCACGAATGATGCTTGAAAGCGCTTTTGCCGTTTCCTCGTTTATCCTGTTAAGTCTATATGATGCCATATTATGGTCCTTTCAATATAACGTAGATTATATTATATAACATACGGTTGTCAATCAATATTCAGTTTATATAATATTATATCATTTGAGCAAAAAAGTCAAGAAATATTTGCAGTCATGTGTTGAAATGTTAACGCTCATATTGTATAATAAATATAGTATATGTCGTTACGTCACTATGTAATGCATGACAGATCAAATAATTACGGAGGTATATTGCCAATGATCAAGATCATTCACTTTGCAAACGTTCGCTTTGACGCGTCCCTGGGACTTTCAAACGCCTCTAAAGCGGGCATTCGCAGAGAAGAAATGAAAAATACATTTACCGAGCTTATGACCTTTATAAGAGAAAACTCGGTTCAGCTCGCTCTTGTTTCAGGAAATCTTTTTGACCAAAAAAATATAGGGCGGCCTACTCTTAAGTATATTATGGACTCGTTTGATTCCTGTCCCGACTGTAAATTTGTTATCGCTCCCGGCGAGCTCGACTTTTTTTCAAACAAAAGCGTTTATGCCACAACCGCTTTTCCGAACAATGTCAGCATTTTTAAAAGCGAAGAGCTCTCATGCTTTGAATTTGATTTTAACGGCGAGGCCGTGCGCGTGTACGGACACGCATGTCTTGAACCCGACTCTCTTTCCTTTCCATGCGAAATTCAAAATATCGAGGGGAAAGACGAAAGCGTTAACATTTTGATCTCACCGACGGATATCGAGGGTATTTCAGACCGTGTAAATCTTCCTGCAAATATCGGAGCCGACTATGTCGCCCTGAAGGGCGAAGGCGGGAAGGCGGAAATATTCGATGAGGGGGATATGTGGTACGCCTATCCCGGAACTCTTGAACCGCTGAGCTTTGACGATGCGGGAGAAGGCGGCTTTGTGCTGATCGAGGCGCAAAAACAAAACGGAGAATTCATATGTCGGCCAAAGCTGGTCAGCCTTATGAAAAAACGATACGTTACAAAGATAATAAACGCATCGGGAGCGTCAAAGGAAAGCGATTTCACCGACGCCGCCAAAGCTTTTTTTGAAAGCGATTTGAGTATAAATGAAAACACGCTGTTAAGGCTGATATACATCGGCGACGTGTTTCCTGCCTTGCAGTTTCCCTCGGAAAAGATAACAGAGATCGCAAATGAACGCAAGCTCTTTTATTTTGAGCTTGCAGACGAAACGGTCCCCCTTTACAACCACGAGTTTCTATCCGAAGATCCGACTATAAAAGGCGCTCTCTTTAACGCTTTGAGGTCCGAGATGTGCAGCGACGACCCCAATGTGAGAGAGTGTGCGACGGGAGCGTTTCGAACAGGAATGAACGCCCTTAAAGGCAACCGCAAAAAAGAATCTTCATACGATGCCGACATCTAAAAAATACCGATTTATCCTCTTTGACGTGGACGACACTCTTCTTGATTTTGAAAAGGCTGAGGAGCTTAGTTTTTTTGAGACGATGAAGAGCTTTGATATTAGCTCCGACGATGAGATGTACAAAAGCTATACAAAAATCAACCGTTCGTTATGGTTGCTCCTTGAGAAGGAGAGGATCACAAAAAATGAACTTTTGGCAAGACGGTTTGACGAGTTTGCAAAGCTTTTTAATATCAACGTCCCCGGCGTAGAGTTAAACAGCCTTTTTTTAAAGAATTTAGGTGAAAAAGCGATACTTTTTCCCGACTCGTTTGAAGTCTGCCGCAAGCTCAGTTTCACACACAAGTTGTACATGATAACAAACGCGGTGGCAAACGTTCACTACAGCCGGATGAAAAACTGTCCCATTAGCCGTTTTTTCAGCGGAATGTTCATTTCTGAAGAGGTAGGCTACACGAAACCGGGCGTCAAGTTCTTTGAAGCGGTCGCAAACGGCATCGAGGGCTTTGAAAAAGAGAGCGCCATTGTCGTCGGCGACAGCCCCACAAGCGACCTTGTAGGCGCAAACGCATACGAAATAGACTGCTGCTATCTAAACAGAAGAGGAAAAACGCTCCCGGATAATATCAAAGCAAATTACACAGTGAATTCTTTATACGAGTTTTACAATACAGTGATACAGCAAAACAATACATAAGACAGAAAGGGCAAACTTTATGAACATCGAAAAGATCTATATAAAAAATTTCGGTGCGCTCAAGGATTTTGAATGTGATTTTTCAAAAGGCGTAAATGTGATAGAGGGACCCAACGAGGCCGGCAAAAGCACGCTTGGAGAATTCATAAAATTCATCTTTTTCGGTCTGAGCGCCAAAACCGACGGAACGCATATCTCCGAAAGGAAAAAATATCAAAGCTTTAAAGACGGAAGCGCCGGCGGATATATGGAATTTGAGAGCGGCGGAAAAAGATACAAGATTGAGAGAACCATTATTCCCGATATAAACGGCGCGGGCAGAGAGACGATCAGAATTCTTGACCTTGAAACACAGGAAGAATGCCTTAAGGGTGAAGATCCCGCCATGTACTTTTTCGGAGTAGACGGAGACGTGTACGCACAGACCGCATATGTAAGTCAGTCGGGCGGCAGCGGGATAGAAAGGCCCACAATACAAGAAGCGATCGAAAACATGCTCTTTTCGGGAAACGAGCTTATAAGCACGGACGCCGCGTCAAAGGCCATTGAAAAAGAGGCATTGACACTGCTTTATAAAAACAAAAAGGGCGGACTTATTTACGATCTTACGCTTGAAAAGGACAAACTTTCAAGACAAATAGAAGAGGAAAGAGCCAAAAATTCAAGGATCATCGAGCTCGATCATTCTCTTAAGACGCTTAAAGAACAGAAGGCGGAACTTGATTTAAAGATTTCGGCGTGTAAAATCGAGCTTGACGGCTGCGAGGGAAGGAGAACTCTTGAAAAGCTTGACGCTCTTAAAGACAAGGAATTTGAGCTGCGCGAAAGCGAAGAAAAAAAGCAATCATATATCACAGAGCATTCTCATGAAGGCTTTATACCCGACAATGACTATATACAAAAGATTTCCGCGCTTTCAAGCGAAGTTGAATTCTACAACAAAGAGCTTGAAAAGGCAAAGGAAAATAAAATGACCCTCGGTTCGGATAAGATCGACACCGAAGATATGGTATTATTAAACAAAGTGCAGGCGGACGGGGGCGCAGATCAACTCAACGATTTCTTTGACAACGCTCACCGCAGTTCGCGTTCTTCCTTAATGACCGGTATTTTCTTTATAATATTTACACTGATTTGGGGCGCTATCGCCGCAGTGTTTATGTTTGTAGATGAAATATCCGCAATAAGCTTTGCCGGATTTACCCTTTACCAGGGCGGTTATGTGGCAATAGGCATATCGGCTCTCATACTGATTCTGTCAATAGTTTTCTTTTTACGCTCCCGGTCGCTTTCAAAAAAAATAGATAAAAAGCTCGACGATTACGGTGCCACAAGCGAAGACGATATTTTTGTGGCACTTAATTCGGCAATGAACAGGGCAAGCAACCAAGAAATATATATAGAAAAGCTTGCCGCCGCCGAAAGCGCGTGCAAGCGTGTGGAAAAAGAAATAGCGTCGCGCGAGAACGACATACGGTCTGAATGCCAAAAATGGGGGAAAGAATACACGGATGTTTCATCCCTTGACGCCATACTTAAAGAGGCGCAAAGCGTGATCGGCGATATAGAATCTCTTAACGATGAGATAAAAATAAAGAACGCCCAACTCGATGTGATGAAAAAGTCCTACGCCGACCTTTCACGAGAGAATGCCGAATATGCGGTAAACAGCGCGCATACATTACCGAGCGACGAGGAAGAAAAAGCCTTGCTTGAAAACATGACCTCGCTCAGAAAAGATATGGACGAGCTCTCAGACACGCTCAGAAGCTCTGAGCTTGAGCTTGCAAGGATAGAGGCAACAGAGGGAAATATAGCGGAGCTTATCGACAAATACGACGCCGTAAGCTGCAGGATAGATACGCTTACAAAACGCCATACGATGCTTACTTTGGCCCTTCAGAGCATAAGCAAGGCAAGCGCCGATCTACGAGCGAGCATATCGCCCAAGCTCTCAATGCGCGCCGGAGAATACATGCGCACCGCGACCGACGATAAATATGCAAGCCTTATCATATCGCCCGCTTACACGGTTAAATACGGCATAAACGCCGGCGGCGATTCTTTCGCGTCAAAGGACGAGGATTATATGAGCGAGGGCACAAGGGACATAGCGTATGTGAGCTTGCGTCTTGCTCTCGTGGGCCTCATTTATAAAAAGGAATTACCCACTCTTGTATTTGACGAAGCGTTTGCAAGGCTTGACGACAACCGTCTTGAAAGCATGTCTTCCATTATCGGCAAATACGCCGAAGAGTCCGCGCAGGTGTTTGTGCTTACAAGTCAGAAACGGGACGCCGAAATCATAAGTAAAACCGCAAAAGTGACGCACATTAAAATCGGGTATTGAGTTATATATTACCTCGCTGCTCCCAAAAATAAAAATACGGCAGTATAGGAACTTACCGATCCGTACATTCGGGATGTTCAAGGACATCCCGATGTACGGTTGTTCATTTATCTCTCATATCTATTTTTATTTATTTTTAAATCGGAGAACGTAAATGCTTTTATCACTCTTATTTACCTTTTTTAAAATAGGACTTTTCACATTCGGCGGCGGATACGCCATGATATCTCAAATTAAAGAGACGGTGGTGGAAAAACGAAAGTGGCTGAACGACGACGAGCTTATGCAGATAATCACCATAGCCGAGTCCACCCCGGGACCTATTGCAATAAATCTTGCCACATATGTGGGTTATAAGAAGCGCGGCGTCCTCGGCAGCGCTTTTGCAACGCTCGGAGTGGTCATACCGTCTGTTATAATAATATTTATTATTTCGCTCTTTCTCGACGCCTTTATGGCAAATGTCTATGTTGCATACGCGTTTGTAGGGATCAAATGCGCGGTGGCTTTTTTGATATTAAAAACCGGAGCGGAAATGTTTCTTTCTCTTGAAAAAAAACCGATTCCGGTTATCATGTTTTGCGCGGTACTCTCCCTCACTTTCATCCTCGAGCTGTTTTCAAAAACAATCAGCTCTGTATTTATAATAATTGCCGGAGGTATTATCGGTATTATCGTTTATTCGGTGCTTAAAATCGGAAAAAGGGAGGAGAAGGAATCTTGATATATCTTACCCTTTTTTTTGAATTCTTCAAGATCGGACTGTTCTGCTTCGGCGGAGGTCTGAGCATGTTACCTCTCATTAGGGACGCGGTTTTAACTCACGAGTGGCTTACCGAGTCGGAGTTTTACAACTTTGTCGGAGTATGCGAGTCCACTCCGGGACCTATTGCCGTAAACATGGCGACTTACGTAGGCTCGACTCAGGGGGGAATATTAGGCAGTATATGCGCCACCTTGGGAGTCATACTGCCGTCGTTTATAATAATTCTTCTTATTGCCTCGCTGCTGAAAAACTTTACCGAAAACAAATATTTTAAGGGATTTATGTACGGCGTAAGGCCGATCATAATTGCTCTGATACTCTCAAGCGGCCTTGCGCTGCTGATAAAATCTTTCGGATTTGCAAGTTTTACCGATTTTGAAATCGATTTTACCTCTGTTATAGTTTTTGTGTTAATTACGTTAATTTATCTTGTTTCAAAGCGTTTGTTTCACAAGAAACTGCCGTCGATAACGCTGATACTCATTTCCGCGTTTCTCGGAATAGGCACATCCGTCATTATGAACGTACTCGGCTGAACTGTATATAAAATTGAAATGTATATTATTAATTTAAAAAGGGGCTGTAAAAAAACAGGCCAAAAAAATCCGAGGTTCACTAAAGGAAGTGAATCTCGGATGTTTTTTAATTA
>CANPZU010000022.1 GCA_947588825.1 uncultured Clostridia bacterium
CCGCCAGCTTCCACCAAAGCACCAAGAAAGCGCCTAAATAGGCGCTTTCTTCTTTTCTATCCACGAAAAATCCCCGAATTTTTCACTTGATTCTGTTTAGAATCTTCACGGCGCGCTCTTCCTCGCGGGGATAGAGGTGCGAGTAGGTATTCCAAGTCATCTCGATTTTGGAGTGACCCAGACGCCGGGCAATCTCCTGAATATTTATGCCTTCGTTAGCGAGGAGCGAGACGTGCGTATGCCGGAAGTCGTGAATCCGGATGACCGGAACGCCCGCCTCTTTTGCGTATTCCTCGTTTCGCCGCGCGATACTCGAATCCCTCAGACACTGAACGCCGCCGCAAACCTTATAATCCTCCGAGAATCCCGGGTCGCTGCGCTGATATTCTTTGTGTTCAGCGAGGACTTTTATAAGCGGCTCCGGCATTTGCAAGTCGCGGACGCTCGACTTATTCTTCGGCGGCGTCTCAACGTCGTCGCCTCTGAGCTTCTGAGTGACGCTTCGGCGGACGTGAATTATGTCGCCATCGATGTCGGACCAGCGCAGCGCATTTATCTCTCCCTTCCTCATACCCGTATAAAACGCGATATTAAAAAAGACGTAATACCCGCGGTCGGTCATGGTGTCGGTGTGCTTCGCCGCGGCCGTAATGAACGCCTTGAACTGCGCTGCCGTGTAATAGTGAAGCTTCTCATCCTGCGTCTTGAAATAGGCGTCCTTGAAATTGCCGACCGAGTCGAGCGGATTTCGCTGGATATATTGAAGCCGGACGGCATAATTCAGGAGGGTGCTAAACTCTTTGAAAATGTTTTGTTTTGTGCGGATTTTGAGGTCTGACGCTCCGACCTCGGTCTTCCACTTTTGGAGGACCGCGACGGAAAGCTTATCGAGCCTCATTTTGCCGAACCTCGGCAGGATATAGCGCTCGAGGTTCCGGCGGTTCTTGTCGTAGGTCGTCGCTCTGACCTCCGCCTTCTTGGCAGCCATATACTCGTCGTAAAGCTCCCTCACAGTCATGCTCTGCGGGGGAGATTCTTTTATATCCTGAAGAAGCTTCAGCTCTAAAAGCTGCGCCTCGTTTCTCCCGTAGGCTGTGCGCTCAACCTGATGGTACCTCCCGGCGGTGTCGGTGTAGTTTACCCTTACCCGATATCTTTGCTTTCCGTCTTTCGAGCCGTCCATCTTGTATATAGGCATTATCGTGCCTCCTTTAAGGATAACAATGCTTGCATGGAACGTAGCCGAGGTCGAGAACCGCTTGGCGCGAGGCGTGAATGTCTTTACGGTTTAACGGGTCAATCTCCGACACGTCATTACAATCCGGCTCGTGGAATTTCATGGTCGAAGTGTTGAGAACAAAATCCCGCTCCTCCAGGTCGGGGTCCTGCGTCTCGGTCGGCTCCGGCGGCTCGGTCATGACGGTGGTGATTTCCTCCGTCGTTGTGACGGTCGGCTCTGTCTCCGGCGCTGTCTCCTCGGAGACCGTCGTAACGGCTGATGTCGGCTCGGTCGCTTTTGCCTGCACGGCATCGTCTTTAGAATCACCGCCGGAGAATGCGGCGACCCCGATACCGATAGCCGCGATTAAAGCAAGGCCGCCGGTAATGCCTTTTCCTGAGCTTGATTTACTCATGTCTTTTACCTCATTTCGTCAAGACAGCAGGCTCGGAAGCACCCAGACATCCGTCGCGTAGTCCTTCAGGTCCGTGGTCAGAATTGTCTCGTTGTACACTCCGTCTATCGCCGCCTTGTCGACGGTGAACTGTATAACCTTAGACTCAGAGCCGTCGGTCATGTCGGCGACCGCCCAGTATTCTATCTCCCCGCAAGTATTGAAGCCGTTGAGCCGAATCAGGTCGGCGACCGCGAGGAAGTTTTGATTGACGGTCATCTCGTTGGTGAGGTTCGATTTGGTCTTTGCCTTGATGATGACCTTGCTACCGTTCTGGGTTACGCTCAGAAGCTCGCCGTAGTGGAGATTTACGCCGGTGAAATCGATTTCCTTTGCGAACGCGGTCGGCTCGGAGAAGTCGAGAACGACCGGCGGCTCCGAAGAACCGCAGGCGCACAGGCCGAGCGCTAAAACCGCAGCGACTAAGATGACGATAAGCTTTTTCATGATACTGACTCCTTTACTTTTTAAATTCAATGTAGATTATCCGGCCGACTCGTTTAACGACTCTGCGCCGTCCTTTCCCCTGTCGACGTCGAGAAGCTTGGCGACCGCGTCCTTAATGCCGTCGTCGGCGGTACGGTACGCGAGGAGTATTTCATTTTCCTCGGAGGTGAGCGCTGACGGCTTAAGGTCTGGCTCTCTCATAACGTCCGACCAACCTACTAAATACTTTGCGCTGACGTTTAGCGCACGCGCTAAGGTCTCGATACGGTCGAGCGGCACCTTGTCGGTTGTGCCGGAGGCATATCGCTGAATCGCTGATTGAGGTATACCGGATAAGCGCTCCAATTCTCGCTGACTTATGCCGGCGTATTCCATTGCGAGGCTTAATCTTTCGGCAAACGGTGGCTTGCGCCCGACTAACGGCTGTATCAAGTCATCAACCTGTATCCCGAAATACTCCGCTATCATTTGAAGCTTCGGCAGCGTCGGCAGGATTTTACCAACGCACCAAGTATTGAACGTCGTGGGCGCGACGCCAAGAGCCGCCGCGACGTCTCTTTGCTGTCGCCCGGACAGTCTAATAAAATACTCGATGTTAGAGGCAAAACACTTTTTCATTTCGTCTTCAGACATTTTATCCTTCCCCCCTTTACTTTAATAAAGATTTTTCACTATTTTCATGACCTTCCCTACAACCCTGACCCTCTGAACCTCGGCGCCGATGAATGTTATCGGCACATATGCGGGGTTGAGGCTGATGAATGTTATATAATCCGTGTCGTACTTGACGCGCTTGACGAAGCCTTCGTCGCCGTCGACCAAAAAGGCTCCGATGTCGCCCGAGTCGACCGAGTCCTGCTTGCGAATCAACAAAAGGTCGCCGTCTTCGATTTTCGGAGACATTGAGTCGCCTTTTACCCGCAGATAGAAATAATCGTCGGTGGCATATTTCTCCTCGACCGGCTCCCACCCAAGGATTTCGTCGCTGTCGGTGACGAATTCGCCGAGTCCCGCCGAGATTGAGCCGTAAATCGGTCTTAAACCCATGCGCCCGGTCGGGACGACGTTGAACGCGCGGGAGATGGCGGCGTCGTCCACCTCGTCATTGATAAGGTACTCCGGAGTCGTATGAAGAATCTCGGCGAGCTTCGCAATTTTGTCGCGGCGCATGTTTTGAATCATACCGGTCTCCCATTTCAAGACGGTCGCCTTACTTACGCCGACATATTTGCCGACCTGTTCAAGCGTGAGGTCTAATTTTTTTCGTAAATATTTGATTTTATCGCCCGTATCCACTGAATTTCCTCCTTTTTTGCGTTTACTCTGTGTGCTGATTATAACATAAAAGTTTCCTAATTGCAATAGGAAAAAGCAAATTTTCGAAAAAAGTTTCTTAAAAGCTATTGACAAGTAAAAACATCTGTGATATCATAAAGTTGCGGATAAGAAACGCAAACGAAAGGAGGCTAAAGAATGGACAAGGACCTTTTAATCTATGAGATGAAGAAAAAAGGCCTGAATGTTTCAGAGCTATGCGCGAAAATAGGCATCTCCAAGTCCGCATTTTACCGCAAGTGCAACGGAAAAACGGAGTTTAAGCTTGATGAAATCAAGAAAATCAAGGAAGTATTGAGCTTGGACTCCGTGACGCCTATTTTTTTCGCCGGTGAAGTTTCCTAAAGGAAATTTTCTCAATAAGAAAGGAGATTGTAAAAATGACTAAAACAGGACGGGGAATGTTCAACACCATCAACCTCGAGGCGGCTCTGAGGCTTTACTACAAGCGAATCGAGCTGAGCAACGACGACATTCGGGAGATATTCGGGCCGATGAGCTCGTCGACGATGTCGCGCCTAAAGAAAAAGGCGCTCGAGCAAATGGCCATAGACGGCACCCACCCGATGTGGGACGCCCGATGCGTACATACCGAATCGGCGTTCAAGGCTTGGAAGCTCGACCCCGCGGACCTCGAAAGGCGTCTCGCGAAGCTTCGCAAGCTCGGACTTGAAGAAGGAGAAGAGGGAGGAGCGCAAAGTGTCAAAGGATAGAAAAATCATCATAGCCGAGCGCGGCGGCATTGTGACCGTCCGGGAGGCTCCGCAGGGACCTATCGGTCTCGAGCATTTGCAAAAGCTTGTCGGCGGGTACATAGAAGTCGTTCCGACCAAGCTCGACGACGACATCGTCATGGTAGTCGACGAAGAGGGAAAGCTTAAGGGCAAAGAGTACAACCGAGTCGCGACCGAGGCCTCCAGCTTCGGCGCATTCGACCCTATCGTCGGCTCCGGGGTGATTCTCCAAGAGGTCTTCGGCGAGCTCATGGGCGTCGAGGCAGACCGCACCGCGGAAATAATCAAACGCTTGGACAGGCTATACACGGAAGAAGGCGCCAAGCTCGAGTCGGCGATACTATTCAGACCTGTCGAAGACCCGCGTCTCGCAAAGGAGGTTCAGGTCGCCGTCGACATAACGACCGGAAAGTCTATGGCTTTCGTCATGCGCCTCGGCGCCGCTGCCGAGCAGCATCTTATCGAGGCCGCACGGAGCGCCGATGAGGAAATGATTAAAAACAAACCGGACGGCTATATCGTTCTTGACCTCGACGTCGCGCCGAACGCTTTTACGACGAGCAACGTGTTCGACACGCTCGACGAGGCTAAGCTATGGGTATCTAAAAACTTTCCGAAGACAAAAGAGAGGAGCTGGCTCAAATGAAAAAGCTATTGAAGAGGATAACCCTCCGCGGGGTTCTGACCGCGCTGGCGGCGGCGCTTCTGGTATTCGCGTTCATTATCGCGGACTTTGAAGAGCACCGAACCCTTGCGCTTCTCCTCGCGGTACCGGCCGAGACCTGGCTGACCGCTTGGGTATTCACCACCATGAGCGACGAAGAGTATCAGTGGTGGCGATAATGGAGGAAATGACGAAAAAATGTCCGATATGCGGGACGGAATTCAAGACGGCCAACTCTAAGCGAATATATTGCAGCTCGCAGTGCCGCGTATATTATTGCGCAAGGAGATTCGCGGAGCGCCGGCGCGAAAAGGTCGAGACCGAGGGCGTCTGTTTCCGGTGCGGAATAAGGCCGGCCGAACCCGGCCGTACACGCTGCACCGAGTGTCTGGCGGCCGCCAGAGAGTACCAGCGCCAATGGTCCCGCAAGCATAGGGCGGAGGCGGCGAAAAAGAATAACACGCTCAAAGAGCGGAGGTGCCGGATTTTCTATTGCGGCCGGCGCGGCGGAAGCTACTGCTGCAGCTTTTGCAATCGGCGCGCCAACTGTCCGAACCGGTGCCTCAATTCGCCCGCCAAGTGTAATCAATACGAAGGAGGATAAGAAAAAATGACCGAAAAAGACAGAAGCTTCCTTGAGTCCAAGCTGGGAGTGTTCTACGGGCAAATAACAAGCCTCGCGGAGCTCCTTGAAGAAATATCCGACGCGACCGGAGAGGACGAGCACGGCAGGCTTCAGCGCGTCCGCATCACCCAGCTGCTCACGCGCCTGATTCACGCCGCTAACCAAACGCTCGAGGATTTTATCGAGCAGCTTTACAACGGCGACGGCGAAGAGATTCTTTACAACGAGACCGCAGGGCTGATGCGCAGATACGGCCGGACCGTTAAGGCGTTCAGCGACAAGAAGGGCGACACCGCGGAGGACAAAGCGGTACGCGAGATTCTACAGGCCCGAGCCGCCGAGGACTCCTGGGTGATGACCTCGATTCTCGGCTTCGGTGCGGTCTTCTTCAAGGACGGCACGGTCAACGGATTCAAGGGCGCTAAAATGTACACGCTGGACATTGATGACGACGACGCGGAGCTCCGCATACTAAAACGACCTCAGAAAAGAGCAGACGAAGGAGGAAACAACAATGAAGATAACGCTTGAATTTAACAGCCTGACCGACTTACTTAAGGAGCTTCCGAGGCTGTCGCATGTAATCGAGACGCCGCCCGACTCGGAAGGCTTTATCGAAATAGCCGCGGCCGACGAGGCCGAAAAGGACCGCAAAATCCGAGTAGGCACGGCCGAACCCGACGCGCCCGAACCCGGAAAACCCGCACAGACGAAGCAGACGCGCGCCGGAGCGGCCGCGGAGGCTAAGCCTGAAAAGAATACGCCGAAGACCGAAGACGCCTCAGACACGCCTCCGTTCGACGAGGTGAGCGTCACCGATGTGCGCGCGGCTCTCAACGCTCTCCTCAAGGCCCACCGCCGCGACGCCGCAATGAAGATTCTCGCCTCGTTCGGCGCGACCGGTGTCTCCGGCCTCAAAGCGGCAAATTACGCCGAGGTAGTCGAGAAGGCTAAGGCCGCGAAGAACATGAGCGACGAGGAATATGAGCGGGAGTACGGCTCATGAGCGGCGAGGCAAAAGCCGCTCCCGCGCAGCACGCCTATCTATCGGCGAGCTCGGCGGAGCGGTGGATAAACTGTCCGGGGTCGGCGAGGCTCGCGGCGCTTTATCCGGAGAGACAGTCCGCCGTGACCGAAGAGGGACGCCTCGCCCACGAGGTGGCTGCGGTGCTCATAGCCGGAACCGTCGGCGACCTGACCGACGCGGAGCTCAACGCCGAGCTCGATAAGCTCAGACCGGAGGTCGACGCGTTCTATGCCGAGCATACCGACATGACCGGGAGCTTCGACGTAATGCGCAAAATCCTCGAGCCTTATGCCGACTATGTCGCGGAGGAATTCTCGGAGGTCAGAGCGGCGGACCGCGCCGCGGTAATCATGACGGAGAAGCGCGTGGACTTCAGCAAATACGTTCCGGAAGGCTTCGGCACCGCCGACGTGATAATCATGGGCGAGAACCGCCTCAAGGTCATCGACCTCAAATACGGCAAGGGCGTTCCGGTCTCGGCCGAGAACAACCCGCAGATAAGGCTCTACGCTCTCGGTGCGCTCAACGAATTCGACGGCATCTATGAGACGACGGTCGACACGACGGTCAAGACGGTAATCTGTCAACCGCGTCTCGACTCAGTGACCGAGGAGGAACTCAGCGCCATTATGCTCATCCAGTGGGCGAAATCCGTCGTCAGACCGGCGGCGCTGGAAGCCTCCGGACCCGACGCGGGATTCAACCCCGCCGGCTCTTGGTGCGTCACTCACTTCTGCCCCGCGGCCGGACGGTGCAGAGCGCGGGCGGAGTATGTTCTTGAGGTCGGCGACTATGCGATAAAGGACCCGGGACTTCTGACCGACGACGAGCTGGGCGAGGTGCTCAAGCGGCTCGACCCGCTGCAGACCTTCGCGAAAAAAGCCGCAGACTACGCAATGAGCGCAATACTCTCCGGACATCCGATACGCGGCTGGAAGGTCGTCGAAGGCCGTGCAAGCCGAAAGTATAAGGACGAAACACAGGTCGCCGCGGCTGTCAAGGCAGCGGGGTATAACGAGGCGCTCATCTACGAGCGGAGTCTTCTCGGCATCACAAAGATGACGTCGCTGCTCGGCGCCAAGGAATTCCGCGAGGTCATCGAGGACGCTGACCTGATAACCATCTCGCACGGTGCGCCGAAGCTTGTACCGGAGAACGACCCGCGGGAGAGCTTCAACCCCGCGGCGGCAGACTTTGAAGATTAAGGAGGAAATTATTATGGCAACCGTAAAACTGTGTGACCGCTGCGGAGCGGTCTATCGCAAAAACAAGACCGTTCGTCAGTCGCGCACCGGCGGCAAGCTTACCGTAACGGGACTCGCCGTGCGTTTCGAGGACGGCTCTTTCGCCCCTGCGAACGGATTCGACCTATGCGACTCCTGTCTCGCCGAGCTTGAAAAGTGGCTTGACAGGGACAAAACCGGCCCGATGCAGGCCTTCCTGCGCAAAAAGTTAATAACCAAAGGAGGCGAGGACGGTGGCGAAAGCTAAAATATGCGACCGGTGCGGAGCAATCTATCAGGATAATCTCGTAAGCAAAAATTGTAAAGCAATCGGCGGCGTCACTCTTTGCGATAAGCACGACATAGGCATAGAAGAGACCCACAAAGACCTCTGCGACGACTGCCTTAAATCGCTCGATAAATGGCTGCAAGAAGGGAGTAAAGAACATCATGCAAGCAAAAAAGTGTGACCGCTGCGGCAAATATTACGACGAGAACAAAGAGACCTATACCTGCGAGGACGGCTTCAAGATTCCGGTCGGAGGCTTAGTCAAAACGATAGGAAAACGGAGCAAGAGAGGCTTTGAAGGTGAAAATATCGGAGGCAGTCAGTTAGACCTCTGCGACGAGTGTCTTACCTCGTTCGATATTTGGGTACTGTTCTATAAAAACAAAGAAAAGGAGTAAATCATCATGGCAAAAAAAGCAAAGTTAATAACCGATACGAAGGTCGTAACCGGAAGATGCCGGCTTTCCTATCCTCATCTCTTTGAGGAATACAGCGAGAGCGGGAAATATCAGTGCGTCCTCCTTATCGACAAGGACGACCGCGACACGCTCGGAGTCATTAAAAAGGCTATCGAGAACGCAAAGGAACAGGGCAAAGCGGGAAAGTGGAACGGGAAAATCCCCGGAAGCTATAAGGGTCCGCTGCACGACGGCGACGAGGTCGAGGACCGCGAGGGTTATGAAGGCTGCTACTACCTCAGCGCTAAGAATGGAAGACGCCGCCCGCAGGTCGTCGACGCCAATATGGAGGAAATCCTTGACGAAGACGAGGTATATGCCGGCTGCTATGTCCGTGCCTCGATAACCTTCTTCCCCTATAACACCAACGGCGCCGGCGTGGGCGTTGTGCTCAATCACATTCAGAAGCTCGGCGAGGGCGAGCGCCTCGGCGGAGAAGTCAGCACGGCCGAAGACGACTTCGGAGACGACCTCGGCGACGCCGAAGACGACCTTCTTGACTAAGCCGGAATTTGTCGGCATCGACCTCGAGACCTTCAGCTCCGTCGATATCGACCGCGGGGCGTATGCCTATGCCGACAGTCCCGACTTCGAGATACTTATCGTCTCCTATGCCCGGAGCGACCGCGACGACGTGCTGACGTTCCTGCCGCGCCGGTTCGCAAGGAGGCCGGGCGTTATCGTCAGCGGCTCGCCGCTTCTCATCGACGACTCGCCGGTATTCACCGGACTCGACGGCGACGAGGACGAATTCCTCGAGCTTCTTAAGGACGACAGCGTCATCAAGACCGCGTATAACGCAAACTTTGAGCGCACATGCTGCCGGCGATACTACGGCGTCGACTGCAACCCCGATGCCTGGCGCTGCACCGCTGTCCTCGCCGCGACTCTCGGACTCCCTCCGAGCCTCGCGGGCGTGGCGAAGGTGCTCGGTCTTCCGGAGGATAAGCAAAAGCTTAAGACCGGCCGCTCGCTGATTCAATACTTCTCGAAGCCTTGCGCGCCCACCGCGAAGAACGGCGGCCGCACCCGCAACATGCCGCGCGACGACCCCGCGAAATTCCAGCTATACATCGACTACAACAAGCAGGACGTCCGCGCCGAGCAGGGTATTCTCAAAGAGCTCGCCCCGTTCAGGCCGAACGAGAAGGAACAGAGGCTCTGGACGGTCGACCAGATAATCAACGACCGAGGCGTCCGCGTCGACCTCGACTATGTCACCGGAATCACGGCGCACGATGACGCGCGTCAGATTGAGCTCATCGAGGAGAGCCGGGGCATAACCGGTCTGCAGAACCCGAACAGTCTCGCACAGCTCAAGCCGTGGCTCGCAGCGCACGGTGCGCCCGAGCTGTCCGAGTCGCTCTCTAAGGACGCGGTCGCCGAGGCCTTGTCCCGAGATATCGAGGACCCCGACGTGCGGCGCGTGCTCGAAATCCGACAGGCTCTCGGCAAAACGTCGACCTCGAAATATACCGCGATGCTCGAATCCGTCTGCGCCGATGAGCGGCTGCACGGTATGCTCCAATTTTACGGCGCGAACCGGACGGGCCGATGGGCGGGCCGAATCGTTCAGCTTCAGAACCTTCCGCAGAACCATGTCGAGGGCCTTGACCTCGCGAGGCAGCTCGTAGCCGAAAAGGACTTTGAAGGCCTCGAGATGCTCTACGGGGAGCCGGCACAGATATTCAGCGAGCTGGTGCGCACCGCTCTCATTCCATCGGAAGGCTGCCGCTTCGTGGTGTCGGACTTCTCGGCCATTGAGGCGCGCGTCATCGCATGGCTCGCCGGGGAGGATTGGCGGCTTGACGTCTTCAAAAACGGCGGCGACATCTACTGCGCGAGCGCTTCGAGAATGTTCGGCGTACCGGTCGAGAAGCACGGTCCGAACGCCCACCTCAGACAGCGCGGAAAGGTCGCGGAGCTCGCTCTGGGTTACGGCGGCGGAGTCGGCGCGATGAAGGCAATGGACAAGGCCGGCATGATTCCGGAAGAAGAGCTCCCGAAAATCGTGAAGCAATGGCGCGCTGCGTCGCCGAAAATCGTGAGGCTGTGGCGAACCTTTGAGGCCGCGGCAATCAGAGCGGTCGAGGAACGGCGGCCGGAGCGCTCCCCCGTCCGCGTCACCGTGGCGAGCGGTGCCGCCAAAATCGAATTTTACACCGCTCTCGTCTGCGACACGCGCTGCCTCTTCATTCGGCTGCCTTCCGGCCGCCCGATATGCTACTGGGGAGCGACGGTCGACCGAGGAGGCGAAGGCGACGCCCTTAAATACTGGGGTCTCGGCAAGAAGAACAGCAAGCAGACGAGTACATGGCTGCAGCTCGATGCCTACGGCGGGAAAATCACGGAAAACATTATCCAGGCGACCGCGCGCGACTGTCTCGCCGAGAAGATGCTGCAGGTCTCGGACATGGGTTACAGAATAGTCGCCCACGTCCACGACGAAATGATTATCGACGCGCCGAAAAGCGACGCCGACGCCGCCCAGACCGTCGATGCGGTCATGGCCGAGCCTATCAGCTGGGCGCACGGCCTTCCGCTTAAAGGCGGGACCTATGAGTGCGAATACTATAAAAAAGATTGAGGTAAACGAAAATGAAAAAATATAGATTAACCCTTGAAAACTTAGCACAGGCTCGCAGGGCATATTGTGCAGGCAATCGCGATGGCAACTGTGTCGACTGTCCGATATACACGGAACAAATAAAGGCCGATTTAAGTTGTGGCGAATTTGTGGAAAGATACCCCGACAAGGCCGCCGAGCTGATGGGTCTCGAGGTCATCGACGTGCCGCCGGTGCTCACCGAGCAGGAACGCGCTCTGTGTAAAATGCTCGGAGCGAAGTATGTAAGCAAAGAGGACGCGGACGGTCCTTTTGACCCCGACCGCGCCGAGCTGTGGACAGATAGACCGGAACGCCCCGGAAAAGTCTGGCAGTGCAACGGCCGCTTCCGCGGTATCGCCAGCGTGGACGCGCGGCTCTTTCCGTCAATCGAACCCGGAGAGCTCGCGGAGATTGAGGACGATGAGGAAGAATGACCTGTCGTAACTGCGGACTTAAGACCCGCTATATGTACGTCGATGAATGGACTGAAAAGGAGGCTGAGACGAAGATGACTAACGAAGAGAAAATAAAGAGCATGAGCCGGGAGGAGCTTGCCAGGTATCTGCTCGAACTAAAATATCCGTACTGTGCCGAGCGCAACTGTCCGGAAGACCATGACTGCAAGGCTTGCGCTATGGACTGGCTTGGCGAGGAGGCAAAAGAATGAACCCTATGGCGACGGTCGAGTATCTGCTCCGGCAGTATGCAGCGAACCTCGCCGCCCACAACTGCGCCGCGGACCCCGGCCTCGCCTACTTTTATCTCGGTAAGGCCGAGATGGCGCAGGAGATTATCGAGGAGCGCTTCGGCATGACCCTCCGCGAGACCAAGACCGAATACATCGCCGAGAACAGCGTATGCTCGGTGCGGGTGAGAAAAGACTGACACAAAAGGAGGCCGGGAGTCTTGGGCATTAAACGCTGGACGCAGGAAGAGATTGAGTACCTCGAAAGCCGATGGGGCGAGCTATCGGTGCCGGGTATCGCCCAAAGGCTCGGCCGCTCGGTCGAGGCGGTACTGATTAAGGCGAACCGGCTCGGTCTCGGAGGCCACCTTAGCGGCGGCACCAAAATCACACTCTCCCGGCTATGTAAAGCGCTGGGAAAAGCGGGGTACTATCACAGCGCAACAACGAGATGGATAAGCCTCGGCCTCCCCGTCAGCTACAGAAAAACAGTCAGAGGCCGGCACATTATGATTGACATCGACGACTTCTGGGAATGGGCGGAGAAGAACAAGGACGTCGTCAACCTCAGCCTCATGCCGGAGGGAGCTCTCGGCCGCGAACCCGGCTGGGTAAAGGAAGCGAGGCGCGCACGGTTCTCCGAACAGCGCAAGACCTCTCCGTGGACAAAGGACGAGGACGCTAAGCTCATACATATGCTCGAGTCCGGCCGATATACCTACGGAGAGCTGAGCGAAAGACTCATGCGCTCAGAGGGCGCAATCAAGCGGCGCATATCGAAGCTCGGCACTCCCTGCCGCGCAAGGCGTAAACCCGCGAAAAAGTGGACCGCCGAGGAGACCGAGCAGCTTCTGAAGCTGAGAAGCGCGGGGCACAGCTGGGAGGAAATCGGCCGCCGGCTCGGCCGTTCCGGCATGGCGGTTCGGGGTAAATATGAGCTGATTCTTAATCCCGAATATGCAAACCCCTACCGCCGAAAGACGGAAAGTCCCGGCGAAAAAGAGCTCCCGGCGCGGCGGTCAATACACGCCAAAACGCCCGAGGAGCTGCTCAATGAACTAAAAGAACAAGAGGAGGAGAAATAATGCCGAAACAAAAGATAGGCTATATCGAAAAAATAAACCAAGAAAAGAACCCGGGCATAAATGAGCGGTTCAGATATTTGGAGAGTAACTATACGCGCCGTATCGGACCTCGCAGCGACACCGTCCACTCAAAGATTTTCTACCGCTCGCTTGATTACGAGGAGGTCGAAAGCAACACCCGAATCATGAAGAAGAACCCGCGGCTTATTCTCGTCACTGAACCCTTTTTCGTCGATGACGAGCTGCGGGAGCGGGTCACAAACTGGGTCAAGTGGGCGAATCAAGCCGACCCGAAAGACCTTGACCCTTGGCACGGTCTGATAAACAGCAAGGAGGATTAACAATGGAAAAAATACGACCTATAGACGCGAACGCCGCCATCGAAAAGCTCTTAGACTATGTCACGGAGCTGGACGGCGATATCTCCCGCGGCGTCCCCGAGGACGACATCAGCTACGCAATAGACGAGGTACCGACGCTCGACTATGCGCCGGTTATCCATGCGCACTGGATATATGACCCCAACGCGCACGATTACAATTTGGGCGGGTATATATGTAGTAACTGCAAGGAAATAAACAAAAATCTGTCAGGCATTAAAAGCATAAATCCTATGATGTTCAAGGGTTCGCGCTTTTGCCCTAATTGCGGCGCAATCATGGACGGAGATGCAGAAAAAAAAAAAAAAAAAACGACCAACTATGAATATCTCACAGGCCTGTCCGCGAAAAATCAAGGAGAGGAGGAAACAGCATGACACGAAAACGGTTTATTAAGCTCGTAATGTCCAAAGGCTATAGCCGTAATTATGCGGCGGGCATGGCGGAAGCTTTTTCCGGACTGCGCACGAAAAATCTTGTCACCGCACTGCGCGCAGCTAATCTCTTCACCGGCGGCGGCAGTTACGGCGACCTGTGGCAATTCTTTACAGAGTCGCATTATCGGGGTGCCGACGCATGGGGCATGTATCTCAGGCTCGTCGCGGACGCGCTCTGGGAACTCGCTAAATTAACCGCCGAAGCAGCGTCGCAAGCTATAAATGAAAACGCGGACGGGCTCACCGCGTCCGAGGAGAGTCTGCGCCGGTTGGTAAACGCCACGGAGGACGCAGAAGAAGGGACCGACGAAGAAGATGAAGCAGAATAAAGTAAACGAATTGAAACCCGCGCCGGAGCTGAGGCATGACCGCCGGCTCTGGGTCTCGGTCGGGCGCAGCCGCTTCGACACGAGGTGGAAGAACCGCCAGATGAACTGGTCCGACATTATCCGCCGGCTCGACTCGCCGGTCAGAACGCCGGAGACATATGCCGAGTACATTAAGGCGGCCAAGGCCGACCAGGACAATATTAAAGACGTCGGCGGCTTCGTCGGCGGAACGCTCGAAGGAGGAAAGCGAGGCGCGCACACCGTGTCGTCGCGCTCGATTCTCTCGTTCGACCTTGACGACGCGCCCGAGAACTTCTGGGAGGACTTCACCCTCCTCGCAGATTACGCCGCGGCGTGCTATACGACGCATAAGCACCGGCCGAGAAGTCCGCGCTACCGTCTGCTCGTCCCGCTGTCCCGCGACGTCACCGCGGACGAATATGAGGCCGTGGCGCGTATGCTCGCGACAGACATCGGCATGGACTACATGGACCCGTCGACCTTCCAGCCGTCGCGCCTCATGTACTGGCCGAGCTGCTCGGAGGACGGAGAGTATTTTTCCGACTATATCGACGAGCCGATGCTCGACCCCGACAAAATTCTCAGCAGATATCCCGACTGGACCGATGCGAGCCTCTGGCCTACGTCGGACAAGGAAGCTCAGAGCAGGCGCAAGCTCGCCGAGAAGCAGCAGGACCCGACGTCTAAAAAAGGCGTCGTCGGAGCGTTCTGCCGTGCCTACGACGTGCCCGCAGCCATCGACGCGTTCCTTGAGGACACATACATTCCGACAGCGAAGGACGACCGCTATACATACGCGGCCGGCTCAACCGCCGCCGGCCTTGTAATCTATGACGGCGGTCTCTTCGCCTTCTCGAACCACGGCACCGACCCCGCGGGCGGTCAGCTCTGCAACGCCTTTGACCTCGTTCGGATTCACCTCTTCGGCTCCGAGGACGAGAACGTCCCGGGGGACACTCCGACGAGTCAGCGCCCGAGCTATAAGGCGATGCTCGCGTTCGCGTCCGAGGACCCCGAGGTCAGAAAAATCCTCAGCGCGGAGCAGTACGACGAGGCCGTCAAGGACTTCACCGACGACCCCGACCCCGACGCCTGGCGCGCGAATCTGACGAGAAATAACAACGGCGTCATATCGCGGTCCGTTCTCAACGCTAAGAGAATCTTTGAGAACGACAAAAGCCTGCAGGGTATCTCGTATAACGTCCACTCCGGTCTCATCGAGGTAAAGGGCACCGCGCTGCCGTGGAAGCGGCTGCCGGGGCCCTGGCGCGACTCGGACGACTCCGAGCTCGTCACCTATATCGGCACCGTCTACGCCGAATTTGCCCGTCAGACGCTTATGGACCAGAAGATAATCACCGCGTCGCGCCACTCATTCCACCCGATAAAGGACTATCTTGAACACCTTCCCGAGTGGGACGGCGTCTCGCGCGTCGATACGCTTCTTATAGACTACCTCGGCGCCGAGGACAGCGTTTTCACCCGCGAGGCGACCTCGAAAATCCTTCTCGCGGCCGTGCGGCGAATCTATGAGCCGGGGTGCAAGTTTGACTCAATGCTCGTACTCTCCGGACCTCCGAACACCGGTAAGTCGATGCTCGTCTCGAAGCTCGGCGGGAAATACTTCTCGGACAACCTGACCTTCGAGGACATGAAAGACAGAACCGGCGTCGAAAAGCTCCCGGGTTACTGGCTCCTCGAAATCAGCGAGATGAAGGGAATGCGGAAAACCGACGTCGAATCCATCAAGTCGTTCATATCGCGCCAGGAGGACATCTACCGCGCGGCCTACGGCCACAACACCGAGCGGCACCCGCGCCAGTGCGTAATCTTCGGCACCGTCAACGACTTCTCGGGTTATCTTAAGGACATCACCGGCAACCGCCGCTTCTGGCCGATAGAGGTCACGGGAGCGGGCCCGTGCCACCCTTGGGACATCACCGACGGAATCCGCGACCAGATTTGGGCGGAGGCCTATAGCAGATATCTCATGGGCGAGACCGATTTGATTCTTTCGCCCGAGGCGCAGAAAATCGCCGAGCAGAAGCAGACCGAAGCGCTCGAGGCCGACGACCGCGAGGGCATCGTCCAGAAGTACCTCGACGAGCTGCTCCCCGACGGCTGGGAGAGCATGAACCTCAACCAGCGCCTTGACTTCCTCGACGGCGAATACTCCGAGGGCGGCGACCTCGTTAAAGGCGTGACCCGGCGCGCCGAGGTCTCGAATATCGAGGTCTGGTGCGAGTGCTTCAGGCTCCCGGTCAACAAGATGCAGAAAAAGGACAGCTATGAGATAGCCGGCATACTCAAGAGGCTCGGGTGGGTCAGAAAGCCGTCGCCAAAATACATCCCGCTTTATGGCTCTACAAGGACATTTACACGTCCGAAAAAGGGATAAAACTACAAGCCGCAGCGGCGTAGCTACAAGAAATAATCTTGTAGACTACAAGCTACAAGAATTCTCGGATTTTACGAAACTTTTAAAAAATCTCAGCTACAACAGACTACAAGCGCAAACCGCTTGTAGTTACGCAAAAAGCCGCTAAAATAAAGGCTTTTAAAGCCGTTTTACTACAAGCTACAAGATTATTATTATATAAACATTTTTAGAAAATAGACCGTTGAGCGCGTAAAAAGCGCGCGTATACGCGCATACGCACATACGCGCGGGAGACTTTTTCGGTTCGGTCACTTGTAGCACAAAGACTTAAGGAGGACAAAAATGGACGAGGTTATTTTAGTTTTGTTGATTATCGCTTTCCTCGCCTTCGGGGTGTGGACGGAGGAGCGGAGAGGCAGCGACGGCGATGAGGACAGGGAGGCTCGGAAAAATGACAGAGGCCGCGGTTGAGAAAAAATTCGTCGACGGACTCAAGGCGCTCGGCTGCCTTGTCTGGAAATTCGTGTCGCCGGGGAACGCCGGAGCGCCCGACCGTCTGGTGGTGCTTCCGACGGGGCGTGTGTATTTCGTCGAGCTTAAGCAGGAAACCGGGCGGACCTCGGCGCTTCAGCAGCTTCAGCACAAAAGACTCAGAGAGCACAATGCCGACGTGGCGGTGCTCTACGGCGCCGAGGACGTTGCAATGTTTATCCGGTATATCGCGTCCTCGCTCCAAGGAGGCGGAGAGTAATGGAATGGAAACCGCACGACTATCAGGTCAGGGCAATGGAGCGGATTCTCGCCACGCCGTATATCGGACTTTTCCTCGAAATGGGTCTCGGCAAAACGTCGGTGACGCTCTCCGCCGTCAACGAGCTCATGTATTCCGACTTCGAGGTGTCGCGCGTTCTGGTCGTCGCTCCTCTGGCGGTCGCACAGGACACATGGAGCCGCGAAAGCGAAAAGTGGGACCATCTGAGGCACTTAAAAATCGCGAAAATCCTCGGAACGGCAAAAAAGAGGGCCGAGGCGGCGGAGAGCGACGCGGACGTCTATGTCATCAACCGCGAAAATCTCGCGTGGCTCGTAAAGCTGTACCGAAATTCATGGAAGTGGGACATGGTCGTTCTGGACGAGCTTTCGAGCTTCAAAAGCAACCGCTCGGAGCGCTTCAAGGCGTTCAGGAAGGTGCGGCCGATGCTCAAAAGGGTCGTCGGCCTCACCGGAACGCCGACACCCAAAGGACTCATGGACCTCTGGGCGGAAATGTTCTGTCTTGACCGCGGAGAACGCCTCGGACGCACTCTCGGAAGCTACCGGGAGAAATATTTCAAGCCGGGGCGCCGAAACGGCTATACGATTTTTGACTGGGTTCCGAATAAGGGTGCTTTTGACGATGTTCTTCAAAAAATCTCGGATATCACCGTCGCGATGCAGGCAAAGGACTATCTTGAGCTTCCGGAGCGGATTGACAATCAGATTTATGTGCATATGTCGGCCGCGGCGAAAAAGCAGTACCGCGAGCTTGAAAAAAAGTGTTTTTTAGAGCTAAGTGAGGGAAAAATAGTCAGTGCTACAAATGCCGCGGCGGTCATGGGGAAGCTGCTTCAGCTTTCGGGCGGCGCGGTCTATGACGACACGGGCGGCTACTCGGAAATCCACAGCGAGAAGCTTAAAGCGCTCGAAGACCTTATCGACGTGACCGACGAGCCTATTTTCTGTCTTTACGGCTATCGGCACGAAAAAGCTCGGCTATATGACCGATTTGCGAAGCTGAATCCCCGGGAAATCAGGTCGCCGGCGGATATAGCCGACTGGAACGCGGGAAAAATCCGCTTATTGATAGCGCATCCGGCCTCGGTCGGCTATGGCCTTAACCTTCAGGAAGGCGGACATATCCTCGTCTGGTACAGTCTTCCCTGGAGTCTCGAGCTATATCAACAAGCGAACGCAAGGCTCTACAGACAGGGCATGAGAGAAAAATGTATAATCCACCATATCATAACCGAGGGCACGGTGGACGAGGACGTTATGAGGAGGCTTATCCTGAAAGACACCTCGCAGAAGGCGTTGATGGAGGTTTTATCCGATACCAGGGCGCGCGCTCTGGGTACATGAGGCACCGCAAAGGTGCCTCTTTTCTATGCTGTGAGTGATTTGTTATGCGCTTAATATCCCTGTAATTCATTTCACAATAGGGTATCCTGATAGATAGGAGGATTATATGACTATGACCGAAGCAGAGAAAGCCTATGCGGCGCAGTGTGCACGGCGTAATCCTCACGCTTTTTACATATGGTCCCGATGGCTGCGTGTACGCTCCGAGGTTCTGAGCCTCGACCGTCATGAGTGTCAGCGCTGCAAGGACAGATATCATCGGTACCGCAGGGCCGACACTGTGCACCACATCAATCATCTGCGCGACCGGCCCGACCTCGCGCTTGAGATATGGTACGAGGAACCGGGGACGCATTTGCGAAAAAGAAATCTTATCTCGCTGTGCCGCGACTGTCACGAGGAAGTGCACGAGCGAGGAGCGGCCAAGCCTCCGGCGCCGGCACTGACCGAGGAGCGCTGGGACTGAATACACCCCCCGGGGGCCTTGCTTTATTTAGCTAAAGTACGGGAAGACCGAGTGCGCCCTCGACAATCCGAAAAAAGTGCCTTGGATTATGGACTTTTGGAGAATAATCCGAAAATTTAATCTATTTTAGTTTATTATTAACGCATTAAGAAAAGAAGGTGACGACGTGGCGGCAAAAAGCACAAAGTCAAAGAAGACTCCTCTCGACGAGGCTGCGAAGCAGCTCCTCAAGATGGCGCGCGAGGGCGGCGTTGAGCAAAACTATTTCTTTACGACCACATACGAGCGCTACGAGGTGCAGCTCGGACTCCTCCGTCAGCTGAGGGCGGAGATAGACGGTGCGGACCTTTTGATTACGAAAGAGTATGTCAAGAACCGCCCGAACCTCGTCGCGAACCCCGCTATCAACGAATACAACCGGACAGCGACCGCCGCGAACCAGACGGCGTCGACGCTGCTGAAAATTATAACAACCTTCGCGGGCGGCCGGGTAATGAACACCGGCCGGAACGAGAGCGAGGGGGACGATTGCGATTTGTAAGCTCAATAAACACATTCAGCTTTTTATCGACGAAGCTGAAAGCGGAAGACTCAGGGTAAACCGGTACGTTAAGGCGCTTATCGAGCATGTAGTCTATTGCTTTGACACCGAGGACATCTATACCGACGACGAGCTCGCGGACCACTATCTCGGCCTCGCAAGGTATTTTCCCTTTGAGCAGATTTTTCCCTGGCAGGAATTCGTCATCACGCTGCACGACTGTGTATTCCGGCGCGACTCCGGACTCCCCCGCTGGCCCGACCTCTTTTGTGAGCTGGGGCGCGGCGCGGGTAAGGACGGAACAATCGCCCTCGAATCCGTCGCTCTGACCTCGCCGTATAACGGAATTCCCAATTACGACGTGGACATCTGTGCGAACAACGAGGAGCAGTCGCTGCGTCCGGTTCTCGACATCGTCGACGCCTTCGAGCATACCGGCTATAAGTCGAAGCTTCAGAAGTATTACAAGTGGAAGACGGAGAGCGTCAAGTGCCTAAAAACCGGCGCAATTATTCGCGGCCGGACGAACAACCCGAAGGGTAAGGACGGAATGCGCTCCGGCATCGTAGTCTTTAACGAAATCCATCAATACGAAAATTACAACAACATCAACGTATTCACCACGGGCCTCGGTAAACACGAGCACCCGCGGCGGAGCTACTATACCACAGACGGCGACGTGCGCGAAGGGCCGCTTGATGACCTTCTTGAAACCTCCGAGGGCATCTTATTCGGCGGCGACCCGGATAACGGCCTTTTACCCTTTATCTGTCAGCTCGACTCGGACGACGAAGTCCACGACCCGGCAAACTGGGAAAAGGCCAACCCGTCGCTGCCATATCTGCCGTCGCTCTTTTCGGAAATCGAGAAGGAATACCGCGAGTGGAAGAAGAACCCTCAGCGGCTCCCCGCGTTCATGACGAAGCGAATGAACCGCCACGGCGAGGCGTCCGAACTCAAGGTCACGGATTACGCCAATATCAAGGCGACGAAGCGCGACCTCCCGAATCTCGACGGGTGGACCTGCGTCATGGGTATCGACTTCTCGAAGGTGACGGACTGGGTCAGTATCGACCTTCACTTTAAGCAGGCCAATATGCGCTATGACATATCTCACTCCTGGCTCTGCACCGCGTCGAAGGATTTGCCGCGGCTCAAGTGCCCGTGGAAAGAGTGGGCGGACGGCGGCCGGCTCACCGTCGTCGACGACGTGGAGATTCCGCCGGAGATGCTCGTCGAGTATATCGCCGAGATGAAGCGGAGGTATATGATTCGCGGCGCCGCGATAGACGACTTCAGATATGCGCTTTTAGCGCGGCATCTCCGCGACCTCGGCTTCGACGCGAAGCTTTACAAGAATCTCAAGCTCGTCCGCCCGTCGGACATCATGAGGGTCGTCCCGGTGATTGACTCCTGTTTCAGCCGGCAGTATTTCGCCTGGGGCGACGCTCCGGAGCTGCGGTGGGCGACGAACAACACCAAGCTCATCCGCTCGGGGCGAAAGCTCGGACAAGAGGACGACCGGGATATCGGAAACTTTGTCTACGGAAAAATCGAGGCGAAGTCGCGAAAAAATGACCCGTTCATGGCTCTCGCTGCCGCCATGACTATCGAGGACCAGATTATCGAGCGGCGCGCGGGGCCCCGCCGGAGACTCGACGTCGCGACGTTTTAAGGAGGAAACATGGCTTTTAAGTTTTTCAAGTGGCTGCTGCAGCCGACCGGCGAGACCGAAGACGGAAAAGAGCCTAAAAAGGCACAGGGCGCGTTTCTTGATGAGACTCCGGCCGACATTACGCTCGGCACCGAAAACTATCTCCAGCTTCTCGCCTTTTGGTCTTGCGTCCGCCGCATCGGCTCGGCGGTCGGCGCAGTCGAGTGGGAGACCTATCGCCGCGGAAAGAAAGTCCGCGCCCGGGAGTATTGGTCCTGGAATTATTCGCCGAACCCGAATCAGAACCGCGCACAGTTTTTCAACGACTTAATCTCCCGACTGTTTGTAAGGGGCGAGGCGCTCATCGCCGAAACGCGGGACGGAAGCCGCTACGTTGCGGACGGATTTACCGTCGACAGGCATCTCTCCGGAGACATATACCGCGGCATCAGCTCGGGCGGAGAAGATATCCCCGGAGTGTTCAGCGCCTCCGAGGTGATTTACCTGAACCTCGACAGCACCGGCCTCAATCTCCGCAGCTATATCTCGGCGGCGTCGGCGCTCACCGGCCGGCTGCTTAACAGCGCGGTCAGGGCCTACGTCCGAAACAACGGCCGGCACGGTAAGCTCGAAATCGCCGACGTGGCCGAGAGCGACGAGGATTTCAACGAGATATATGACGAGCTGATGCAGAAGCATTTCAAGAAATACTTTGAGGCCGAGAACGCGGTGCTCCCCCTGTACAAAGGCTATCAGTACACCGAGGACCAGTCGGCCGGCTCTTCTGCGGGCGCCGCTTCGACCACGCGCGACATCCGCTCGATAATGGACGACGTTTATGAGCAGACGGCGATGGGCCTCGGCCTTCCGGTGTCTATCGCGACCGGAAAAAATCTGACTAAGGAAGACTTTGAAAACTTCCTCACCTCTCCGGTGCAGCCTATCGTCCGAATGATAGCGCAGGAAATTAACCGCAAGGTATACGGCCCGCAGCTTGTAGGAAACGGTTCATATGTCGCTCCTAACTTCGCGGCCGTGAAATACCACGACGTCTTTGACATTGCAGACCCGATTGATAAGCTCATAGGCTCCGGGGCGTTCTGCATCAACGATATCCTTGTCCTGCTCGGACGCGACCCGATTGACGAGCCGTGGGCGTGGCAGCACTGGATGACTAAAAACTACTCTCCCGCTGACGAGCTCGTCGCCGGGTTGAATAGTAATACAACTTCGGCGAATTCGCCGGGAAAGGAGGAAAATAATGCCTGAAAAACTAATTCCTTATTTCTCCGTGTTCACAAACAAGGAGAAGAAACGCGCGGACTTCATGATTTTCGGCGATATTCTGAGTAAGGGCGCCACCTTCTGGGATGAGATGTTTCCCGCGGACGTGAGCTCGTACGACTTCACCGCCCAGCTCGACGCTATCCCGGAGGATTACGAAATAACCGTGCATATCAACTCAAACGGGGGCGAGGTAAAGGAAGGTCTCGCCATCTACAACGCACTCAAGAAGCGCAGCGCGACGACTATCTGCGAAGGATTTGCCGCGAGCGCTGCGTCCCTGGTATTCATGGGCGGAAAGCGCAGAGTAATGAACCGGGCCTCTCTGCTTTTCGTTCACCAGGCAATCGCAAGAACCACCGGCAATCCGGACGAGCTTGAGAAGGCAGCGGCCGACCTCAGGGTAATAACCGAGGCAGCGGTCAACGCCTACAAAGAGGGCGGCGTAACGCTGTCGGACGGCGAGCTCATGTCGATGGTAAAGGCGGAGACCTGGATTAAAGCCGAGGACGCCTTGAAAAACGGCTTTGCGACCGAGATTGCAGATACCGACGACACCGAGGAGGGCACGGCTATCAACAGCGCCATGCCCGCCGTCGTCGCTGCTCTCACTCGCGAGCCGCAGACTGCCGGCGCTATTAACGTCGGCGTAGAGCTTGACACTGCAAGGCTTGAAAGCCTTGCGGCTTTACTTGAAAAAGTAAACGCCGGACTTGAAAAGCTCGACATGCAGCGCTCTGTCCCTGCCGGAAAAGAACCCGAACCCAAACAAGAACCGACCCAACAGAAAAAAGGCTTTTTCAACTTCAAGAAGGAGGATTAAACAATGCCTATCACCAATCACGACACCCTTAACCAGACCCAGCTTGAAATCGCGCAGCGCATAAGCAACGCCGCGCGCGACGGCGACTCCGCCGCCTTCGAGAACGGCCTCCAGGACCTCTTCATGAACATTCATGACGAGATTCTCAACTCGGCGGCCGCTCTCACCAGCGTGACCGACGCAGCTGTCCTTGCACAGCGCGGCGTCCGCCAGCTCACCTCGGAAGAGACCAACTTCTACAACAACCTCATCACTCACTTCCGCGATGCCCTTAAGAACGGCACCAACACCTTGATGGCGCTCACCGGCACCGACAAGACTTTCCCCGAGACCGTCGTCTCCGCCGTTATGGAGGACATGAGGCAGAATCACCCGCTCCTCGACGCCATCGACGTCGTGAACACCACCGCGCTCACCAGGTGGATTATCAACGTCGACGAGGGCAAGACCGCCGCGAAGTGGGGAACCATCACCGACGAAATCACCCAGGAGATTGCCTCCGGCTTCGCCGAAATCAACCTCGGCCAGTACAAGCTCTCCGCGTTCATGCCTATCTCCAACGGCATCCTCGACCTCGGTCCCGCCTGGCTCGACAACTACATCCGCACCTGCCTCTCCGAAGCTCTGGCTCTCGGCTATGAGACCGCCGTCGTCACCGGTACCGGTAAGGACCAGCCTATCGGCATGGACCGCTCCGTCGCCGATAATGTCGAGGTTCAGGGCGGCGTATACCCGCAGAAGGACAAGGTCGCCGTCGCGGACTTCACCCCCGCAAACTACGGCGCACTCATTCAGGACCTTGCGAAGACCCAGAAGGGCAAGCCTCGCGTTGTCAGCGGCCTGATACTCGTTGTCAGTCCGTTCGACTACTGGAAGGTCATCATGCCGGCGACCACCGTCATGACCCCGAACGGCGCCTATGTCAACGACGTCCTTCCGTTCCCGACGAGGATTATCCAGTCGGTCGCGGTGCCGCAGGGCGAGGCCATCCTCGGCATGGGTAAGAGATACTGGCTCGGCGTCGCTGCAAGGCGCGGCATCCAGTTCTCCGACGAATATAAATTCCTCGAAGACACCCGCTACTACAAGATTGTCGCCTACGGCGACGGCAGACCGAAGGACAACAACGCCTTCCTCCGCCTCGACATCTCGAAGCTCACTCCGACCTACCTCACCGTCAAGAACATTCCCGAGGCGTCGGGGGAATAACAGGGGCTGACCCGGCAACGGTCCCCGCCCAGGGTCAGTCCCCAAAGGACGCAGCGGGTAAAACAGTGTCCGACCTCGTAAGCGAGGACACGAAAATCGGTGCTGACGGCGCCGTAACCGGCACGCTGTATCGGGTCTCCGGAATGACGGCATACGGCGAGGGTGAGCAGGAGGGTCACTATTTCCCGCTCCTGCTCGACGAAAAGTATGCCGACAAGGGGATAACCGTGAAGCGCGACGGCACGGTGCGCGCCAGCAAGGTCAAGGACCTCGACTGGGTGCTCTATGTGCCCGACACCGGTGTATCATTCACATTTGAAACCGAAGAGGACGGAGTCTTCCTGACGCTGACATTCAGCGGGGCGACTTTGGCCTAAGAACGAAAGAGAGGACAGCTATGAGCGCGATTGAAATATCCGAGGAGTTATTTGCCGAGGCTAAAAACTACCTCGATATCACCTGGCAGGACCCCGACGGCGACCAAAAGCTCAAGGGACAGATAGGGCGCGGCATCGCGTACATATCCGACAAGACCGGCGTCGACCCGTCGGCCTTCTCGGGCGAGAACGTCAACCGTCGCGCTCAGGGTCTGCTCTTCAACTATCTGCTATACGCCCGCGCCGGAGCTTTTGCGCAGTTCGTTGAGAATTACGCTTTTGAGTTTAACAGCCTGCGCCGGCGCACCGTCGTCAGCGCGGCCAAGGAGGCGGAGCCGTGAGACCGGAACAGAAAATCGAGGTATTTCCCGATGGACTTCTCGCGGTGTACGCTCCCGGAAAAGGCCGCACCGTCGGCGACGAAAAGGTCCGTCTGCGGTATGAGGAGCAGTCTGTCGGCGTCCGCCGCTTCTATGAAGCAGGCGCGCTCTCTGGGAATCGGATAGACAGGCTCGTCAAGGTACCGCATACCGAAACCGTCAACAGACTCGATATCGTTGTCGTCGTCAACGACGGAAGGCAGTACCGCATCGAGCGCATACAGCCGAAGCCGGAGCGGAAGGTAGACCTCTTGGAGCTGCAGTCCGTTCAGGTGACCATCGAGAAAGAAAAAGACTAAGCGAAAGGATGATAACCATGGCAAAAACTAAGACCACCGTAACGGTCAAGGCGACGACTTCTTTTGTCGCCGCGCCGTACTTTGCGAAAAAGGGCGACGTCCTCGACGTCCCCGTGCTTAAGGCCGGCGATATAATCGCCCGCGGCTGGGCGGAGCCTGTCAGCGACGAGGCCCCCGCCAATGCCGTCCCCGAGTCCTCGGGTAATGACGTCTGTGACGACCCGAAAATGCGGGACAAGAAAAAATGAGTCGCCGGAAGGTGAAAATTAACGACTTCGGCAATGCCCTCTCGGAGATACTCGAGAGCTACGGCGACAACTTCTCCGAGAAGATGCGCGCCGCGGTTCTTGAGGCCGCCGAGATAGCGAAGCAGGAAACGAAAGTCGGCTCGCCGAGGTTATCCGGGAAGTATAAGCGCGGCTGGGCGGTGAAAGAGGACGCAGCCTCGCGTCTGAGAACCGAGGCGGTCGTTCACAACCGCACATCGTATCAGCTCGCGCACCTTCTCGAAAAAGGCCACGCCCTCCGCAGAGGCGGAAGAGCCGTCGGCGCCGGACAGGTCGCCCCGATAGTTCATATCGCACCGGCGGAGGAGCACGCAATCAAAAACATGGAAAAGGCGGTGGAGAAAATTGCGAAACAAGGATGAAATTATCAGGGGCGTATGCGAGGAGCTGCACGCCCGAACGGGGGTACCCTTTGAGTACGACCATTTTACCGAAAGCGAAGCGATTTCCCCGCCTTTTGTGCTTTACCGAAGAGTCGCCGCGCCGAATTTTTCGGCCGACGGAGTTGTGTACGCCAAGGGCGGAGGCGTAGACCTCGAGCTTTATGCGTCCACTCCCGACGAAATGGCCGACCTCATGGCGTTCGCCGAACGGCTTCTCGATGAAGCGGAGATTTTTTACAACAAAACCGCGGATACGGTCTATGTGACGTCGGAGGATTTCTATGAGACCCTTTACGAAATATAGCCGCCGCAAGAAGGAGGAAACAATATGGCGAACAAGGCCAACAAGGTAAAATACAACCTCAAAAACGTCCATTACGCCGTCGCGACTATCGCCGAGGACGGCTCCGCCACCTATGAGAAGCCGCCCGTCAAGTGGCCGGGCGCGGTGTCGCTTTCTCTCGATGCCGAGGGCGAGCCGACTGTCTTCTGGGCGGACGGCGTCCAGTATTATGTCGTCAATAACAACTCCGGATATTCCGGAGACTTCGAGAGCGCGATGGTGCCCGAGCAATTCCGCACCGACGTTCTGGGCGACATCAAGGACTCGAAAGGAGTGCTCTTCGAGAATTCCGACGCTCAGAGCGTCCACTTCGCGCTGCTCTTCGAGTTTGACGGCGACGTCAAGGCAATCAGGCATGTGCTTTATAACTGCACCGCCTCGCGTCCGAGCTTAGAGTCTCAGACCAAGGAGGAAGAGGTCGAGGTTCAGACCGAGACGCTGACCATCACCGCGGCTCCCGTCTATCTGTCGGAGCTCAAAATCAACTCCCCGAAAGGACGCTGCGGCGCCGATACCAACGAGGAGGCCTATAACAGCTGGTATACCACGGTGTATCAGCCGGCCGCGTCCGAGGCCGTTTCTCTCGACAGCGCTAAGTCTCCCGTGATTAAAATACCCGAGGCAGCCGCGAAGTCCTGAGCGGACACTTAAAAGAACCAAACGAAAAGCCTCCGCCACCGATGAGGAGGCGGAGGCCGTTGCTTAAGGAGGATTTATGTACAGGAAAATAAGTCTCACCCTCGTCTCAAAGGACGAGAGCGACGAAGAAATACAAAAGGATTTCGGCTTTTTGGCCTGCGCGACAACCGGATTCCGCTATAAACAGCTTTTCGGCACCGAGCTTTTGAGCGACATTACCGGCATTCTGAACAACCTCTCGCCGGTGCAGCTTTCCGCGCTCACCTCGGCCTCGAACAGCGCGCCGGCTCTCGCCGAGGCGGCCGCGTCGGAGGGAGAAGAAGCGAATACCATCGACCCGCTGATGCTCTCGGCGGTCGTGGCGATTGCCGGCTCCGGAAAGATGGACACCATCTCGAAGATGGCTTTTATCATGAACAAACAGGCCGAGGGCGCAAATATGCGGAATCTCGAGATGGACGACTATCTAGATTGGCTCGAACAGTTTGAGTCGACCGAGTTTTTGGGGCGCTCGCTTGATTTTATCGCGCTGTACCTCGCAAACAGGCAGGGAAGCAGCACCCTAAAAAAAGACATCGCCCTATCGACCGCGAAGTAAATTCCGCGCTCTTTTTACTCCGGGCGACACAGCTCGGACTGACGCTGTCTGAGCTTGTCGAGCTCGATGAGGGCGATGTGTTCGATATGATGACCGAGAGCGCAAACGACAACGAGGCGGACAGCTATAAACAGCTCGCCACGCAAGAAGATTTCGACAGATTTTAACAGGAGGTGAAGACGTGGCAAACGACAGGATTAAGGGTATAACGATTGAAATAAACGGCGATACCACCGACCTACAAGAAGCTCTCAAAAGTGTAAACACTGAAATCTGGTCGAGTCAGTCGCAGCTCCGCGACCTCGATAAGCTTTTGAAGCTCGACCCCGGAAATACCGAGCTTTTAAAGCAAAAATACAATGCCCTCGGCAGCGAAATCGACGCGACTAAGCAAAAGCTCAACACCTTGAAAGATGCCGAGAGTCAGATGAAGAACGCCGGCGCGACCGATACCGCCGAGTGGGATAACCTACAGCGGGAAATCGCGGCGACGGAGCAGGACCTTAAGCGGCTCAACACCGAGATGGACAAGTTCGGCTCCGTTGGTGCGCAGAAGGTCGCGGCGGTAGGTCAGCAAATGCAGACGGTCGGCCAGAAAATCAGCGACGTCGGCTCGAATATAGCCGGCTTCGGTGCAAAGGTCACGGCGGGCGTGACCGTGCCGCTCGTCGCGGCGGGCACAAAAGCGGTCTCGAGCTTTGCGGAAGTCGATAAGACCATGCAGCTCACCAACAAGACCATGGGTAACACCGAGGAAGAGGCCGGCATACTCAACAAGGCGATGAAGGACGCCGCCGCAAATTCCACCTACGGAATGAGCGACGCCGCGAACGCGACGCTCAACTTTGCGCGCGCCGGTCTCGATGCCAAACAGGCGGCCGCCGCGCTCGCTCCGGCAATGAATCTCGCGGCCGGCGAGGGCGGAGACCTCGATACTGTTTCCGCCGGTCTTGTCGCAACGATTAACGGCTTTCACGGCGCTTTTGAAGACGCCGGGCACTATTCCGACATCTTCGCGGCTGCGTGTAATAATTCCGCGCTTGATGTCAACAGTCTTTCCAACGCGATGAGCGTGGCGGCGCCTATCTTCAGCTCGGCCGGGTATTCCGTACAGGACGCCGCTCTTTACATGGGCGTCATGGCGAATAACGGAATCGACGCGGACAAGGCCGCTAACTCGCTGAAAACCGGTATCGCCCGTCTCGTCTCACCGGCAAAAGAGGGCGCCGAGATGATGAAGCAGCTCGGCATCTCGGTGACGAATGCCGACGGCTCGATGAAGGATTCCGTAACGATTCAAAGAGAGCTGCATGACACTTTCGCGCAGCTCTCCGAGTCCGAACAAATCGCGGCCGCCTCGGCTATCTTCGGCAAAAACCAGATGGCGCCGTGGCTCGCACTCATTAACACCGCTCCCGGAGACGTCGACGCCCTGAACACCTCACTCACAAACTGCGCGGGGACTACAAACGAGATGGCTGACGCCATGATGTCAGGCTTCGGCGGCTCTTTGGAAAAGCTGAAATCATCAATCGACGTTGCGGTAACGTCCCTCGGAGAAGCGCTCGCGCCTACTATCCAAAAGGTCGCGGATTTCATTCAGGGACTCGTCGATAAGTTTAACGCCCTGACCCCTGCTCAGCAGGAAACAATCGTGAAAATCGGCCTTATAGTCGCCGCTGTCGGCCCTGTGATAACGATTATCGGCACGCTCATGTCGTCGATAGGCTCGATAATCACGGTGGGCGGAAAGCTTATCAGCGGAATATCCAAGCTCGGCGGACTGTTAAAAACGCTGTGGGGCGTTCTATCCGCCAATCCGGTCATGCTGGTCGTGACTGCGGTCGCCGCGCTGGTGGCGGGGTTCCTCTACCTCTGGAATAACTGTGAAGGCTTCCGGGAATTCTGGATTAACCTCTGGGATAAGGTCAAGGAAGTCGTTTCGACGGCGGTCGAGGGAATCAAAAACTTCTTCAGCGGTATTATCGACTTCGTAAAAAACAACTGGGAGGGACTTCTGACGCTCATCGTCAACCCGTTCGCCGGGGCCTTCAAGCTGCTTTATGACAACTGCGATAAATTCCGCGAATTCGTCGATAACTTTATCGCGAAGGTAAAAGAAGGCTTCACGAATGCCTGGAACAACATCAAGGACGGCGTCTCGAACGCTTGGAACGGTATCAAGAATACGGTGTCGTCGGTTATTAACGGAATTAAGACCACGATTTCAAGCGGGTTAAATTCCGCCAAGACGACGGTGTCGAACGTACTCAACGGCATTAAAAACACGTTCACCTCAATCTGGGACGGCGCCAAGAGGACGGTCTCCGCCGCGATTGACAAGATTAAGAGCTTCCTTAATTTCAAGTGGGAGTTGCCTAAGCTTAAGCTGCCTCACTTCTCAATTACCGGCAAATTCAGCCTCGACCCGCCGAGTATTCCGCACATCTCGGTCGAGTGGTACAAAAAGGCTATGGCCGACGGTATGATTCTTAATCAGCCGACAATCTTCGGAGCTTCGGGCGGAAATCTGCTCGGCGCCGGAGAGGCAGGACCCGAGGCCGTCGTCGGTGCGTCGTCGCTGCGGGGCATGATTCAGGAAGCCGTCGGCGCACAGTTCGCCGGTCTCGCCAAGGAGCTCGGCGGCGACACCTACGTCTATATCGGCGACGAACAGCTCGACGCGATTATTCAGAAGTCGCAGAGGCGAATGAATCTGAGGTCAGGAGGCAGATAGACATGACCGGCTTTACTTTTCTGAAAATTTCCGGCGAGGAAATCCCGGTCAAGCGCGACGACTACTCCCTCGAGTACGCCGACGTCGAGGCCTCTTCCACCGGTAAGACCGAGGCCGGCACGAATCACGTCGACCTTATTCGAGAGGGCGTCCCCGAGGTCGCCGTGACCCTGACCGTCACCCGCAAATGGCTCCAAAAGCTTCGGACGTTTAAGCGCGCCGGCGTCCTCGACTGCGAATACTACGACGCCGGCACAGGCTCGCTCATTCCGTGGAAGGCGCGGATGGCGGACTTTTCCGTAAAGGTCGACGACAGCTCGAAGGCGGACGGCGCGGTGTGGGACGTGAGCTTCAGACTGGAGGATATGGAGACCGATGTATAGGGTTGAATCCGATTACTACGAAAAGCTTATCCGCTCAAACTACCGCCGCCTCGGCTGGGCGGGGACCATAGTGGACAATCAGGGGCGGAGCTATCCGTTCAGAGCTCGGCATATCGCAAGCGGCTCCGGCACCATAACCCGCTCCTGCGCCGGCTCGACCGATATCGAGCTCGGAAGCGTATACGCGTCCGAGTTTGACGTCGGCATATTTGGCGAGGACCTCGGTATCACCGACCGCTATGTGCTGTATGACGGGAAAATAGATATCAGCGCACTGGTGTACATCTCGAACGGCATCGACACATGGAACGACGCGGCCGCCTGTACCTGGGAGGAGCTGTCGAGCAGCTCGTGGGGCGCGCCCGATGCCTATGACGTCATCCCGCTCGGCGAGTACACGATTCAGGAAGCGACGCGCAGCGCCGGAGTCATCTCAATTAAAGCCTATGACAATATGATAAAATTTCAGAAGTCATTCCGGCAAAACGGCTCGACCAAGCCGCCTTTTAAGTGGCTGACAGACTGGTGCGAAAAGTGCGGCGTCGGGTTCGGCATGGCAAGGGCCGAGGTCGAGGCGCTCCCGAACGGCAGCGCTCAGCTGAGTCTGACTCCGACCGACGACATCGAGACCTATCGCGACGCGCTCAGTCATCTCGCCGCGGCGCTCTGCTCGGTGGCACAGATAGACCGCTTCGGCCGATTGGTGCTCAAGCCGTTCGGAAAGCCGACGGTGCAGCAGACGGTCAAGGCCTCGCAGCGCTTCAGCTCGTCCCTCGCGGATTATATCACCCGGTTCACCGGACTCTATGCCACGCACGCAGCGGGCGGAATGACCGAATACTTCAAGGTCAATCCGGACACCGGACTCATCTACAACGTCGGCACCAATGCCTTTTTGCAGGTCGCCGACGACGCGGTCCGCAAGAGACTTTGCCAGAACATCATCAACGCTCTTTCGCAGGCCAAATATACGCCCTTCGAGGCCGAGATTCCCTGCGACCCGTGCCTTGACCCTATGGACATTCTTGACTTCAGGGGCGGCCACGCCTCGGGCGAGGTCTCCTGCATCACCGAGGTCGTTTTGAAGCTTAACGGCTCAATGAGTATCAAGTGTGTGGGCGAGAACCCGCTGCTCAATCAGGCGAAAAGCCGGTACTCGAAAGACATCTCCGGCCTGCAATCCACCGAGGAGGGCGTCGAGGGCACGTCGACCTTCTGGCTCGCCGACGCCTATCTGAACGACGACCTCGTACTCGACACGGCCGCACAGGTCGTCGCGGCCTGTGAGTTTAAGATTTCCACGGATAAGGGCCGCGGCGACATCAACTTCACGGCGACGTATTACATGGTGGACGAGGGCGTCGTCACGATAGTCGTCTATGTCGACGACGAGGAGTGGTATTTTCTTCAGGACTATAAGAAAAACGGCCACTGCATAACGACGGTGACGACCCCCTTCGAGGTCGCTTCTCTGAACGACGAGACGCATGAGGTTCGGATTGAAATGGCGTGTCTTCCGGGCGAAGCTCCGGCGAGCGAGCTGACGTGGCAGACCGCGGGACTTTACACCTGGGGCGAAATGACAAGTCATACTTGGGGAGGTTCTTAAATGCCTATTACATTGAAGTCGAGAAGCGCGCGTCTTGTAGTCTTCGGTTATAACGTCGCGACAGAAAAAATCGTCTGGACGCGCGACCCGGAGAGGCAGCACTTCGTCGGAGAACCCCTCGACCTCTACGGCACCGTAATCACCGGCTACTACAAGGACGGCACCCAGTCGGACATCACCGACCTCTGCACCTATAACCCCGAGGAGGGCAGTATTCTGACCGAGGGCGGAGAGGTCGACCTGACCGCTTCATATACCGACCGAGCCGGGCGGACCTTTGACTGCGACACAACAATCCGAGTCGGTGCGATAGAATTTATTCGCTTTTCGCACCTGTTCGGACAGCAGTATTATGTCGGCGACGTTCCGGACATGTCGCAACTGAGGGTCGAGGCTGTGTGGACGGATTTAAGCGGCGAGACCTCGCAGAACGGCATGACGACGACGTCGAATATCCTGAAAGTCGAGGACATCACCCGCTTCTGCACATTCACGCTGAATAACGAGTCGCCGAAAGCGTTCACCGACGGCGGCGTCAATTCGGTCGAGGCGCATTATTCGCATGAATATTGCGGCGACTTTGACTGCTCGGCGGAATTCCGCGTCGGCGCTATGGAATATCTCGGTATCTACACCCCCGACCGTCTCTGGACGCAAAAAGAGGACACGCTTCTCAATCTCGAGGAGTCCCGCGTAATAGCTGTCTGGACAGATATGTCCGGCGACGACAAGACCCCGTCCGTCGCGCTCAAGACCCAGGACGTCACCGCCGAGGCGACGCTTAAGTCCGAGGGCGCGGTCGACGGTTACATTCCGCATATTGATTATAACGTCGTTCTTTCCCGGCACTACAATATGGACGGCTCATATCTCCCGATATATGTCGCGCACCCGATTACACTGACCGCGGCGTGGGGCGAATATGAGACCGAGACCTCAATCGAGACTAACCCGATTGACTATATCTGGTGGAAGGAAAAGCCGACGGCGCTCGCCTACAAGAAGGGCGAAAAAATAAGCTACGAGGGCGCGTCAATCTGGGCCTCATATCTCGAGTCGGAAAATGACACCTTCGACGTCACCGGGCGGACGGAATACGAGCCGGCCGACGGCTCCATAGCCGCCGAGGTCGGTGACTCCGGCGAAATCGTCGCGCGGTTCAAGGCCCACGCCGGCGACGTCTATGAAAGCAAGGTCACGTACACGGTCCGCGCCGACCCGAGCGACCCGACGGGCGAAAGCGTTATCGTCGACTTCACCGGAGGAGAGGCACCGAAGAACCTTCTCGCAGACCTCTCGAACCTCAGCGACTGGGGGCAGAACCGTCCGACGCACTTCGTCACGACGTTCATCAATCACTCGAACGTCTGCGAATTCAGCGGGCACTCCCCGCACTGCGGAACCTACTGGGATATCACCGTCGACAACCCGTACAACCTCCCGCTCCGGTTCACATGGCTCGACCAGGTGCAAAACTGTACGCCCTTCGATATCCCGATTACAATCAACGGCCAAGAGTACAGCGTCCACGTCCCCGGCACGCTCGTCACCTATGTGGAGGCCTCGGACACCGTCACAATTCACGCCGTGCCCGACAGGGTACCGGATAGCCGCGGCTCGTTCTCCGTGTCCGGTATCTCGCTCAGACGCGCAGACTCAGACAGCTGGAAAGGAAGATGACAATGGCAACTCAAACGACAAACTATCAGCTAAACAAGCCGGACATAACCGACAAGGTCGACATTACCGTCCTGAACGCCAACGCCGACATCATCGACGACGAGCTGCATAAGCTCTCGACCGAAAAACAGGACACCATGACCCTCGACGACGAGCCGAAGGAAGGGAGTCAGAACCCCGTCACGTCCGACGGCATAAAAAAGGCCTTTGACAAGGTACAGGGTTCTCTCAACTTCGACGAGCAGCCGACCGCCGGCAGCGACAACCCGGTCAAGTCGAAGGGAATTAAAAGCTATGTCGACAAAAAGGTCTCCGAGATTGATGTCTCGGAACAGCTCGCGACGAAGCAGGATAAGCTTAACTGGGACGCCTCGCCGAAGTCCGGCAGTCAGAACCCGGTAACGTCAAACGGCATCTACAACGCCAACGCGGTCCTATCCGAGGGTCTGTCCGATCTTCGGCAGCAGACCGGCGCACTGGCGGCGGGGCTCATATGGCAGAACGCCGTCGCAAACTTTGACGCCATAGCCTCGACCTACGGCTCGGCCGAGAAAAACTGGGCCGTGACCGTAAAGGACACCGGATATACTTACGTCTATGACGGCTCGGCTTGGGTGCTGGCGCTCGTCAGCACCGTGCACCTTATGTCCGAGGTCGAGGCCCGTATCATATTGGAGGGATAAACGATGATAAGAGGAACAACCCCGACGCTCACTATCACCCTGTCAAACGAGCTCAATTTTGACAGCTATTTCGTAACATTCAGACAGGGCGGCTATACCGTCATCGAGAAGACCGAGGCCGACACCACCCGCGAGGGCGCGGTCATCACCGTGCCGCTGACGCAGGAGGACACGCTCCGGCTTCGCTCCGGGACGGCCGTCGAGATTCAGGTCAGAGGCAAGGTCGGCGACAAGGCATTCGCCACATCAATCAAAAGGCTTTACGCCGACGAAATCTTGAAGGAGGGCAAAATCTGATGGCAGAAATAACGCTCGAGGTCGCCGAGGACACCGAGGCCGTCGAAATGGAGCTCGACGAGGTTCAGACCGTTCTCGAAAACGACCACGAAAAGCTTATACACCGCGACTCGGAGAACGCCCACCCGATGAGCGCCATCACCGGACTGGACGACGCGATCAAAGGGATCAACAAGTCAATCGAAGAAAACAAAGTCCAAATTTTAACAAAAGAAGAAACGGAGGAAATTTTAAATGCCGACTGATAAGGATATGGCGGTACTGGGCACGGACGCCCTCAAAGCCATCAAGGAATGGGTAAAAAAGCAGAAACCCGAAACAGACGCAACGGTCAACCCCGATTCAGAGAACCCGGTGCAGAGCAAAGCCGTCGCAAAGGCTCTCGAGGGTTATGTCAAGAAAGAGGACGTGGTCGCCGGATGCGCTACCCTTAAAATCACATTTGACGGAGACTTTGAGGGTCAGGCGTACACGATCAAAGGCGGGTCGGAAAGTTACGAGGGCGTGGTGCCTCCCGAGATGGCGGTCAGTCAAACCGTCAAGCCGGAGGGCATGACCGAATACACAATATCGGCGACCGCGAAAAGCGGCAAAGAGCCCTCCACTCATGTTGAGCAGGTGCAGTTTTACGGAGTTTACCCCTGCACTCTTGAAGAGGGCGGCGATTATGACATCGTGAGCTGGGCGGACGGTACCGACGAGCAGATCGTCAAGCTTCTCGCCGCGGCCGATAAAGGTCTCGTCGACCTCGCTGAGGATTGCGGTTGGCAGGTCGGAGATACCCGCACCGTCATTCTCGGCGCCATGGCCGCTACGGGCGTCGGTGAGGCGCACGAGAGCCAGCAGGTCAAGCTTGTGCTGACACACGCGGGCGCTACCCCCGGGATTTCGAGGGTCGACGGCAAAGAGATACATTTTCAGGTTGATCTCGTCGACTGTCTCAATGAAAAGGGCTACATGAACGACTCGAACACAAACAACGGCTCTTGGGACGGGTGCGCTCGCCGTACCTGGTGCAACAAGGTATTCTACAATGCGGTCCCCGAGACGATTCGCCCGATCTTCAAAGAGATGAAAGTCACCACGGCCGAGACATACAACGGTTCGCTGAACAAGGAATCGCATGATTACTTCGCGCTTCGTGCAGCGCAAGAAGTTTTCGGCTCCGCGTCTGGCTCCAACGCCACCGAAGCGGCGGCGCTCGGTCAGGTCGACTACTACAAGAACGAGGCCCAGCACCGCGTCAAACACGTTCAGGGTTCTGCGCACTACTGGTGGCTGCGTTCTCCTGGCGCCTCGTCTTCGAGCTATTTCTGCCTTGTGACCACGACCGGCAGCGCGAACACTTACAGCGCCGCGACCGCCACTGGACTCGCGCCCTTCGGCTGTATCTAACCCTATACCCGGTTTTAACCAATAAAAGCCGGCGGCTTTATGCCGCCGGACAGACCTAAAAATCCGAATAAGAAAGGAGGTGACGCGCCGGTGTCCGTCCCCGTCTGGAAAAGAAAAGCGTCGTCGGCTCAGTTTATCTATGAGGTTTATACCCTGAATATCCGCCTTGCGCAGATTGTCGCGAATAAGCCTCAGAAATACAGGGCGAACTATGGCGACGAGATTATCAAGTCGGCGCTGAGCTGTCTTGGCCATCTCCAGATTGCGGATTCAATTTACCTCTCGAAATACAGCTCCGAGGAGGACTATAAGCTGCGCCGCAGCGAGCTCTTAAAGGCGCGCGGCCTGCTTACGCACATCTCCACGGCGAGCTATATCTTTCTCGAACTCGTTAAGCGCCACGACCGCGCCTCAGAGGGCAAACCGAAAAAGGCACAGACCGAATACACTCCGGAACAGCTCTCCGAGGCCGAGGAGCGCCGCAAAAAGCAGGAATACGAGTATAAGAAAAAGCTCTCCGACCAGGAGCTCGAAATCGGCGAAAGCTGTGAAAAGGCCTATAGGCTTATAAGCGCGCTTTTGGAAGCCGATAAGAAAATCTTTAAAACGTATATCAAGTCTGAGGACTGATATAGCGGCTGCGTTTCTATTTATTACGGCCGGGTTCTGCGAACAACTGGTGGCTGCGTTCTCCTAACGCCTCGAATTCGAGCAATTTCTGCAATGTGAACACGAACGGCAGCGCGAACAACAACAGCGCCACGAACACCAATGGACTCGCGCCCTTCGGATGTATTTTCTTGGGCGGGAGAGTAGCGAGAGCGAAATCGGTCCCGAAAATGTTGATACAGGGAAACGCCTGTCGCGCTCGGCCTTATGGCCGGGCAACCGGCCGCGGCCCTTCTTCACTCTTCGGATTGCGGGAGGCGACGGGTTCACCGTGCGCGGCTTTAAATTGAACATTCCGACGCTCGAAGACATGACCGACTCCGAGGCGATTCTTTGGGCGGCGAACAAATGCGCCGCCGGCGTCCGCTGGAAGGCGTCGGTGCAGCGCTTCGAGATAGATAAGCTTCGCTGGGCGGCCGGGATTCAGCGGGAAACCGAGTCGCTGACCTTCAAGGGCAAAGGCTTTGTCCGGTTCGACCTCGTCGAGCGCGGAAAGCTGAGGCACATCATGGCGGTGCACATCTCCGAGAGAGTGGTGCAAAAGCTTTTAAGTCAAAAGGTGCTGCGCCCGGTAATCGAGCCGAGGCTCGTCTATTACAATACCGCGAGTCAGACCGGCAAAGGGACCGAGCTTGCGCTTAAGGGACACGTTGAACATCTTCGGTGGCACTTCGCCCGCTACGGCCGCCGCGGCGGGATATTGACGATGGACCTTCACGATTATTTCGGCTCGGTCCCGCATAAGCCTCTGATTGATAAATTCTGCTGTCTTCTCCGCGATGAGCGGCTGCACTATTTCGTCGGCTTCTTTATCAACTCCTTCGACGGCGACACGGGCATCGGCCTCGGCTCGGAGATTTCACAGGACGGGGCAATCTTCTATCCGTCGGACATAGACAAGATGATTCAGTGCCGGCTCGGTGTGCACTGTTACGGGCGATACAACGACGACAGCTATATTATCCACCCGGACATCAAATACCTAGAGCGCTGCCGGGAGCTTATCGCCGAAAAGTACCGCGAGCACGGCATCGCGATGAACCCGAAAAAGACGGTCATCCGTCCGCTGACCGACGGCTGGACATTTCTTAAAAAGCGGGTATATCTCAAGGACACCGGGAAAATTGTGCTCCGCCTGACCTATGACAACATCAGAGCGGAGCGGAGAAGGATAGCGCATATGCGCGGGGAATATGACGCGAGGCGGATAACCGACTCCTCGATTCTGCAAAGCTATCAGGCGTGGCGGAGCTATGCCGGAAAGTATAACAGCTATCGGGTAATCGGAGAGATGGACCGATACTTCGCGGAAAAGATGAAAGGAGTACACTTTGGATTATGAAACGCTATGCTTAGAACAGCAGGAAATTATCGAGAAATTAACCCGACAGGTCGGAGTCCTCCTCTCCGAAGCCGCTCAGCACAGAGCGCTCGACGCGGAGGAAGAGCGCGCCCGCGCTGCCTATGAGAAACAGGGAAAGGAGTGTACACCATGACCCCGGAAACAATAATCAGTATCATCGTCGGCGTCGGAGGGTTCGTCTTCGGGATTGTGACGTTCTTTCGCAACAAGAAGTCGGACGACAGCTCGGAGGGGCGCAAGGACGGCACGATTCTCACCGAGCTCGGGTACATAAAATCGGGCGTCGACGACATCAAACGAAAACAGGAAAAACAGGACGAACAGAACCTCAAATTCGCGGAGCGCCTTACGAGCGTCGAAGCCTCGGCAAAACAGGCGCACAAGCGGCTCGACGCGATGGAGGGCAAAACGGAAAGGAAATGATAAAATGAAAAATCTGCTTAACCCTAAATGGTGGGCGGCGGCGACCGTCCGCGCACTTAAAACCGCGGCACAGACCGCAATCGCGACAATCGGCTCGGCCGCCGTAATCTCGGCGGTTGACTGGCGCGTCGTCGCCTCGGCGACCGTCCTCGCGGCGCTGCTGTCATACCTGACGAGTATCGCCGGCCTGCCGGAAGTTGAAGAGGAATAGGAGGTGGCCACCGTGACCGAAAAGATTTTTATAAACCGCTGCAAAACGGCAATCGTCGAGTTTTACAACACGCAGCCGGACGCGCCCGCCAAAATCACCGAGAACGAGGTCCTCACCGTCTGGCAGTGCAAAGCCTTGCAAAACTACAAGGCGACATTTGCCACCGCCGGACCCGACGGCCGCGTAACCGACGGCAGGTATTACGAAGCGACCTACAACGGCAACAAGGGCGATATTTATCTCGACGTCTACAAAAAGCAGAAAAACGTCGTCGTCCACTGCGAGGAGGTTTAGCATGTCCGTAATCACCGGCAAAACAAACTCCGGCCTCGTAAAATACGCGATAGCGCAGCTCGGTCTGCCGTACTGGTACGGCACCTTCGGGCAAACCGCGACCGCGTCGCTCTATGCCTCGAAGCGGAAGCAGTATCCCGAGCTATATAAGTATTGGTCCGACTTTCCGGAACAGTACGGAAAGCGGGTGCACGACTGCGTCGGACTGATTAAGGGGTACATGTGGAGCGCATCGGCGACGGCGGCTCCGAAGTATAATCTCTTACAAGACAAGAGCGCGGCGGGCATGTACTCGGCGTCGAAGCTCAAGGGCACGATAGACAGCTTTCCCCTGCACGTCGGTCAGCTTGTCTATAAGTCATCGAAAAAGACCGACGCGAAGAAAATTCACCATGTCGGCGTCTATATCGGCGGCGGATATGTCGTCGAGGCGAAGGGGCATGAGTGGGGAGTCGTCAAGACTAAGCTCGACGGCGCCGGCTGGACGCACTGGTCGCAGTGCCCGTATATTGCGGACGACGAAGGCGACGGCTCCTGCTACTCTTCGGCCTATGAGGGCGGCTATAGGGTGACGGGCGGCTCGGTGTATATCCGAAGCGGCGCCGGCGTAACCAAGAAGGTCCTCGGCGTTCTGAAGCGCGGGGACGCGGTCAGCTGCTCCGGCTATTTCACAAGGTCAGGCTCCGCCGTCTGGCTGAAAGTCGACGCGAACCTGAACGGCAAACAGACCTCCGGGTGGATGTCGACGAAGTATCTCGAAAAGACTTGACAAGCTTGGACAAAGGGACTATAATTATAAGCGATAAGATTCGTCTGTAATCCTTCGTAGACCTTCGGCAAGTAATAAGTCCAAAAAATCGCCCTCTTTATACAGCGGATTTTATCCACGAAAAATCCCCGAATTTTTCAAAAAAGTCATTTTTACAGCGAAAACACCGCGAAACCGAGCAACCCGCAAACGACCTATTATAGCGGTTTTGCGAGTCAAGGAGGCTGTCAGATAAATTCCAGATTTATGGAAATTGCTTCCGCCAGCTTCCACCAA
>CANPZU010000023.1 GCA_947588825.1 uncultured Clostridia bacterium
CTGCCAAATGCGATACCATACAGAAGTTTTCTTTTTTTGAAACAAAATGGGTCATATCTATTTACATTGCAGAGAAAGTACTGGTGAATTTTAAAAATATTATTGACAAAGCCCAAAAAAAGTGATATAATGATATCAGAATTATTTATAAACCGTTGAGAAAGAGTAGTAATTGCAAAAAAAGCTCTTCAGAGAGCTGCGTGTTCGGTGCGAGCGCGGCGTGCTTTTCGCAATGAATGGACTTTTAAGGGCGGCCGAAACGAGTAGGTGCGCCGGAGTGAGCTCTCCGTTAACAAAGGCGGCATATGTAAGTATGCATGAGGTGAACGCAAGTGCGTTAAGCCAGGTGGCACCGCAGGTATGAACCTGTCCCGGCAATATAAGGCCGGGGCAGTTTTTTTGTTTTTTTTGTTTATTTTTGTTTTTTTGTGCTTTTTCCGAGCGCTAAATCAAGTAAACTATCCCGAAATGGCGTTAAGCGCTTTCGGGGAAATATATAAAGAAAGGACATAGGTGAATTAAAATGTCAGAGAAAAAAATTCCTTACAAAATTTATATCGATGAAAACGAGATGCCTAATGCATGGTATAACCTTCGCGCGGATATGAAAGTCAAGCCTGCGCCCCTCATGAATCCCGGAACTCATAAGCCGATGACGGCTGCGGAGCTTGAAGGCGTATTTTGCTCCGAGCTTGTACAGCAGGAGCTTGATAACACGACCCGTTATATCGAAATCCCGCAAGAAATCCGTGATTTTTACAAGATGTACCGTCCCTCGCCGCTTGTGCGAGCATACAATCTTGAAAAGAAGCTGGGGACTCCCGCAAAGATCTATTACAAGTTCGAGGGCAACAACACCAGCGGAAGCCACAAGCTCAACAGCGCTATAGCTCAGGCGTACTACGCAAAGAAGCAGGGCCTTAAGGGCGTAACCACAGAAACGGGCGCCGGACAGTGGGGTACCGCGCTTTCAATGGCGTGCGCGTATCTTGATCTTGACTGCAAGGTATATATGGTCAAGGTCTCGTATGAGCAGAAGCCTTTCCGCCGCGAGGTTATGAGAACATACGGCGCAAGCGTTACGCCTTCCCCCTCAATGACAACTCAGGTGGGCAGACAGATACTCGCCGAAAATCCGAATACGACCGGCTCGCTCGGATGCGCCATATCCGAAGCGGTCGAGGCGGCCGTCACAAACGAAGGATACCGTTATGTGCTGGGAAGCGTGCTGAATCAGGTCGTCCTTCACCAGTCGGTTATCGGTCTTGAGAGCAAGATCGCGCTTGATAAATACGGCGAAAAGCCCGATATAATCATAGGCTGCGCGGGCGGCGGCTCTAACCTTGGAGGACTTATTTCTCCGTTTATGGGAGAAAAGCTTCGCGGCGAGGCGGACTATGAGGTTATCGCCGTTGAACCCGCTTCATGTCCGAGCTTTACAAGAGGCAAATTCGTTTACGACTTCTGCGATACCGGCATGATCTGCCCGCTCGCCAAAATGTATACCTTGGGCAGCGGCTTCATCCCCTCGGCCGATCACGCGGGAGGCTTGCGCTATCACGGAATGAGCCCTGTGCTTTCTCAGCTTTATCATGACGGCTATATGAAAGCGGTGAGCGTTAAGCAGACCGATGTGTTTGCGGCGGCGGAAGAGTTCGCAAAGGTCGAAGGTATCCTCCCCGCTCCCGAGAGTTCTCACGCCATCAAGGTCGCTATCGACGAAGCGATTAAGTGCAAGGAAACCGGCGAGGCCAAAACCATCCTCTTTGGCCTTAGCGGGACCGGGTATTTCGACCTTGTCGCATATCAGAATTTCAACGACGGAGTAATGACGAACTATGTTCCTTCGGATGAAGAAATCGCGCAAAGCCTTGCAAAAGCTCCTAAAATCGACTGATAGTACTGATAGTTAAATATGTTTCAAAGCCCGTTCTCAAAAAAGCAGGAACGGGCTTTGTTTATTTGTAAGGGAAGGCATTTGCATTTACATGGCTTATTAATTATTTTGTTTTGGTCCCTGCAAAGATAATATTTTAAAGTTTTTGAGGGGTTCGGGGAGTTTTTTATAAAGACACGAAAAAGAGAGGACGCCAAATAACGGGGCGTCCTTACTGGAAATATTAAATCAAAAAGTTTTTGAGGGTTTGGGCAGACTTTTTTACAATATACATATCTATATTTTTATATTTTCAAAAAAGGCTCGGGCGTGATTCCAAGGGAGTCTGCAAAGTTAAAAATAGCCTTTTGGGAGTTATAATCGGCAAAAGCGGCCGGTGAATGCGCGTCGATACCCACGACCGTGCGGTTGCCCGTTTCTTTGGCGATTTTAAAAAAGCGGCGCGTCGGATAGGGAGGGGAGCTCGGACGTTTGACATATCCGAGGACGTTTAATTCAAGGGGAATATCCCGTTCTTTTGCGTGAAGGCAAAGCTCTCTCATATATTTGTCGTATATTTCGGGCGCGCCGACAAACTGAGGCAGATCGGGGTGAGCGATATAAAGGTACTTACCGCTGTCAATGGCCTCTTTAACGTTATCGACATAGCCGCGCAGTATCTTTTCGTTGGAGAAGGGGGAGCCCATGTAGTATGAATCTTCCTCATTATTTAAAAAATGTTGACCGCATATCATATAGTCAAGCGGATAATCGGCAAGAAAATCGATCAGCTTATGAAAAATCTCGGGGTAGTATTCGGCTTCTACGCCGGCGTAGATCGTTATATCCTTTTTATACTCTTTTTTAAGCGACTCGATGCTTGCAAAGTAAGCGTCCGCCTCCTTCAGGGACATTCTGATTCCCGAGACATAACCCGCTCTGAACGGCATTGGAGAGTGGTCTGAAAAGCCGAGGTATTTTATTCCCGCTTTTATCGCCTCTTCCACATACTCTTTATCCTCGCCGAGAGCGTGATGACAGCGTTTTGTATGGGTGTGGTAGTTTGATATAAGCGCATTTTTCATATAATACATTTTCCTTTACTTAATTTTTTGCGCAAAGTATGATATGATCATTTCTTTTGTGCAGGAGAGAGTGCCGGATATCATAGAGGAAGAGCCGCCGCCTTTTCCGTTCAGCGCCGTGTTTATGTCGTGCGCTTTCGATTTAAGGTCGATATTCTCGCTTGCCATGACATAGGTATACCCGAACTCTTTACCGGCAAAAACGGCGCACACGCCTTTGCAGATCGCCGCTCCCGCGTTGATCAGCAAAAGGCGGGATTTTTGATCGAGCAGATCGTTGAATATCACAATATTGTCATTGCCGTCATGCTCCTTTTTCAGGGAGTCGATCATCCTTTGGGCGAGCTCGCGGCAGAGCTTTTCTTTTTGCTGTCTGCATATGTTCATTTCATCGCACATTCGCGCCACCGCGCCGCTCACTTCGGGGTATTTTGCGGAAAGCGCTATTGAGATGTCCTTTATGCTCTCCATGCTTTTTTTATAGTGGGCAAGAGCGTCCCTTCCGCAGAGCATACGTATTCTCACGCCGCCTTTATATTTCATAAAGCCGAGAATTTTTATGATTCCTATTTCACCCGAACGGGATACGTGAGGCGCGCAGCAGGCGCACAGATCGTATCCTTCGATTTTTACCAAACGGACCGCATCATCTTCTATTTCCTTTTTGCTTCTGAAATCGATTTTTTCAAGCTCGTCTTTGGTATAAACAGCGCAGGTGAAGGGTACGTTTTTCCAAACCGCCTCGTTTGCAAGCGTTTCCAGCCTTGTAATTTGGCTTTCGTCGATCTCCCGGTCAAAGTCGAGGGTAACCTCTTCGCTGCCCATATGAAAGCCCACATTATTACAGCCGTAAACGGAATGAGCTATCCCGGAGACTATATGCTCGCCCGAGTGGTTCTGCATTCTTGAAAAACGCAGGTCAAAGTCAAGCGTGCCATGCACTTTCGCGCCCTCGGGCAGAGGGCGGGAGCACAGGTGCACAATGAAGCGGTCTCGCTGAAAGCAGTCCTTGACATCAGAGACGATGTCAAGAAAAGCGAGTTTGCCAATATCCCCGGGTTGACCTCCTCCCTCGGGAAAGAACGCGCTTTTGTCAAGTATTATTTCGTATCCTTTTTCATTTTGAACGCAAGAAAGCACTATCGCGTCAAATTCGCTCATATGAGAGTCGATATAATAAAGCTTTTCGGTCATATACTGTTTTTTCCTGTTCTTAAAAGGGTTCGTCGTTAATTATAGCACACCGCCCGACCTTTGTTCAATATCCGAGCGCAAAAAAACTTGTTATGAGGGAAAATATGTGCTATAATTAAAAGGACAGGCAGGTGTGCGCAAAAGACGACGCGCCGTCATTTTACGTTTAAATAACCTTTAACGACTTTAACGATTTGAAATTTGAAAGAAAAAAGAAAGAAGAGGACTCCATGCGTAATAATCCTGTTTTAACGGTAAGCGAAAAGGCGGAAAGAAGCCTTAGAAACGGGCATTTGTGGGTGTACGGCGAGGAGGTCGTTCAGGTTCTCGGCAAATACGGGAACGGCGACATAGTGGACGTGCATTCAATAAAAGGAAAATACCTCGGAAGCGGGTTTGTCAACGACAATTCCAAGATCAGAGTGAGGATAATATCAAGAAATACCAACGACAAATTTGACGATGCATTTTGGGAAAGGCGAGTCAGGTACGCCGTTGATTACCGCCTTGCCGTTATGGGAGAAGAGGATTTTTGCTGCTGCCGCCTTATTTTCGCAGAGGCGGACGGGATCCCCGGGCTGAGTGTCGACAGATTTGATAATATGCTGGTGTGTGAGTGCTTGTGCCTTGGCACAGAGCTGCGCAAAAATGTAATCTACGATTCTTTGCTTAAGGTTCTTGGCGAGCGCGGAGCAAATATAAAAGCGCTGTACGAGCGAAACGACAGTAAATTCAGGGAGCTTGAGGGCATGGATAGGATGTGCGGCTTCTACAGCGGAGAAGAAAGCGGTAGGGTGACGGTAAAAGAAAACGGCATATACTATGCCGTAGACTATATAGACGGTCAAAAAACCGGATTTTTTCTCGATCAAAAATACAACCGCATGGCGATAAGAAAGATAGCAAACAAACGGCGAGTGCTTGACTGCTTTACGCATACGGGAGCATTTGCGCTGAACGCGGCCGCGGGAGGCGCATTGCAGGTGACGGCGGCGGATATTTCAAGCAGCGCTCTTGAGCGCGCGGGCGAGAATATCAGACTCAATTGTATGCAGGACAAAATAAAGCTTGTGAAAACCGATGTTTTTGAGTATTTGAGCGACCTTGCAAATATGAAGGCGCACGAGTTTGACTTTATCATCCTTGACCCTCCCGCCTTTACCAAAAGCCGACACGAGGTGAAGGACGCGATACGGGGCTATAAAGAGATAAACCTCAAGGCGATGAAGATACTAAGAAGAGGCGATTATCTTGCCACATGTTCCTGCTCACATTTCGTGACAGACAGTATTTTTTGCCGGATGTTGAACGGAGCGGCGCAGGACGCGGGAATCTCGCTGCGTCAGATAGAGGGCAGACAGCAGTCTCCCGATCATCCGATACTTTGGGGAGTACCCGAAACAGAATATCTAAAATTCTACATTTTCCAAATTGTTTAAATAAATTTAAAAGCTCTGCATATATCGACGATATTTGACATCTGACTTCGTATAATATAAATATAAGTAATAAATACGGAGGTGTCGATATGAAAAAAGAAATGCTTACGGCAAAATCACACACCATTTTGACGATTTCGCCGGCAAAAAACGAGTATTCGCTCGACTGCCGCGAGCTGTTTTTCAAGGCGGGAGCAAAGGAAAAACGCGAGATAAAAGAACTGGAGGCTCAAAGCAAGCGCGAAGCATACAAAATGCAGGCTTTCGGTATGATTGCGGGCGGATGCGTCGTCGCGTTTCTTGCCGTAACTCTCATCATCCTCTTTCTGGCCGTGTAAAAAATATTCAAATTAAATATGTTATTGAATTTCAGCGTTTTTTATGATAAACTGTAACAGGAGAGTTTTGCCGTTTTGGCGTCTCTCTGTCTGAAGATATAAAAAAAGCGGCTAAAAAGCCGAGGAGGCAGGAATCATCATGAAACAAACTTTTGTCAACCCCATCAATCGGCGCGGCGAGGACCCTTATGTCGTAAAACACGGCGACACATACTATTACTGCTATTCCGCGGGAAACGGAGTGGCAGTCTCAAAGGCCGAGAATATCCACCTTATTTCAAGGCAGAACGGAGTGAAGGTCTATACCGCCCCCGAAGGAACAATGTACAGCAGAGAGTATTGGGCTCCCGAGCTGCATTACATAAACGGCAGGTGGTATATCTATGTTGCGGCGGACGACGGCAACAACAATAATCACAGAATGTATGTTTTGGGAGCGCTCACGGATGACCCCATGGGAGAATTTGAAATGATAGGAAAGGTGTCCGACCCGACAGATAAGTGGGCAATCGACGCGACGGTGCTTGAACATGAAGGCAGGTTGTACTTTGTATGGTCGGGCTGGGAAGGGGACGTAAATGTGAGACAGGACATTTACATCGCGCCAATGAGCGGACCGACTGCCATATGCGGCGAGAGGGTGATGCTGAGTCACCCGGAATACGAGTGGGAGATGCGCGCGTGCGTAAACGGCCTCCCGACCATCAACGAGGGCCCTCAAATACTTAAAAAGGATTCGACAATTCACATAGTATACAGTGCCAGCGGCAGCTGGAGCGACGAATACTGCCTTGGTATGCTCACCTTCAGAGGCGGCAATATACTTGATCCGTCGTGCTGGAGCAAAAACTCCTCTCCTGTCTTTTCAAAGACGGAGAGCGCTTACGGAACGGGACACTGCTCGTTTACAAAGTCGCCCTCGGGAAAAGAGGACTGGATAGTCTACCACGCCAATCTTGAGCCGGGACTCGGTTGGAGAGGCCGCGGCGTGCGCGCCCAAAAATTCACTTGGGACAAGGACGTTCCGATCTTCGGAACTCCGGCAAAGGCCGGACAGGAGCTTGAGATTCCGCAATAGATTCTCGCGTCTTCGGTAATTCCCATTGATTTTATTAAATAAAAACCACATGCGGAGGCGTTTTTTCAATGCCTCCGCAGTAAGGTTGTCAAAAACGGCCTTGAATTTTTCGCAAGGCACGGGAGATGTCTTTTGACGTCCCTTTTTCGGGTGGCTCTTTGCGAAATTTGCAGGCAAAAAAGGAAAAAGGGATTGAGCGCGACCGCGCGTGAAAAAATATTCGGAGAAAACAAATGATTTATGATAACACTCGCTGCACCCTTTGCCCGAGACGCTGCATGGCCAATCGGGTCACGGGACGGGGAAGGTGTGGCGCGGGAAATTTGATAAAGATTGCCGCGGCAATGCCTCATATGTGGGAGGAACCCTGTATATCGGGTGACAAGGGCTCGGGGGTCATCTTTTTCTCGGGATGTCAACTGGGCTGCGTTTTTTGTCAGAACCGCGATATAAGCATACTTAATTACGGAAAGGAAATAGATTCGGAGCGCTTTGCAGAGATATGTTTTGAACTTCGGGAAAAGGAGGTGCACAACATTTCCCTTGTCAGCGCCGACCAATACCTGCCGTATATACTCCCGGTACTCGTCTCCATAAAGAGCACTCTCGGCCTTCCGATTGTTTACAACTGCTCCGGCTATCAAAGCGCCGAAACACTTTCGATGCTCTGCGGTATTGCAGATATCTACCTGCCCGATATTAAATTTTTTTCTCCCGAGCTTTCAAGGAAATACACCTGTGCCGAGGATTATTTTGAGGTGGCGTCAAGGGCCGTATCTGAAATGGTAAGGCAGACAGGCAAATATCGCCTTGACGAAAAGGGAATAATGAAAAGCGGCACGCTGGTGCGCCATCTTGTCATTCCCGAGTGCCGCAAGGACAGCCTTGAGATAGTAAGATGGCTGAGCGAGACATTTTCGCCCGAGGACATAATATTAAGCGTTATGTCGCAGTACACTCCGACAGGATCCGTTCAAGCGCCCGCGCGAAGACTGACCTCCTTTGAGTATGAAAGCGTATGTAAAGCCGTGAGGGAGGCAGGCTTTCGGGGTTATTTTCAGGATATATCAGGCGCCGATGCGTCTTATATTCCCGATTTTCACCTTCAAGGTGTAACAAAAGGATAAATTGTACTTTGAAACTATTGATTTATTTTGTCATGTATTATATAATAATAACGTAAATAAGCGGACGGCATACACGATAAATACATTATAAAAACAAAGACGACATAAAAAAGGACGGATAAAACAGTGGAAAACAACGTCGAACGAGTAAACAAGCCAAACTATTATCTTGACATTGCCGAGACAGTGCTCAAGCGCTCAACCTGCCTTAGAAAAAAATACGGAGCGATAATCGTCAAAAACGACGTCATTGTTTCCACGGGATACAACGGGGCGCCCCGAGGGAGGGCAAACTGCTGTACGCTCGGCTACTGTATGAGGGACGAGCTTAATATCCCTCGCGGCGAGAGATACGAGCTTTGCCGCTCCGTACATGCGGAGGCAAACGCGATAATCAACGCTTCAAGAGAGCAGATGCTCGGCTCCACCATGTATATTGTCGGAATGGACAGCAAAACGGGCGAGATACTAAACGACATAAACTCGTGCATGATGTGTAAGAGAATGATCATAAACGCGGGCATAGAGAAGGTCGTATTCCGAAACGGAGAGGAAAAATACACGGAGATAAGGGTCAGAGACTGGGTTATAAACGACGACTCGGTGACCGGCAATTTTGGATATTAAAGGTGTCTATGAGCAAAACCGAAAAAACTAAAAAGCGCAGGGAAAAATTTAAGCCCCTTCCTTGGCTTATCGCATTAGGCGTGATCGCTGTTTTGAGCCTCGGAATCGTCCTTTCATATTATATTTCCAATTACAGACCGGTGCTACGCTTTACTTATAACGGCGAGAACGGGAGCTATTACGACAAAAAGAACGATATAACTTATGTCAGCGCTCCCGGCTGCTATTCTTTCGTTTTAAAATCAGGGGAGGAATACGCCGTGAGCGATCGGCTGAGCCTGTACTATATGGGCTATAAAGACGGAGAGCAGGTCCACATGTCCGATCCGACCGCCTGGCTGACCACGAGCATTGAGGACGGCGGAATAATATACTACAACCCCGAAAAAGTGAATCTCCCCGAGACCAAAAACTTTATTTGGCACGAAATCTACCTGTGCAACACCGGGGGAGTGCTCTTTGCCACGCAGAAGCTTGACGCCTCGGTCACAAACCGTCTGCTTAAGGCGTATTTTGAAGCGCCCGATGAGGAAAATCTCTTTGACAGCGGCGTTATGTACGACATGGAGTTTCTTAAAGAGGTCAGAGTCACATCCTATGTTTACCCGCAGCTTCATATGATCATGCGCCTTTATACCGACGGAAAGGGAAATTATTATCTCGCCTCGATTTACGACCGCCGTCTGATAAAGACGGAAGCCGAGGTTTTTTTGCCCTTCTTTGAGGATGCCGATTGACATGGAGCTTATTATAAAAAAGGCAAGCGTGCAAATGCTCGATCAGATAATGAGAGTGGAAAACAGCTCTTTTAGCGACCCGTGGTCGCGCGGCGCTTTTCTTCACCTCTTTTCAAATCCGATATACCGCTTTTATGTCTGTCATGTCGGGACCGCCTTTTCGGGTTATATAATCGGCATGCTTCTTCCGCCGGAGGCGGAGGTGATAAATCTCGCGGTAGATATACCTTTCAGGAGAGCGGGGGTAGCCTCGGCCCTTCTTGAAAGACTGATTTTCGAGGCGGAGGAATCGGGATGTCACAGCTTTTATCTTGAGGTGAGAAGGAGCAACATGGCGGCGATCGAGCTTTACAAAAAGCACGGCTTTATGACCCTCGGAACGCGCAAAAAATATTACCGCTGTCCGGTCGAGGACGCGCTTATCATGGCAAGGCTCAAAGAAGGGCAAAGTCAAGCTGCCTCACATGAGAGTAAGCCCTCCTGAGAGGGCGCGGGATTTTTGTGCGGGCGCGGTTTTGTGTAGGCGCGGGATTTTGTACGGTCGCCGATTTTATCAGGACACGGTATTTTATCATGTTTTTATCAAAGAATCGTTTATTTGAAAGGAACCTGATAAAGCAAATCAGGGTATGGGTGGAAAAGTGAAAAGCGGCAAACGGTCTCAAATACTTTCCGATTTGCTTTTCGGAATAATATACTTTGCGGCGTGCAACCTTGTTTTTTGGCTTGTATGGCTGATACTGAGCTTTGTCACCTCCGGCATCTACAACGAGCTCTACCAAAGAAGCGGCGGCGACGCTCGCGAATATATGGAAAAAATAAGGAGCGTTTTGTGCGTTCTCATATACTGCGTCGTGCTGATTTTTATCTATAAATCGAATCCGGTCGAGAGAAACAGATATATAATGTCGACTTTCGAAAAGAAGGTAAGCTTTATAAACGAACTGCTTTCGTACGCCAAAAAACGCCTGCTTACCGATATAATCTCTTATGCGGTGTTTCTTCTTCCTTTTTTGGCGGCGGGGCTGATATGCAATTACGATCTTCCGTTCATACCGACCGCTTATCTTGCTCAGTACAATTTATACCTGCTTGTTGCAAGTCCCGTATTATCCTATCTTGTCAACATAATCGTATTTGCCCTTATCATGGCCGTCTTTGTCCCCTTCGTTCGCATTTTTTGGAACTCAAAAAGGCTCAGGTAAAGCAGAGAATACGGGCAATAAAAAGGCCAAAAAGCCAAAATCGGCGCGCCGACTGCGCGCAATGGGAGTTTATGCGCAATTGTGCGCTTGTTCACGACACAAATGATAATACTTGCAATAGAATCCTCGTGCGACGAGACGTCGGCGGCCGTTGTTGAAATGGACGGGGAAAAAAGAGTTATACATTCAAATCAAATATCCTCGCAGGTCGCAACTCACGCCCTTTACGGAGGAGTGGTGCCCGAGATTGCCGGCCGCGCCCACGCCGAGTGCATATCGCGTTTGACTTATGCCGCTCTTGACGAGGCGAAAATGAGCATGAAGGAAATCGACGCCATAGCAGTCACCTGCACACCGGGCCTTATCGGAGCGCTTCTTGTGGGAGTGAATTTTGCAAAGGGCCTCGCGTATGCCTATGGCAAGCCTCTTATATCGGTGAACCATGTCAAAGGGCATGTGGCGGCGGCGTATTTTGAATATCCTGAGCTCAGGGCCCCGTTTTTTGCAATGATAGCTTCGGGGGGACACACATCTTTGACATACGTAAAGAGCGCGACCGACTTTGAGCCGGTAGGAAGGACGAGAGACGACGCGGCGGGGGAAGCCTTTGACAAGGTGGGAAGAGTACTCGGACTATCCTATCCGGGAGGCGCCGAAATGGACCGCCTTGCCTCGGCGGGAAACCCTGATTTTATAAAGTTTGCTCCCGCGGTGATTGCCGACACGCTTGACTTTTCGTTCAGCGGCTTGAAAAGCGCCGTTATCAATTATGTCCATGTCACGCAAATGAAAAAAAATGAGATACGCCGCGAGGACGTCGCCGCATCTTTTACCAAGACGGTGGTGAGCTCGGTGGTCAAAAACCTTGAAAAGGCGTATGAAATATACCGCTATGATACTCTTGTGCTTGCCGGAGGAGTGGCGGCAAACAGCCACTTGAGAGAGGGAGTTTCGAATTTTGCCTCTTCTTATAACATAAAGCTGTGCATCCCCGCTAAGGCGCTTTGTTCGGACAACGCGGCAATGATCGGAGCACAGGGTTACTTTGAATATATGGCCGGCAAAAGAGCAAACCTCACTCTCAACGCCAAGGCAAGCTCAGGTAAGGCGGCTTTCTGATTTTTTTGTGGAAATCGCACAAACATATTTACCCTTATGCAGACTTGATGAATAAATCAATGTATATTATTCATAAAATGATGCATATAAGGCTTTTCCACAAGTGACGCGCGAATTTGGTAAAAAATAGGGTTATTTTTTTCACGACGCCATTTGAGGCAGACCCAATTCAACAAAAGACTGCATATTTCACCCACGAAGCTGTGGAAAACCATGTGGAATGTGTGGAAATCCGATGCGAACGCGCATGTTAATATGCATTGTATAAAGTAACAAATATACATTAATTAATGAAAGGATATCCGTGTGTATCAAAACGGGAGAAAGCTATGGAAAAATACAAAGAACAAATAGAGGCGGCTGCGGAGAAATTCAAAAAACTTCTTGAAGAACAGCTTGAAAGGGTAGACAGAATCAATGCTTCAAAGGAGAGCACCGACTTTGCATCGCTTGACAAAATAGTTATCGGAGTGTGCGGCGGGGACGGTATCGGCCCGACTATCACCGAGGCGGCAAGAAAAGTGCTTGAGGACATGCTTTGCAAGGAAGTCGCCTCCGGCAGAGTACAGTTCAAGGTCATAGAGGGACTTACAATAGAAAATCGCGCGGCATCGGGCAAGGCAATACCCGACGACGTTTTGGCCGAGCTTAAAAAGTGCAACGTCATACTTAAAGGGCCGACCACCACTCCAAGAGCCGGAGACCCGTGGCCGAACATCGAGTCCGCCAATGTGGCAATGAGAAAGGAGCTCGATCTTTATGCCAATGTACGTCCCGTTTGCGTGCCGGAAAAGGGGATTGACTGGACCTTCTTTCGGGAGAACACCGAGGGTTCGTACGCGGTGGGTTCAAAGGGCATACATGTCAGCGATGATCTCGGAGTTGACTTTGTGATAACCACCACCGAGGGTACAAGCAGAATAGCAAGGCTTGCGTTTGAATACGCAAGAGCAAACGGCAAGGACCGCGTTTCGATAGTCACCAAGGCCAACGTCATAAAAACCACCGACGGAAAATTCCTTCGCATCTGTGAAGAAATGGCCGAGGAGTACCCTGAGATAACGACCGACGAGTGGTTTATCGATATAATGACCGCAAAGCTTGTGGACGAAAAGAGGCGGCGCGATTTCAAGGTCTTTATTCTTCCCAACCTTTACGGCGATATAATAACCGACGAGGCTGCCGAGTTTCAGGGGGGCGTCGGAACCGCGGGAAGCGCGAACATCGGCAAAAAATACGCCATGTTCGAGGCAATTCACGGAAGCGCTCCGAGAATGGTAAAGGAGGGAAGGGCAAAGTACGCCGATCCCTGCTCTATGCTGCGGGCGGCGGTGCTCCTTTTGTCGCATATCGGATATCAGGATAAGGCCGACAAACTGGCAAGAGCGCTTGACATTTGCATGTTTGAAGAAAAGAAGCTCGTTATAACCGGAAGAGACACCGGCTGCACATGCGACGAGTTCGCCGCTTACGTTACCGAGACTTTGAATTCTCTTTGATCTTTTAACATTGCTTTTGTTTTTATATTTTCTTAATATAATATTCTTACTTAAAGACGCGAAATATTCCTGCGCCGATTTGCGCGTGTATTTTTTATTGGATCGGTTGTCAAATTCATTACGGTGAGGTGAGGGAAATTGCAGGAGCCAAAACAGATAAGGGTCTCAAATGCGGTGCGAAACAGACTGCCCCGTTATTTCAGATATTTAAGGGGGCTGCTCGATCAAAACATTTTAAGGATCAGCTCTTTTGAGCTTTCAAGGCTTATGAATGTTACCGCATCTCAAATAAGGCAGGATCTGAACTGCTTCGGAGGCTTCGGACAGCAGGGATACGGCTACAATGTCAAATACCTGTACGGCAAAATAGCCGATATACTTGGCGTCAACGAGGCATATACGGCAATTATAATAGGAGCCGGTAATCTCGGGCGTGCCCTTTCGGCGGCAAGCACCTTCACAAATCGCGGCGTGATACTCAAGGCGATGTTCGATGTTGATGAAAACATTGTGGAAAAGGACATAAACTCCCTTCACGTGTACCACATGGACTCTCTTGAAGAGTATATGAACGAAAACCGTGTGGATATCGCCGTGCTGGCCGTTCCAAAGGAAGTCGCGGCAAAGACGGGAGAGCGGCTTGCAGCCTGCGGTATAAAAGGAATATGGAATTTTACGGGGATAGAACTCAGCCTTGAGAATCGGGTGACGGTTCAGAATGTGCATCTCGGGGACAGACTGATGACCCTATGCTATGAGATAAAAAACAACAATAAATCAAACAAGGACGATATGCAGTAAGCAGGATTTGCCGTGCACGTCGGTGAAACATCATGAAGTTAAAGGTCGAATACGGCAATAAGGTTGTCTGCCTTCCTCAAAAGGCGGCGGAACTGGCTCCCAAGGCAACTCAAAGTGAGCTTTCGGTGCTTTTATACCTTCTTGCCAATGAGAGGCTCGAAAAAGATATAGATATATCGGAGGTTGCGAGCGCGCTTAAGCTTGACGAGGCGCTGGTTAACGGCTCTATCAACTATTGGCGGGGCGCGGGCGTGCTTTCTGAGGACGGATCGGAAAAAGAGCAAAGCCCGGCGCGCCTTACCGTAAAGGAGTCAAACGGCAAAAACGGGAATGTCATATCGGTCATATCGGGAGATACCCCGCATTATACCGGCGAGGAGATCGAAAGGCTCTTCAAGGGCGAGCCAAAGCTGGGAGAATATATCGACGAGTGTCAAAGAGTGCTCGGAAGGATGTTCACTCCGCTTGAGATAAACAAAATGCTCTCTCTTCGGGAGTATTACGGTCTTGACTGCGAGTTTGTCCTGCTGCTGTGCTCCTATTGCAGGGAAATCGGCAAGACGAGCGTCCCGTATGTCGAAAAGACCGCAAAAGGACTTATTGACGAGGGAGTGGGCACCGTCGCCGCTCTTGAAAGCAAGCTGGAATTTTTAAAACGTTTTCACAGTGTCGAAATGCTTGTCAGAAAGCTGTGCGGACTAAAATCGCGCGCGCTTACCGCAAAGGAAAAGCGTTTTGTGGATCATTGGACCGAGCTGAGCATTTCAAAGGAAGTCATAGAGATAGCCTACGAGGTGGCAATAAACAACACCGGTTCGCCTTCTATGCCGTATATGAACAAGGTGCTCACCAACTGGGTCGATTCGGGCTATCGAACGGGCGAGGAAGTGTTTGCGGGTATCGAGGCTTACCGCAAGAAAAAGGAAGCTAAGGAAAAAGAGGGCTCTTCGTTCGACACCGACGAATTTTTTGAGACCGCGCTGAGACGCAGCCTTGAAAAGCACTTGCAGACGTTGGGCGCCGAGGACGGCGTACAGGGAGAAGAAGTAGCTGAAGGGTAATTATTACATAAGAGGCGTCATAAAATGGGATATAACAGAGAGAATGTTTCAAAGGTAAAGGGAATAATCGCAAAGAGGAGAGAGGACGCCATAGAGCTGGCAAAGGCGAGGCGCGCCGAGCTGCACCGAATTCATCCCGAGATACAGCGAATAGACAGCGAGCTTTCGCAGACCGGACTCCTTGTTATGGACGAAATTTCAAAGGGCGGGGATGACCTTGCTCGCCGCATTGAAAGTATACGTCTTGACAATTTAGAACTTCAAAAATCAAAGCGCCGTCTCCTTGCAAGATACGGATACGGCGAGGATTATCTTGATATCAAGTACACCTGTCCGATCTGCTCTGACACGGGCACAAACGGCGAGCGCATGTGTTCCTGCATGAAGAAAATGCTGGTTCTTGAGGGCATGAAGAGCGCGGGTATCGACAAGCTTTTCGAAACACAAAATTTCAAAAGCTTTTCTCTTGAATATTATTCTTATGACAGTGAAATATACAATCTGATGAGAAATTACCTTAATATGTGCGCGAGATATGCGGCAAATTTTAATGAGGACACGAGAGAAAATCTGCTTCTTTCGGGGAACACCGGACTCGGGAAAACGCATCTTTCCACATCGATTGCCGGAGCGGTAATTGAGAAGGGTTTTGATGTTTGTTACAACAGCGCTCAAAATATAATAAGCGATTTTGAGGCGGACCGTTTCGGTAAACCGTACGCCGACAGAGACAGGCAGGACAATATCGACCTTGACCGATATTTTGAATGCGATCTGCTTATTATCGACGATCTTGGCGCCGAGAGCGTCAATCAGTTTACCGTGAGCTGTATTTATAATATGATTAACACAAGAGTGGTGCGGGGCAAGCCGATGATAATAAACACAAATCTAACTCACTCGGAAATGAGAAAAAAATACACCGACAGAATAGCGTCAAGGCTTTTCGGGGAGTTCACCGCCATGCTTTTTCAGGGTAAGGACATCAGATTTTTAAAGCTTTGATATCAGATTTTTAGATTTTCGGGAGGTTTTTGTGTTTGTAAAATCACGATATTCAAACGGCGTTACGGCTTTCATTGACGATTGCATAGACGCGCCTCATATGTTTTCCACAAGATGCGGAGGCATAAGCAGCCTGCCGCATCTTGTGTCGCTCAATCTCGGAGAGGGCCGGGGAGACACGCCTGAAAATGTAAAAGAAAACTTTAATCGCTTTCTCGGGGTACGCGGTATGCGTTTTGGCGATCTTGTAAGGTCAAAGCAGATACATTCGACAAATGTGAAAGTTGTTACACGGGCAGATGCCGGAAGCTTTTTTGAGGACTGCGACGGCTTTGTCACTAAGGAAACGGGAGTGGTGCTTTGCGTCAAGGTTGCCGACTGCGCCCCGATACTTCTTTATGACGGTAAAAACAAGGTGATAGGGGCGCTTCACGCGGGCTGGAAGGGTTCCTGCCGCGGTATTGCAAAAGAGGGCGTGCGGGCAATGGAGTCGCTCGGGGCGCGGCCTGAAAACATCAAGGCTGCAATCGGCGCCTGCATCCACTCCTGCTGCTATGAGGTGGGGCAGGACTTTTTATCGACCGTCATTGCCTGTATGGGAAGGGAGGCGGCCATGGAATATGTAAAGTACAAAGAGGACACACGCCTTTACGCCGACATTGTCGGCATGAATTGCCGCTATTTGCAAAACTGCGGCGTGAAAAAGGAAAATATAAGCGTGTGCGATTACTGCACCTGCTGTCACCCGGAGCTTTTCTTTTCCCACAGATACAGTCACGGTCTGCGAGGAACGATGTGCGCCGTGATATCTCTTTGAAAGCGCTTTTTCTTTTGATAATTTTTGTAAAAAAGAGACACAATTATAGGTGATATCCTCCTATTTTTTTACGAAAACACAGATAACACACTCAAATTTCAAGATTTATTTACATTTGAATGATATAATAAAACAATAATCGATTTATAAATAAAAATCATCAAAGCGGCGGCGAGGCGCAGAACCAAAAAGGCGTGAGCTCCAAAACAAAAAAGCCGTTTGAAAAGAAAGGATTTGGATTACCTTTTATGATTAAAATTGAGAATCTTGTAAAGCGGTTTGGCGACAAGGTCGCGGTCGCGGGAATAAGCTTTACGGTCGACGAGGGCGAAATAGTCGGCTTTCTCGGGCCGAACGGGGCCGGCAAGACGACCACGATGAGCATGCTCACGGGGTATCTTTCAAGCACCGAGGGAGTCGCCACGATAAACGGGATAAATATACTTGAGGACCCCATCGAGGCAAAAAAGCAGATAGGATATCTGCCCGAGTTTCCCCCCCTTTACCTTGAAATGACCGTAAAGGAGTATTTAAATTTTATATATGACCTTAAGAGCTGCACTTTGAACAGAGAGAAGCACTTAAAGGAGATATGCGACACCGTCAAGATTACCGACGTATACAACAGAGTCATAAGGAACCTTTCAAAGGGTTACCGACAGAGGGTGGGAATCGCGCAGGCGCTTGTAGGCAATCCCAAGGTGATAATATTTGACGAGCCCACGGTCGGGCTTGATCCGAAGCAGATAATTGAGATAAGAAATCTCATAAAAGACCTCGGACGCAATCACACGGTCATCCTTTCGACTCACATTTTGCCAGAGGTGCAGGCGGTATGCGATAGGATAATCATAATAAACAAGGGCAAGATAGTCGCCAATGAAAAGACCGAGAATATAGACGAGCTGTTCAGCGGCAGCCGCCGTCTCTGCCTTAAGGTGTGCGGTCCCGCAAAGGACATATTGAACGCCATTCGTTCGGTGACGGGCGTGGCGTACGCGGAGATAATCGGCAGCAGCGACCTTGACAGTACGTCCTTCCTTGTAGAGAGCATGCCCGGAGTGGATATAAGAAAAATGCTCTTTAACGCCATAGTCTCAAGAGGATGGACCATGATAGGCTTTGAATCGATGGGCGCAAATCTCGAGGACATTTTTGTTTCGGTGGTCGATCAGCCCGAGCCGAACGTCGGAAAAAAGAGAAAGAGCGTGCGTAAGGGATAAGGAGAAGGACAAATGTTTGCAATTTATAAAAGAGAACTAAGATCGTATTTCATATCTCCGATAGGATATATATTCGTTGCGGTATACTTGGCGGTAAGCGGGATAATATTCTCGATCTGTACGCTGAACGCGGGTCAGGACAGCTCGGTCGCCACATACTTTATGATGCTTTTGTATATGTTCATTATAGCCCTGCCGCTACTGACTATGAAGCTTTTTGCCGATGAAAAAAAGGCTCGCACGGAGCAGCTTCTTCTCACCTCTCCGGTGAGTCTTATGGGCATGGTTGCGGCAAAGTTTTTCGCGGCGTATACCATATTTGCCGGCACATATCTTGTTTCTTGCATAAACTTTATCGCGCTTTACAATTACGGAACGCCCAACACGGCTGTGCTCTTTGGCAGCTCTGTCGCCCTGCTGCTTGTGGGAGGCGCATGCATTTCAGTGGGAGTGTTCATATCCTCGCTGACGGAAAATCAGCTTATCGCCGCTCTTGCCACTATCGTGGTTATACTCTTCTTCATGATGACTTCGGCGCTCAACAGTTATATAGACAGCGCGCTTATCAGAAGCGTACTGAACTGGGTATCAATTTTCGAAAGGTTTTCAAATTTCGCGTACGGGTATTTTGATATCAACGCCATAGTTTATTACGCGTCGATCTCCTTTGCGTTCCTCTTTTTGACAGTCAGAGTTTACGAAAAGCGCCGCTGGAGCTGATCGGTTTTTGAAAAAAATTGCGATCATTATCCATAAACGTTAACGGCTTAAAGGAAAGGCACGGTAAAACATCTGATGATACTGAGTAAAAAAAACATGAAGAAAGGTTCGGTGTCGGCAGCGATAACGGCGATTGTGCTGCTGGCGCTCGTACTGCTTAACATACTTTTCGGTCTGTTCGCAAATAAGAGACTGCTGTATCTTGACGTGTCCAAGGAAGGATTCAGCGATATCTCGGATGAGTCCAAGGCGCTTCTTGATGAAATAGACAGCGACACCACAAACATAACCATATATTTTCTCGCCGACCCGGACGAGCTCTCGAGTCCCGCGATCGGTTACAGAGAATCGGTCGGCGCCACACAAAGTCCGATGTGGGGGATGAGATACGTACATGAGCTTGCACTTGCAATGGCGGCAAAATATGATTATCTCAGCGTCGATTATCTGAATTTGCGAAATGACAGGGAAATAATTGATGAGTTTCGCACCACTGTGGGATACAGCTTTGACAAGAGCAGCGTCATTGTGGACAATAGAACGGTCGAATACGATCAAAACGGCAATCCGATTCTTGATGAAAACAGTCAGCCGATCGATCACCACAACTACAGAATATGCTCAAGGGATGCCTTTTTCACCTTTGACGAACAGACGGGCTATGTGTACGCCTTTAACGGCGATTTGAGATTTACCTCAACAATTCTTTCCCTTGCAGGGCTCAGCCCTAACGTCTATTTTCTGACCGGACACGGAGAAAAGGTGGGACAGCCCGGAGATGAAAACGATTTTGGCAAGGCTCAGGCCCTGAGAGATCTGTTTTTCGAGGCGGGCTTCAGCACGAGAAAGGCGGATATTGCCTCGGATTACAAGGAAATCTTTAATGACGACAGGGCGAGGATACTGGTTGTTTTCGGCCCCGAGAGCGACTATGCGGGATATGATAAGGAAATAAACGAGATATCGCTTCTTCGAAAATTTGCAATTGGTGAGAACCATCACTTAATGTTCTTTATTGATGAGACACAGGATCTGCTCACAAACCTTAAGGAGTATATTACCGACTACTGCGGCGTGTCATTCCTTGACGGCGTCGTAAAAGACCTCGGAACGAATGAAATGTCAGAAGACGGCCAAACCTTTGTCGCTGAGTACGAGACAAACGAATACAGCGTGGGCGTAAACCTCACTTCTCAGCTTTCCGAGCTTGATTCTTTGCCAAAGATCGCCTTTAAAAACGCGACCGCGCTCAAGATAGCGGAAAAGTTCGAGCAGTCGACGGGATTTTACGAGGATGTGGCGACAAAATATGCGGGAGCGGTCTTTCTCACTCCGAGCAGCGCGGTGACCGTCGACTCTCAGGACAACGTTATAAAAGACTACAGCGTTGAAAATGCCGATCCGCTGATGGTACTTTGCTATGACACATGGATGAACGACGTAAACGACACGGTCTCGACCTACACAACGGTTTGCGGTACCACCGATTTTGCCTCCGCGGAGTTTGTGGGCGACGCGGCGTACGGCAATCGTGACGTGCTGTTTCTCACAATGCGTCTTATGGGACGCGAGGTGGTCCCGTTTGAAATAGATTTTAAGGTGGTGCAGAGCGAGGGACTCGCGCTGACTGAAAACGAGGCGCTGATTTGGGCGATTTGCCTTTCGGCGATAATACCTGTTGCAATGCTTGTTATGGGAACGGTCGTATTTATAAAGAGAAGGCATATGTGATTTCGGGGGAGCATAAATGAATAAAATATTAAAAAACAAGAAATTCAAATACGGTTCTCTCGGCATAGGCTTCACCGTGATAGTCCTGGCCCTGCTTGTGATAGTGAATATCATAGTGTCCGCCCTTGTTTTCGGACTCGGCTGGTATTTTGACATGACGAGCGAGAAGGTATACAACATATCCGACACGACCCGTGAGTCTATAGATAAGATAGACTCTGAAATGAACGATATAACGATATATTTCTTTTCGGACGCGGACAGACTAAATCAAACTGCCACCTCCTCAAACTATTCCACCCAGTCGGGAATGTGGGGAATGAGGTATATTCACTCGCTTGCGAGCGAGCTTGCCGACGAGTATTCCTTTATCAAGATCGATTATATAGACCCGGAGAGCGAGCCCGACCGAATACGCGAGATAGTCGGAGAGGAGTATTACACTCAGACGAGCTTCAGTTCCTCAAGCGTTCTGATCGACAATTACACGGTTGAGCGCGAAAGCGACGGAAGCGTTATCAACGGTACGGACGGCAGCCCTCTTTATCGCCACAATTACCGCCTTTACAGCCGCAACTCCTTTTACTGCTTCGATTATACCTCAAGCTATTACTTTGTAAACGCGTTCAAGGGGGACTATCGTTTCTGCTCGGCTATTCTTTCGCTTTGTGAGGAAACCATGCCGGTGGCGTACTTTATTTCGGGGCACGGCGAGGATATAGGCGCGTATACCCTCGGTAAACAGGACACAAGCTACAACTACGCGCAGCAGCTTTGGCAGCTGTTTCGGGACAGCGGGTATGAGGTCAGAAAAATAAACCTTCAACACGAGAATTTCGGCAACGAGCCCAACGCCGTCGCAGTCATTTTCAGCCCGTCGACCGACTATTCGGCAAACGACTCTCTTGAAAACGGCAGTGAGATATCGAAAATCGACGCGTTTTTAAAGTCTGGCGAGCACTCTCTCATGGTCATGCTTGACTATGACGCAAGAGAGCTTCCCAACCTTGAAGGATACCTTCTTGAAAACTTCGGCGTAAAATACGAAAACGCACAGGTGAAGGACAACGGCGAAAACTCGATCGACGTAAATATGCTTGACCTTGTGGGAAGGCCGGAAAGCGACAGCTCGCTTAACGGATACTCTATTACGGGACCGCTTTTTAATAAGCAGTTTGTCGGCAAGTCGATATTCAGCACCGCTCGCCCGATAAAGCTGGCGGATAAGAGCAAGGCTTCCTGTGTGGTGTACGCCCCCGCAAGTTCGTACGGCGAGTATGTCACCGGAGAAAGAGAGTATTACTCAAACGGCGAGCCGGCGGCCCTTATGACGCTGACTACTTTGAAGGAAAATTCACATGTCATATGCATGGGCAGCTCGTATGTCTCAAATATAATCTTTGCGGACAGCGGTATATATGAAAACCGCAACCTCCTGCTCAGCGCCATCGATCTTATGTCAAACGAAAAGGTCCCGCTCAACATCGAGTATAAGAACATGGACAGCAACGGGCTGGATATAACCAAGAGAGAAGCGATAATAGCAACAACCGTGATCTGCGCGGTGATACCTCTTGCGGTCTGCGGGATAGGTCTTATCGTATTTATAAGGAGACGTCATTCATGAAAAGCGAGAATGCCGAAAGCAAAACAAGTAAAAAGGCAAAAAACATATTTAAAAATCAGATAGGGATAATAATCACCGTTTTTATCGTCGCGGCATTGCTGCTTGTGGTTTATTTTGCCCTTGTCAGGCCCATTGTCAAGGGCAACAGCACCGATACGCCTCAAAGCGAAATACGGCTTATTTGGCAGGATGAGGTGAACTATTCGGGCGGCCGCATACTCATGTACGAGCATATTGAATCCGAGAATATCAAAAGCATTGATGTTCACAACCCTCAGAATGCCGAAAAATACGGCGAGCAGTATGTCGATTGGGGCATTTACCGCTTTGAGGGCGAAGATCCTGACGGCTATCTTGAAAACGGCAGCTTGTATTTTAGGGATTATGAGTTCGCGCCGCACGACAGCACAAAATTTGTCTATATGACAACGGCCTGCGGACTCGCCATTTCAAATTCGAGAATCGAAGATCACTGCACCGACTATTCAAGATACGGTCTTGATTATGCGAGCGACGAAGAGGCGATATACTATGTGATAACCAAGACCGACGGAACGAGCTATAAGGTGTATATAGGCGACCGTCTGCCCTCGGGAAGCGGCTACTATGTCAGAGTGATCGGCAAGGATATAAACCTTGAAGGAGAGCAGACCGAGATGGAGAAGGATTCGGTGTATGTCGCCAGCAGCGCTTACCTGGCCTCCACCGTGTTGACCTGTCCGCAGAATCTCACAACGCCTTACCTGACATACCCGATAAATCCCAACGTCTCAAGCACGTTCGATTATTTTATGTTCATCGATCATCAGGAAGACCGAACCATATCCTTTATCCCCATAAAAAGCGAAAAGGATCCTTTTATGGCTTTTAAGGGACTGAGCATATACTGTTCGGTATCACCCGAGGGGTATTTTTCCTCAACGGCTTTTGAGAGCGTTTTCAGCCTGTTTCAGGATGTGCAGGGCAGCGAAGTGCTCGAACTCGCCTCGCCTCAAATATCGCAGGAGGACGGAGAGGAGTATTTAGGCTTCTCAGACGAGACGATTGAAAAGTATTTTCCCGATGAAGCGAGATATACTCTTTCATTTCGTCACGCGGGCATAGATAATACCGTGCTTATAAGCAAGCTTCAGGAGAATTCATATTACTATGCGTACTCCATGGTCATGAACACGATAGTGAAGCTTGACTACGAAACACTCTATTTTCTCAGTTGGGAGCCCGAAACATTTCTAAGCCGCGAGGTCGTCAATATAAAAATCGACAACTGCGAAAGCGTATCGGTGAGCGGAATGTATAAGGATCTCGGAATAGATTACCCCGGCAGAGACGGAGAACAGAGAATAAACGAAACCTTTAAATTAGACGGAACGGTCAAGGGACTTACCGTCACCGCCATGAACAAGGGAGAAACCGTTGATACCGATAACTTCAGAGAGTTTTTCAGATTGCTTATACAGATGTATATAAGAGAAGAAATTGACAAAGAAGACGTGGAAAAAGCGCTTGAGGGGGAGGCTATAGCAAAGGTTCAGGTTGTCACTCGCGAGAGAACGGTGTATAAAACCGATGAGGAGGGCAATGAAACCTCACAGATAGATTATATCGTACCGAGCGTTACACGTATATTCAGATTTTATCGCATCACAAACGGCAGATGCCTCGTTACTACCGAGTCGGTCGACGAGGACGGAGTGTCAACAGGCGAGGCCGGCAGCTTTTATATTATGACCGCAAGAGTCGAACAGCTGCTTTCTTCCGCGATATCGGTCATTGAAGGCATTGAAATCGACGGAACTGACAGATACTGATGAAAAAAGAGGAGCGCGTATAATGAAAAGAGCGTTACGTCTTGTGTCGCTATTGTTGTCTTATGCTATTTTAGTCATGCTTCTTTTCTCTTGCTCATCTTCCTCTCCGAAGGTCATGAGTATCGGCACATACGACGTCAGCTATGATATGCTCAGATACTTCGTGCTTAACTACAAGAACGGATACGAGGGAGTGGCGCCTGAGGATTTTGAAAGCGACGAAACGCTGCAGCAGGCTCTTGTCGAAAATACCAACGCATCTATAAGCGAGCTTGCCGCTTACTGTATCCTCGCAAAAAAATATAATCTCAAGCTTTCCGATGAGCAAAAGGAAAATGTGGAGAATCAAATAAAATCGCTCAAAGACTCCTATGAAAATGAGGATGATTATATAGCCGATCTTGAAAAGAACTTCGCCACCGAAGAGGTAATGCGCGAAATATTCACTGTCTCGGAATATTGCGATATCCTGTATGATTACTTGACAAACGATTATTACGGAATATTCAAGTATGACGCCGATACAATAATGAAGGATATTGAAGACGGAAATTTTTTCTCCGCCGAATATGTCTATATAGAATATAACGGCAGTGATTACCAAAGCAAGCTCGAAATCGCAAATAAACTGCGTAAGGAAATCAGAGACGGCGGCGCAATGGCGGCAGCCTTTGAAAGCTATAAAAAGGAATACGAGTTTCAGGGCGATTATGTAAAACTGGATACCTTCACTTATCACGAGCAAAACGAGCTTTTCGAGGATGCGGTGCTCGCCCTTAACGAAAATCAGTGCAGCGAAGTGCTTGAGTTCCAAAAGGGAGCGTTGATAATTGCCAAACGCCTTCCGATTGACGACGATTATGTCGATAAAAATTTTAATACGGTTATCGGTCAGTACCTTGCAAGAGAATTCTTTGAGTATATCGAGGAATTTTCGTCAGGACTTTCTATAGCCTTTAAAAGCAAATATAAGGACCTTAAATACTGGGAAATCGAGTAATATAAATTCGACCGCCGAGGCTCTCACAATAGAGTGTAAGAGCCTCGGCGGTCGATTGGCGTTTTGCGTTTTGCGTTTGCCGATTGTTTTGTTTTCAAAAATTTCCCCGAAAGTTTTTTTTAAATTTTCCGGCACGCGTAATATTTAAAAGCGCGCCGATTATTTCTCGCTGCAAAAGGTCACTTCCTTACCCTCAAGGATCATATTGGTTGTTCTGACGGCGCACATTTTTCCGCACATTGAGCAGGTATGACGTTCGGAGGGCGGGAGGCTTTCGTAATAGCGTTGTGCTTTTTCGGGGTCGATTGCCAAGGAGAACATCCTTTCCCAGTCGAGCTTATGACGTGCGTCGGACATGGCGTTATCTCTTTCTCTCGCGTACGGAATGCCTTTAGCGATATCTGCGGCGTGGGCTGCGATCTTGCTTGCGATTATACCCTCTTTAACGTCGTCGATATCGGGCAGGCGCAGGTGCTCCGCAGGGGTGACATAGCATAGAAAATCTGCGCCGGACGCGGCGGCGATTGCCCCGCCGATAGCGGAGGTGATATGGTCGTACCCGGGGGCGATATCGGTGACGAGCGGTCCGAGGACGTAAAACGGCGCGTTATGGCATATACGCTTTTGAAGCTTCATATTTGCTTCTATTTCATTCAGCGCCATATGGCCGGGGCCTTCGACCATAACTTGAACGTTTTTCTCCCACGCGCGCTCAGTAAGATATCCCAGTTCAACAAGCTCGCTTATCTGTCCGGCGTCGGTGCTGTCGTCTATACAACCGGGGCGCAGAGCGTCGCCGAGGCTGATTGTGACGTCGTACTCATGAAGTATATCGAGAACCTTATCATAATATTCGTAAAAGGGATTTTCGTTTCCCGTCATCATCATCCAAGCAAAGAGAAGAGAGCCGCCTCTTGAAACTATGTTCATGCGTCTTTTATCGCGTCTGAAAGCTTCTATGGCGCGGCGATTTATGCCGGCGTGGATAGTCATGAAGTCCACGCCCTCTTTGGCATGGGCGTCGATTACCTCGAGAAAATCCTCTGCGGTGATTTCAAGGAGGTCCTTGTCAAGATAGCCTATAGCGTCGTACATGGGCACGGTTCCTATCATTGCCGGAGATCTTTGAATGAGCTTTTGCCTGAAGGTATTGGTTTTGCCGTAGTTACTCAAATCCATAATTGATTCCGCGCCGAACTTAAGGGCCAAATCCACCTTTTGCATTTCGATATCATAATTCTTGCAGTCGCCTGAAATACCGAGATTGACGTTGATTTTTGTACGAAGTCCCATACCTATTCCCTCGGGGGAGATTGACTTATGGTTTACATTGCAGGGAATGGCGACGGTTCCCTTTGCCAGTGATTGCCTTATTGTTTCGGGGTCGATACCTTCTTTTTTCGCTACTGTTTCCATTTCGGGGGTAATTACGCCGTTTTTTGCGGCTTCCATTTGCGTTTTGTATTCTCTCATGGCTTACACTTACAATATCCTTTCATATGTTTTTTTATCGTTCTGCAAAAAAGTGACTGTCAAGGTCAAAAGCGTGATTCATAGGACCGACTCCTTTTCCAAGGTCAAGCATTGCCGTAATGGCGCCGGTGACATATTCCTTTGCTCTTGCCACGGCCTCAAACAAATCAAAGCCCTTTGCAAGGTTTGCGGCGATCGCGCTTGACAGAGTGCAGCCCGTTCCGTGCGTGTTTTTATTATCTATCCTGTCCGAGCAAAACCGGCAGCTTTTATTATTTGTATAAAGAAGGTCGTCGGCGTTTTTTGAGGAGTGTCCTCCCTTTATAAGGACGGCGCAGGAGCACTCTTCTGCGATTCTTTTAGCGGCGAGCGTCATATCCTTTTCGTTTTGTATTTTGACTCCCGATAGAATCTCGGCCTCGGGAATATTCGGCGTCACCAAAGTGCAGAGAGGAAAGAGGCGGCTTTTAAGAAGGAGGGGAGAATCGCTTTCCGAGAGAGGCGTGCCGACTCCCGCGTAAAGCACGGGATCAAGCACTATATTTTTCGCTCCATAATAAGCGAGTTTATTTGCCGTCATTATTATGTGCTCTGCGTTAGGCAGCATTCCCACTTTTACGGCGTCGGGCGGAATATCCTCAAATACCGCGTCTATTTGATTTTCCAAAAGCTCGGGCGGCAGAGGATATACTCGGCTTATTTGAAATGTATTCTGCGCGGTTACGGCGGTTATGGCGCAGGTGGCGTAAAGGCCGTTCATCGTTACGGTTTTTATATCGGCCTGTATACCCGCTCCCGAGATGCTGTCGCTTCCGGCGATTGTCAGTACGGTTTTCACGATATCAACTCCTTTGATAAGAGGATTGCGCGTTGTCGGCAACTGTTTTTCTTGCCTCGGCTTTAAGATTGCGGGCAGCTTCATTTACATCCGGCGCGGAAAAAAGCGAGGAAACGACGGCGACTCCGGAGATGCCGCTGCCCTTAAGCAGCCCCATATTTTCCTTGGTTATCCCGCCGATCGCGGCGATGGGAATACTCACGCTTTCACATATGTTTTTCAGAGCGTCGACGCTCACGCGCAGAGCCTCTTTTTTGGTTGGAGAAGAGAAGACAGCGCCGACTCCGAGGTAATTTGCCCCTTGAATTTCACAACTTTGCGCGCGTTCTACGGTCTTTGCCGTGGCTCCGACAATAAAGTTCTCTCCTGCCGTTTTTCTCACAAGAGAGACCGAAAGATCGCTATCTCCCACATGCACGCCGCTTGCTTTGCTTTTAAGCGCCACATTTAGGTTGTCGTTAATTATAAGAGGCACATTGTATGCGCGGCATATCGATCCTACTCTTATTGCGAGCTTTACAAACGATGATTCGTCGAGCTTTTTTTGTCTCAGTTGAAGAAGGGTGACGCCTCCTTGAAGCGCATGCTCGATTTTTTTGCACAAACCGTCCTCTTCTTCTTTTTTTGTAATACACTCGGTCACCGCGTAAAGCAGCAGCATATCGCGAGAAAATATCATAAAGCTTCTTTAAATTCCTTAAAAGATAAAATATATTTTTCCGTGTTTTCACAGACCATGGCGCCTTTCATGACGCACGCTCCGGCCGCTCCCGCATCGATCACGCTTTTTATATTATCTGGAGTGATTCCCCCTATAGCGTAAACGGGGATATCTGCGGCGGCGCAGATTTGTTTTAAAAAATCCGTTCCGCGTCCGGGAATACCCGCTTTGCATTCGGTGTCAAATATGTGTCCCGCCGTGATATACGAGCATCCGAGCATTTTGGCTTTTTGCGCATCCTTGAGTGAATGGCAGGAAGCGCCTTTGTATCTTATAAGCTTTCTTTGATTTTTTTCAAGCGCGCTCAAAACGGGCAGCGGAAAATGAACGCATGAAATATCAAGCCGCGCGGCAACGTCAAAAAAGCTGTGCAGGATAAGCGGCACTCCCTGTCTTTGGCACAGCTTGAGCGCGTCTCTTGCAAGAGCTTCATATTCATTCTCGGGAAGATCCTTTTCTCTGAGAATGATACCTTGTATATCGCAGGCGACAAGCCTTTCTATCCGCCGTAGAATATTCTCAGGACAGATATGTCTGTTTGTCACGCATAAAAGCTTACACATAGAGATAGTCGTTGAGGACCGGCCAAAGTCCCTCGTCCTGCATATCCTTTCTCATTTTTTCGAGGCTGCGGGAATCGTTTATTTCAAACTGTTCGTCTCCGCTTTTTTCGCCCTTGTCCTTTCCCGTGTATTTGCTTTCATGGTCTCCTATCCCGGTAGACACACCCGCCGAGATTTTGGTGGCGGCGATTTTGGCTATGCCGTTTCGAAAGACGGCGCTTTCTCTTGAGGATACCGTTATACCTGCAAACGGCAGAAATATGCGGTATGCGCATATGATTTGGCAAAGCTGTCTTTCGTGAACGTCGAGGGGATTTATACGGTCATTATTGATTATGGGGCGAAGGCGGGGACAGGAAAGCGAAATTTCTGCGTGCGGGTATTTTTTCTGAAGATAATAGGCGTGCAGCGCCGAGGCGAGGGCGTCCTTGCGAAAATCGGCAAGGCCCAAAAGTGCCGAGAACGCCACTCCTCTCATACCGGCGAGCAGCGCTCTTTCCTGCGCGTCAAAGCGGTACGGGAAAACGCGTTTGCGCCCCATCAGGTGAAGCTGTTCGTACCTTTGCGGATCGTATGTTTCCTGGAACACCGTCACATAGTCGGCTCCGCACTCGTGCAGGTATTTGTAATCGCTTGTGTTGACCGGGTATATCTCAAGACCCACCGTCTTAAAATATCTGCGTGCGAGTCTGCATGCGTCTGCGATATAACCTATATCGCTCATTGAGGGACTTTCGCCGGTGAGCAGCAGTATTTCCTCCATACCCGAATCGGCGATCACCTTCATCTCATGTTCGATCTGCCAAGGGTCGAGCCTCATGCGTTTTATATGGTTGTAGCAGTTGAAGCCGCAGTATACGCAGTAGTTTTCGCAATAGTTGGCGATGTACAGGGGAGTGAACATATAAACGGTATTGCCGAAATGCTTCGCGGTCTCTTCGCGCGCCCTTTTTGCCATCATTTCAAGGTAGGGCTCCGCCGCGGGAGAAAGCAGCGCCTTAAAGTCCTCCACGTCACAGCCGTCCTTAGAAAGAGATGCCTCAACGTCCTTTGCCGTGTAGCTTTGGCAGTCGTAATTTTGCATTTGAGAAAGCACTTTTTCCCGAATATCGGAGTTTATTATCTCCATGTCGGGCATATACTTCATGTGGTCGGTCCTGGAGGATGGATCATTTTCAAGCTCATGCTTTTTTTTAAGCGCCGATTCCGAAAGATAAGCGGAATCCACAAAAAAACTGTTATTCACGGCTTTCACCTCAGTCATGTAAAAATCCGGTCAGCGGGTCGGAAGCGGAAGCTCCTCTTGTGAGAACTCTTCCGAGCTTTGCAAGATACGCTCTTCTGCCCGCCTCTATTGCAAGCTTGAAAGCGGACGCCATGAGGGCGACATCCCCCGCCGTAGCAAGAGCGGTGTTCGCCATTATGGCGGCGGCTCCCATTTCCATTGCCTCGCAAGCCTGTGAGGGACGTCCTATTCCCGCGTCGACTATCACGGGAAGGGGAATCTCATCGATCAGTATTTTAATGAATTCTTTAGTTTCAAGTCCTTTGTTCGAACCGATAGGCGAGGCGAGCGGCATAACGCAGGAAGCTCCCGCGTTTACAAGGTCCCGCGCAATATTCAAATCGGGATACATATAAGGCATAACGACAAAGCCCTCCCGTGCGAGTATATCGGTTGCCTTCACCGTTTCGCTATTGTCGGGAAGCAGATATTTTGTGTCCCTCATAATTTCGATCTTGATAAAATCTCCGCACCCCAGCTCTCGGGCAAGACGTGCTATGCGCACCGCCTCGTCTGCGTTTCTCGCTCCTGAGGTATTGGGAAGCAGGGTCACGCCTTTGGGAATAAAGTCAAGTATATTTTCGTTTTTATTTGTGTTTGCGCGGCGTACCGCAAGAGTGATTATCTGCGCTCCCGCGTCCCTCACCGCCGACTCAATCAGGCTCAGAGAGTATTTCCCCGATCCGAGTATGAATCTTGACGTGAACTCATGTCCGCCGATTATAAGCTTATCGTCTGTCATTTTATTCTTTCTCTTTCTCTTTTAATTTTACGGGTTTTTGTCTTTTGATATAACCGATTTACTTTCAACCGCCTCCGACAAAGCTGACAATCTCGACAATATCCCCGTCGCGCAGTACCGTCTTGGAGTATTTGTCCTTGGGCAGGATATTATTGTTGATTTCGACTGCTATACGGTTTGCGTCATAATCGGTTTTACTCAGATATTCGCTCAGCGTGCTTCCCGCGACGTCCAGTTCTTCTCCGTTTATCCTTACCATAAAAATCCTCTCCCTTGAAATCTTTGATTGCGCCAAAAAGGGGGCATTGCTTATGCCCCCATTTCAACACCTTTTATTTAAGCGTCCCTACGTTGGCATTATCCAAATCAGGTCATGGGTCGAAGGTCGCACCTTCCTCTCAGCCCGTAATACAAGCTCCCCGCGCGTTTTTATTGTTTGATTTTATTATACATCATTTTATGATGAAATACAATAGTTTTTTTAATATTCGCTTGAAAAGTATTTATTTCTTTATTTTATCAGCTTATAAACCGGTGTTATTTCACAGCCCGGATAGTAGTGAAGCAGGATTGTGTCATAAAGCGCGCCGTCCTTTGCCATGACGTTTGCGCCGCATATACTCATACCAAGCCCGTTTCCCTTTCCGTAAACTGTAAAAGAGTACCCTTTTTCCAGCTTTTCAAGCTTAATATTGGAGGACTCAAGTCCGAACGCCCTTGCAAAATCGGTTCCTGAAACGCTTTGCTCCGCCACTTTAACGTACTTTGCTCTTCCCGTGCCGTTGTAGGTTATACTTATAGCCTTTGAGGGATTGAAATCTTTTATTGAAAGTTTTATTTCAAGGATCATTTTTGCCTCCTCAAAACTCACAAAGCTTTGAGAAGGTTCGACGCTTTCGGGGGAGCTGACCGAAACAAGGCAGGGCACCTCTCTGCCGGTAAGGTCAAGCGAGCTTTCGGTCACAAGATAGGAGGAATGGTGCACAAAAGCGGGCGCGAGCGCGCCGTTTAGCGAGATCACAAGCCCGGAGGTGTTTTTAACGGCTTCAGACACCTCCGGCGAGCATTCGTACTCATAAGATAACGAATGCTCGGGAGAGTCGCAGAAATCGTGATTGCAACTTGTCCCCTTTGTCAAAAGCGCCATTGTCCTTGCGGCAATCGCCAAGGCTTCAAGCGCTCCTTTTTCCATTTCCTCCTCAAGTCGCAGCGCCTGCGTTATGTGAGCGGTATACTCCTCAAGGCTAAGATACGCCGTTTGGTTTGTGCCGTGAAAATACATTTCGAGTCTGTCATAGGAGAGCTCCGTATTTTTTCCCTTGAGGATGGCTGCCGGAACGGCCGTTGCAAGCAGCACGCACAGTATTATGAGTATTCCTTCCACTCTGATTTTTTTCATTATCTTTACGACCTTGCGTCCTTGCTTTACGAGGGCTCCTTCCCGCTTTGATATAAGGCGCGGCGAATATAAACGGCTTGACCTTTTCTTTTTTCGGTTTTCGGGTATTCATCATACCGCCGCAGTTTCATTTTATGTGCGCATAAAATGATAATATACCGATTGACATTGTGAAATTTAAGATATATAATATATATGATATTTAAGCGATTTATAACAACGGCAAGGAGAAGAAAAATGAAAGTCACAAAAAGTATTTTCGGAAAAGCAGTAAATGACACAGTTTCTTCCTATACTCTGTCAAACAGCCGCATGTCGGTGAAGATTATCGAGTACGGGGCAAGAGTCGCCGAGCTCTTGTACGACGATGTCAGCGTCGTATGCGGCTTTGACACCATCGAGGGCTATCTGAAGGACAACGATTACCACGGCTCAATAGTCGGAAGATATGCGAACAGAATATACAAGGGCAAGTTTTCAATAGACGGTAGGGAATATAACGTGAGCAACAACGAGGCGGGCAGATATCACCTGCACGGGGGCTACTGCGGCTTTTCGGGTAAGCTGTGGAAGCTTGAAAATTTGGGATGTGACGACGATCGCGCCTATGTCACGCTGAAATATGTAAGCCCTGACAATGAGGAGGGATTCCCGGGAACGCTTGCCGTATATGTGACATATACTCTTACTCTCGCCGACGAGCTGAAAATAGATTACGTCGCCGTAAGCGATAAGGACACGATAATCAATCTTACAAATCACAGCTACTTTAATCTTTCGGGCGTCGGAAACACCATACTCGACCATATGCTGACCATGTACTGCGACCAGTATATACCTGTCGACCAAAAGCTCATTCCATTTGGATATTTTGCAAACGTCACGGGAACGCCGTTTGATTTTCGCACTGCTAAAGCGATAGGAAGGGATATCGACGCAGACGATATACAAATAAAGACGGCGGGCGGATACGACCACTGCTTTACACGTGACAGGGGAGAAAATAAAGACTCGCCCCTGCTTATCGCAACGATAAGCAGCCCCGTGACCGATATAACGATGGATATACTTACCACCGAGGGCGGAATACAGATGTACACCGGCAACTTTATGACGGCCGACAATCCGTTTTTCTCAAACTGCCCTCAAAGGAAAAATCAGGCAGTGGCGCTGGAGTGCAACAGGATACCTGACAGTCCCAATCACGCCGCTTTTCCCTCGTGCGTGTACAGAGCGGGAGAAAAGTATACTCAAACCACAATATACCGCTTCAAAAGATGAGTCGACGTTTCGGGCGGCAAAGGGTGTTTTGCGCTTCTTTGCCGCTCCTTGTTTATTGTGTCAGTGTGTCTGCCGTATTTTGACCTTTAAAATACGCTTCTGTGTGAGCGGGGCAGGTCGGAGTATTTTTAAATTTGTGCTGTTTGCTTTTTATGCTCCGATAAATCCGCAAGATCGAGGTTTTGTCTGTATCTGTATCGAAGAGATTTTTTGTTTCATACTTTATTAAGTAGTTCATCATACAACCGTCACAAAACGGCGTTATAATATTTTAACAAATCCTTGAAAAGGAGAGAGAACTTATGATACCCGATGAGAATAATGAAACAAATGAGAAGAATGAAACAAACAATATAAACAACCTAAGCGACGAAGAAAAAAACAAAGAACAAACGCTGAATCAGGAGGCCGAAAATGTTCGAAAGGAGGTCGGGGACGGACAGGAAAACAATAAAGAAGCCGAGTATTCTTTTGACGGTTCCTCCTCATCCTACTCGATGAGCGGAAGTGATATTCCCGAAAACAAGACGTTCGTAAGTAAAAGGCCGAGTGAATTCGAGCTTTCCTATGACAGCAAAAGCGGCGCGTACACGAGAAAAGAATACGCCGATAAGAGCGGCGCAGGCAGCGATCTTAGCGCCATATGGCAAAGCTATACGGAAAATAAAAAAGCATCAAGGAGAAGCAAACGCACTATCGCGCTTTGTGTTCTTATATCAGTAATTTCGGGCGCGCTTGCCGCTCTGGCAATATGCGTCTTTGCGATAAGGAGCGGCGTCGTGGAACGCGGCAACGTTTCTTATGAAGATACAAACATGAAGGTCAACTATGCGGAGATCAAGGAAAACGCGGTTATCGCCGCCTCCGAGATAGCTAACAAGACGGTAGTGGCGATCGACACCTACACACAGACCGCGTCTCCGTCCGGCGCGACAAAGGTTGGCGCGGGAAGCGGAGTGATACTGTCTGAGGCCGGATATATAGTCACATGCAATCATGTGGTGGAAAACGCAGAAACGGTGCTCGTGACTCTGAGTACGGGAGACCGTTTTGAAGCGTCGGTGGTGGGACGTGACACCCAGACCGACCTTGCGGTAATAAAGATAAACGTGTCGGGAGATCTTCCGGCGGCCACTCTCAGAGGAACAGGGCTCATTCTCGGCGAGACCGTCGTAGCTATAGGCAATCCGTTGGGCGCACTTTCAAATACTGTCACGGACGGTATAATATCAAGCCTTGAAAGACAGATAACAATAGAAGGTCAGACAATGACGCTGATACAGACCAATGCCGCCGTCAACCACGGAAATTCGGGCGGAGGACTCTTTGACAGCAACGGCTCGCTGGTGGGTATTGTAAACGCCAAATCGGCGGACGTGTCGGTCGAGGGAATAGGCTTTGCAATACCCATTTCCACTGTCAAGACGGTGACAAAGGATCTTATCGAAAAGGGATACGTTTCGGGCAGAGCTTCTTACGGCTTCGATGGAGTTTACATCACTCCTCAAAACTACAGCAGATATCCCGAGCTGCGGGAGTACGCTGTTTCGGGGACTTGGATCCAAAGGATAACCCAAGGGTTTTATATAACGGATACGGCAAATGTGGCAGGTTATGCCGAGGGCTCTTCAAAGCTCAGGTTCGGCGACCGTATTGAAAGAGTCGGGGAAGTCGAAATAACATCGCAAAACGACCTTAATGCCGCTCTTGGAGCATACAGCCCCGGAGATACGGTAAGTCTGAGCGTGGTCAGAGATCACAACACCACTATCATAATCAATCTGATACTGTCAGAGTTAAAATGATGCGAGAGCGTAAGACGGAGAAAGAGAACGGAGGACAAAGTACGTTATGTATAAAATACTTGTTGCCGACGACGAGGATAAAATAAGGGAGATAATAAAAAAATACGCCGAATTTGAAGGCCATACCGTCACCGAGGCGACAAACGGTATGGATGCCGTGAATCTTTGCAGAAACGGCAAATTCGACATAATAGTTCTTGATATAATGATGCCCGTCCTTGACGGCCTTTCCGCCGCCCGCGATATCAGAAAGATCAGCGACGTGCCTATTATCATGCTGTCGGCAAGAGGAGAGGAATACGACAAGATCGGCGGCTTTCAAACCGGATGCGACGACTATGTGGTAAAGCCCTTTTCCCCGAAGGAGCTGATGCTTCGGATCGACGCCATCATGAAAAGGACCTTGCCGTTCAAGGAAAGCTCTGTTGAGACGCGGGATATATTTGAATGCGAGGGACTCAAAATAGATTTTACTGCCCGTATAGTATATATCGATTCGGTCCAAACCCAGCTGTCTCCCAAGGAATATGACCTTCTGTTTTACATGGTCAAAAACTCAAATATCGCTCTTTCCCGTGAAAAACTCATATGCGAGGTTTGGGGATACGACTTTTACGGAGACGACCGCACGCTTGATACTCATATAAAGCTGCTTCGAAAGTCGCTCGGTAAATACAGCAAATTCATAGTTACCCTGAGAGGAGTGGGATATCGCTTTGAAACGCAAAAATGAGCTGCAAACGCAAATAAAAAGGGCGCCCAGCGTCCGTCTGTATGTTTTTACCGCATTTATTTTCTTTACGGTTGTCACTCTCCTGCTGCTTTGGCTTTTTCAGGTGGTATTTCTTGAAAGGATATATAAATCCTACTGTATAACACAGATAAAAAATGATGGCGAGACCCTGGCAAAAATCATATATTCGGGAGCCGATATTGATGAGATAAAGGAAAAGGCGACTGAAATTGCCGACGCGCACAGCATGTGCATCTCGCTTCTCGTTCCCGATCAGAATTCAATAACAAGGCTTACGGATACCATATATAACGACTGTAATTTGTATTACTTGTCTTACAATGAATGTATGGTGCTTTATAAGTACTCGCTTCAGGGCGGCAAAGCTCAGCTCATGAGCGTTTCGTATGACGAGGAAAAGGGATACGTCGGGACCGAATTTTCACTTGTCTCCTCGGACGACGAGATTCACAGTGTCATTTACACTCTCGTCTGCTCCGCAAGCGGCGGAAACGACCTTACCCGCGTGCTCTTTCTGAACTCAGTCATAACTCCGGTGGGCGCCACGACTCAAACCATAACCTTTCTGCTTGCGGTCATTTCGGTCGTACTTGTGCTTTTTGCATTTCTTTTGACCGTTTTCGTCTCCCGAAAGGTGACAAGACCGATAATTCAAATAAGCAGCAAAGCGCAGCTTTTCGCTCACGGAGACTACGATGTCAGATTCAATGTGAAAAGAGGGTATAAAGAGGTGAATGAACTCTCGGCCATCCTCAACTACACCGGCGCTGAGCTTTCAAAAGTGGAAAAACTGAGGCGCGAACTCATCTCCAACATTTCTCATGACCTGCGTACCCCCCTGACTCTTATTCAGGGATATTCCGAAATGATGCGCGACATTCCGGGAGAGTGCAATCCCGAAAATCTCGGCACTGTGATAGACGAAACCGCAAGGTTGACGTCAATTGTAAATGAGATGCTCGACTATTCCAAGATTCAAAGCGGCAACTATGCTCCCGATTTTCAGAAAACCGATATAAGCCAAACGGTCAAATCGACGGTCGAGACCTACCGCACGCTTACCGAAAAAAACGGTTATATCATCAATTACGATGAGTGCGAGAGCGTTTATATCATGGGAGACAGCGGTATGATAGTCAGGGCGCTCCTCAATTTGATCAATAATGCCGTAACTCATACCGGAAGCGACAACACAATAAGTGTAAAACAGATTATAAGCGATAAAAGTGTGCGTATTGAAGTTTCTGACAGCGGACACGGTATCCCGCAGGATCAGCTCGGGCTGATTTGGGAACGGTACTATAAAGCGGATACCGAACATAAACGCGCCGCCGTAGGTACCGGGCTCGGACTTTCAATCGTCAAATCGATCATGATACTGCATAAGGGCAAATTCGGCGTGAGAAGCCGAGAGGGCCACGGCAGCACGTTTTGGATCGAATTTGACAGGATAACGCAATAACAAAATAATTTATCGTGAGTTTTCAAGCTGCCGCCTTTTAAATTAAAGCGCTTCGTACGGCGGCCTTAAGACTAAGCTTTGCCCTTGCCCTTTACTTGCTCGCTTTAAAAGCGGTGAAAAAAACAAGTGATGCGGCATTTTGAATTATTTACCCCGCCGCCCGAAGGGCGCAGAGCGAGCTGCATTACGGTGACGCTGTTTTTTAAGGCTTAAATTTGAAAGAGAGGATAATAACAAAACGCGTCCGTTTTTGAAGCGCCCCCTGTCAAGTAGACAGTGAAAAAAGCAAAAAAACAAATTAGTGGGAAGGCGCTGTAAAAAAAACAGCCGAAAAAAAACGACTGCAAGGCATCCGAAAGGATAGCCAAGCAGTCGTTTTTGT